>NZ_JBDOQV010000005.1:0-386592 GCF_039839345.1 Roseovarius sp. CAU 1744 | reverse complement strand
GACAATCGCGTCAATCAGCAACTCGGGAATGCCGCACAGACCAAACCCGCCCGCGGAAATCAGCATGCCATCACGCAGCAAACCGTCCAGCGCCGCAGACGCGCTACCGTATACTTTCTTCATAGCGGACACCTCTTTCAGCCGTTTTGCACGGATATGAGGCGCAGCGCAGGCAAGAGTCAACGTGCCTGCCCCGGAAAGCGGCGGTTATTAGGATTACTACGTATGGGGCGGGTTTGATCCTGCCGCCACACCTATCTGAAAATAGCCATCTCTGAGAACGCCGTCATATCTGCCAGTTTTCAGACAGCATTTCTTGAAAGCACCGCTCGGATCCACAGGGGCAGGGATCGTTGCGTCCCAGTTTTTCGACCAGATAGACCTCGCCGCCGTGGGTTCTGCGCACGCCGCGTTTGACTTGGGTCTCAGACAGGAAACCCCTGCGGCGTTTCGACGTCCGCTCGAAAGGACGGCAGATCGTCATATTTGCGATGGCCGGTCATGGTCGCCTCCTTTCCTGATCCCAAAAGAAGGCACGTCTTAGCCGTGTCGCCGGGTGGCCGTCAACATCAGGCCGATTTTGCGGCCTTCTTCTTTGCCGGGGCTTTCTTGCGGCCCTTGCCTTTCTTGGCCGCCTTTTCCGCGATCAGTTCGACGGCCATTTCCATCGTGACATCCGCGGGCTCGACGCCTTTGGGCAGGGTCGCGTTCACCTTCTCCCATTTCACATAGGGGCCATAGCGGCCATCCATGACATTGACCGGGCCGCCATCGTTGGGATGTTCGCCCAACTCCTTGAGCGGTTTGGCCGCCGCGCGGCCACCTCCGCGGCTGGCAGCTTTCTTGGCCAGTTCCTCGACCGCGCGATTCATGCCGATGGTGAAGACGTCGTCGACCTCCTTGAGGTTGGCATAAAGGCGGCCGTGCTTGACATAGGGCCCATAGCGGCCGATCCCCGCCTCGATCATCTCGCCGTCATCCGGGTGTGGACCGACCTCGCGCGGGAGGCTGAGAAGTGTCAGCGCCTTTTCCAGATCCATGTCGTCGGCGGCCCAGCCCTTGGGCAGGCTGGCGCGCGGGGGTTTCTTGTTGTCCTCGGTGGCTTCGCCGCGCTGGACATAAGGTCCGAACCGGCCCGAGCGCAGGCTGATCTCGTCGCCCGCATCCTCGCCCAGTACCCGGTCGCCGCCCTCGGCCGCATCACCGCCGATGGGGCGGGTGTAACGGCATTCCGGGTAGTTGCCGCAGCCGACGAACCCGCCGGACTTCGACGTCTTGAGATGCAGTTTGCCCGTGCCGCAGAGCGGGCAGATCCGCGGATCGCTGCCATCTTCGCGCGGGGGGTAGAGCGTGGGGGCCAGGGCCTCGTCCAGCACGCTGAGCACCTCGGTGATGCGCAGTTCGGACGTCTCGGCAATCGCCGCCGAGAAATCGCGCCAGAACTTCGCCAGCACCTCTTTGTAATGCGCGTCTCCGGCGCTGATCACGTCCAGTTCTTCCTCGAGATCGGCGGTGAATTCGTAGCCAACATACTTGCGGAAGAAATTCAGCAGGAAAATGGTGACGATCCGGCCCTTGTCCTCGGGGATCAGGCGGTTCTTGTCCTTGCGGACATATTCGCGGTCCTGGATCGTGGTGACGATGCTGGCATAGGTCGAAGGCCGGCCGATCCCCAGCTCTTCCATGCGTTTGACCAGTGTCGCCTCGGTATAGCGCGGCGGGGGCTGGGTGAAGTGCTGCTCGGGCGTGACCTTGCGTTTCTCGGCGGTCTCGCCCTCCATGATCTGCGGCAGGCGCTTGTCATCGTCATCCACGACCGCGTCGTCGCGGCCTTCCTCGTAGACCTTCATGAAGCCCTCGAAAAGGATCACCTGACCGGTCGCGCGCAGGCCCACCTGGCCATCGGCACTGGCGATATCCACGGTGGTTCGCTCCAGCCGGGCCGAGGCCATCTGGCAGGCCAGCGTGCGTTTCCAGATCAGGTCATAGAGCTTGCGCTGATCCGCGTCGGTGGTCTTGATCTTCGATGCGTCGCGGGTCATGTCCGTCGGGCGGATACATTCGTGGGCTTCCTGCGCGTTCTTGGCCTTGTTCTTGTACATGCGCGGCGACTTGGCGACATAATCCTCGCCATAGCGGTCCTTGATGGCGTCGCGCGCGGCCATTACCGCCTCGGGGGCCATGTCGATGCCGTCGGTCCGCATGTAGGTGATGTAGCCCGCCTCATAGAGCCGCTGCGCCGCCGACATGGTCTGGCGCGCGCCCATGCCGAACTTGCGGCTGGCTTCCTGCTGCAGGGTTGAGGTCATGAAGGGCGCCGACGGATTGCGCGAGGCCGGTTTCGCCTCGACCGACTTGATCGTCAGGTCGCGGCTCTGGATCGCCTGCACAGCCAGTTCCGCCTGGGTTTCATTGGCGATGTCGTACTTGTCCAGCTTCTTGCCTGCCAGCACGGTCAGCCGCGCCTCGTATTCCTGGCCGCGCGGCGTGCCCAGGATCGCCCTGACAGACCAGTATTCCTGTGGCTTGAATGCCTCGATCTCCATCTCGCGCTCGACGATCAGGCGCAGGCAGACCGATTGCACACGGCCCGCGGATTTCGCACCCGGCAACTTGCGCCAGAGCACCGGCGACAGGTTGAAGCCCACCAGGTAGTCCAGCGCGCGGCGGGCCAGATAGGCCTCGACCAGGGGGCCGTCCACCTGGCGCGGGTTCTCCATCGCCTCAGTTACCGCGGATTTGGTGATCGCGTTGAACACCACGCGGCTGACCGGCGTGTCCTTCTTGATCGCCTTGCGTTTCCTCAGCGCCTCTTCGAGGTGCCAGCTGATCGCCTCGCCCTCGCGGTCCGGGTCGGTGGCGAGGATCAGCGCATTGTCGTCCTTGAGCGCGTCGGCGATGGCCTTGACATGTTTGCGGCTGTCGTAGCCGACCTCCCATTTCATCTCGAAATCGTTCTCGGTATCGACCGATCCGTCCTTGGGTGGCAGGTCACGTACATGTCCATAGGACGCCAGAACGGTATAGTCCGAGCCCAGATATTTGTTGATTGTCTTGGCCTTGGCGGGGGATTCGACAACGACAACGGGCATGGAAACTCCTTTCGACTCGGGACGAGGCTTATGGCGGCGGAACATGTGGGGTGGCAAGAGGAATTGTCAATGCACCCTGAAAAAGGCCTGTTCAGATTGGTGTTCGGTGGGAAGGTGGCGGCGATTGCGCACCGGGAGGCATACCGAGGATGTGCGGACACTGCCCGGTGCAGAGGTCAATCGGCCAGAGCGAGCAGCCCGCCGGCCTGGCGCTTGATTCGGCCTTCGAGCTCCAGGTCGACAAGCACAGGCGACACGTTATGTGCCGGTGCCGCAAGATCGCGGATCAGCTGATCCTCGGCGATGGGCGAGGGGCCCAGCCTCTGGAGGATCAGCGCGTGCAGGGTGGCCGTGTCGGCCTGCGGCCGAGAAACAACCGGCGCGGCCTGTGGTTGCTCCAGCGCGATTTCCATCTGTTCGGACACCGTTTCCGTCTGCGGCAGCGCCTCGATCACGTCGTCGGCATTGCGCACCAGCCGGGCCCCGTCGCGGATCAGCATATTGCAGCCGGCGGCGCGGGCATCGAACGGGTGGCCCGGTACGGCCAGCACCTCGCGCCCCTGATCCAGTGCGTTGCGCGCGGTGATGAGGCTGCCGGATTTCGCCGCCGCCTCGACCACGACCGTGGCGCGGGACATGCCGCTGATGATCCTGTTGCGGCGGGGAAAGTGGCGCGCTTGCGGGCTCAGCCCCATCGGCTGCTCTGACAGCCGCAGGCCGGATTGCGCGATGTCCCGGGCCAGATTGGTGTTTTCGGCCGGGTACATCACGTCGACGCCGCCGCCCAGCACGGCAATCGTCCCGGTGTCCAGCGCGGCCTGATGCGCCGCCGTGTCGATACCGCGTGCGAGGCCGGAGACGACAATATGGCCTTTTTCGCCCAATCCCGCGGCCAGGGCGCGGGCCATGCGCAGCCCCAGCGACGAGGCGTTGCGCGCGCCCACCAGGGCAATCATCGGGCGTTGCAACAGGGAAATGTCACCGATGGACCAGAATAGCGGCGGGGCATCGGAAATCTGCAGCAGATCCGGCGGGTATGCGTCGCTGCCGGCGCAGACAAGCTGCGCACCGGCGTCCCTTGCGGCCTTCAGCTCGGCCAGGACAACGCCTTCGGGGCAGATCTCGTATTCCTTGACGCCGGCGGCGCGGGCCACCTCGGGCAGCGCCTCGAGCGCGGCCTGCGCGGTGCCATGTTCGTGCATCAGCCTGAAAAAAGTGGAAGGCCCGACCCGGCGGGAGCGCAACAGACGAAGCCACGATATCCGATCATCTTCCGTGGTGGGTGGGAGTGGGGGGTGAGTGGAAGGATGTTCTAAATCCTCGGTCATCGTGACTCCGCCTGCTTGCAACACCAGTTCTATGTTCAGGGTGGTTAATGGGCGGTAAATCAGAATAAGCAGGGCGACCTGAAATGACGGAAACGACTCTAAGCCATTGAAATATAGATATTAAAAATTTGATTGAAATGAAGCTTGAAAGCTTGGGGGTTGCCCGGAATGTCCTTGGGCTCCCCATTTATGGCGAGGCAGAATTGGCGCCGCCCCATACCAGGCCCCGATAATCCGTTAAAGCTGCGCAAGCGGGTGCTCGCATGATTCCGGTTTACCGCGAAGGCGGCCGTTCATGGAGCGGGTGATGTGGCGGCCCGAAGCGGTCAGGTGCGAGTGCGCTGCCCGGTGACCAGCCACACGCGGTGGGGGATCTGCAGCAGGTCGACCGGGAACTTGCGGGCAAGCAAGGCGGCGTGCTCTGAATCAAAGCGCGTCACCGCGGCTGCGTCAAGGCTGGCGGATATGCCGGCACTAGCCCGGATGCGGCCTCGCCAAGCGGCGTGACTGTAGGGCTGTGTGAGGTCGAAGGACGCAGTTTCGATCCCGGCGAAACCGGCTCTGGCCAGATCGGCAAGCCAATCGGGATAAATACCGCTGCCACCCGCCCCGGCCCAATCGGGATTATGGGCGAGAATTAGGGCCTCGGTCGCGGCAACAACCGTTCCGGGCAAGGGCAGCCAGTCGAAATGTGCAATGATCATCCTCCCTCCGGGCCGGAGCAGTTGCGCGGCCCAGGCGGCGACACTCGCCCGGTCGAACCAGTGCCAGCATTGCCCGGCTGTGATCAGATCGAAGCTGCGCGCTGAGAATGGTGGTGCTTCGGCAGTGCCACAGACATAGGTGACAGAAACATTTGCCCGCGCATCGAGTGTCTTTGCCTGATCCAGAAGCCGCTGCGCCGGGTCGAGACCGGTCACCTCGAGACCGGTCAGCGCCAGCCCGCGGGCCACGGAACCGGTGCCGCACCCTAGATCAAGCGCGCGCTGGCCGGGCCGGGCAAACCCGCGATCGCGCAGAAGATCGAAAAAGGCGTGCGGAAACCCGGCCCGGTGCGCGGCATAGTCGGCGGCGGTTCGACCGAAATCGACGGCGGCGCCAAAATCGCGCATCGCCTGTGGGTCGATCGTGCCATCGCGGCCGCTCATGCGGCGGACCCGCCCACCGTCAGCCCGCCGATCATCACCGTGGGCTGGCCCACGCCGACGGGCACCCATTGGCCCTGCTTGCCGCAATTGCCCATACCGGGATCCAGCGCCATGTCGTTGCCGAGGGCGCGAATGTGTTTCAGGGCGGTTGCGCCGTCGCCGATCAGCGTGGCGCCCTTGACCGGCGCGCCCACCTTGCCGTTTTCGACGCGATAGGCTTCGGTGCAGGAAAACACGAACTTGCCATTGGTAATGTCGACCTGTCCGCCGCCGAAGCCCACCGCATAGATGCCGTCCCTGAGATCGGCCACCAGATCGGCCGCATCGGCATCGCCGCCCAGCATGTAGGTGTTGGTCATGCGCGGCATCGGCGCGTGGGCAAAGCTTTCGCGCCGCCCGTTGCCGGTGGGGGCAACGCCCATCAGGCGGGCGTTTTGCCGGTCCTGCATGAACCCCACCAGGACGCCGTCCTTGATCAGCACGTTCCTGCCCGAGGGCGTGCCCTCGTCATCCACGGTGATGCTGCCGCGCCGGTCGGGGATCGTGCCGTCATCCAGGACGGTCACGCCCTTGGCCGCGATCTGCTGGCCCATGAGACCGGCAAAAGCCGAGCTGCCCTTGCGGTTGAAATCCCCCTCCAGCCCGTGGCCGATGGCCTCGTGCAGCAGGATGCCGGGCCAACCGGGGCCCAGCACCACGTCCATCACGCCCGCCGGGGCCGGCACGGCATCGAGGTTGACGGTGGCGATGCGTAGCGCCTCGCGTGCCTTGGCCTGCCAGTCCGACGGGTCAAGCAATCCATCCAGGCCCACGCGCCCGCCACCGCCCGCCGTGCCGGTTTCGCGGCGGCCGTCCTGCTCGACGATGACCGAGACATTGACCCGGGTCATCGGCCGCGTATCCGATACCTCGGTCCCGTCCGGGCGCAGGATCGTGACCTCCTGATGCGCGGCGGCAATCGTGGCCGACACCTGGACCACGCGGGAATCCAGATCGCGGGCAAAGGCATCGATCTGGCGCAGGGTTTCCAGCTTGACCGGAAATGCCGCGCCGCTGATCGGGTCGACATCGGTATAGAGGCGCTTGTTGGTGCGGGCAGGGGCATCGGCCAGCGTGCCGCCGCCGGCGCCCACGGCAAGACGCGCGGTCTCGACCGCCCGTGCCAGCGCCGCCTCCGAAACCTCGGAGGAATGGGCATAGCCTGTGACCTCGCCCAGCACCGCGCGCAACCCGAACCCCTCGGAGGCGTCGTAGCTTGCGGTTTTCACCCGGCCGTCGTCAAAAACCAGCGCCTCGGCCCGGCGCCGTTCGATGAACAACTCGCCGTCATCTGCACCGTCGGTCGCCGACCGAAGCAGCGACAATGCCGCGTCGCGGTCAAGCGCGGTCTTGAAAGGGCGGAAGGAATTATCGCTCATGAGGGCCTCTTGTACGTGGGCAGGGACAAATTTTTTGATCCAAATCAAAAAAAGCGTCCGTTTGCCGCAATGGTCATTCTTGTCTGTTGACGTAGAATATGGTTTCTAACGGCGACGAAACAAAGGGATTCCGTGATCTGTCTGGTCCCATCCGTACAGACCGCCGGGAACCGCTTCAACCGATCTGGGTGCATTATGCGTTTTACAAAACCACTGCTGGCCGCGATGGCCGCTTCTTCTGCCCTCCCCGCTGCTGCGCAGGAAAACCTTGAAATCATTGGCAGGCCGGAAACGGGCGGCGTCGGGTTTCAGCCTGCCGCAACAGAACTGATGCGCGATATCGTGTGGCTGGACAGCATGGTTTTGGTCATCATCACGGTGATTTCGCTGTTCGTGACAGCGTTGCTGGCCTTTGCGATTGTCCGCTACAACAGCCGCGCCAACCCGAACCCGGCGAAATTCACCCATAATTCGCCGCTGGAGGTTGCCTGGACCGTCATCCCGATCGTGATTCTTGTGCTGATCGGCGCGTTCTCGTTGCCGGTTCTGTTCAAGCAGCAGGAGATCCCAGAGGGCGAGATCAACATCAAGGTGACGGGTTACCAGTGGTACTGGGGCTATGAATACACCGATCACGAGTTCGGCTTTGAAAGCTTCCTGATCGGCGAAGGCAAGGTGCTGAACGACGAGGTCGTGGCCGAACTGGAAGCGGCGGGCTATACCCGCGACGAATTCCTGCTGGCGACGGATACAGCCGTGGTCGTGCCGGTGGACAAGACCGTTGTGATGACCGTGACCGGCGCCGACGTGATCCATGCCTGGACGATCCCGGCTTTCGGCGTCAAGCAGGACGCGGTGCCGGGCCGGCTGGCGCAGCTCTGGTTCAAGGCCGAAAAGGAAGGCGTCTATTTCGGTCAGTGTTCCGAACTGTGCGGCAAGGACCATGCCTATATGCCGATCACCGTCAAGGTTGTCAGCCAGGAAGCGTATGACGCGTGGCTGAAGGGCGCGATCGACGAATATGCCGGTGATCCGTCGACCTTGCCTGCCGCGGTCAAGCTGGCCTCGGCCGAGTGAAATGACGGTGGTGGGATAACCTTCTCACCATTTCGGGGAAGCTGATGAGCGACGCGAGCCTGAATACCACGACAGCGCAGACCGGCGAAGCCGGTTTCGGCGACTTCTTTGCCCTGCTCAAGCCGCGGGTGATGTCACTTGTGGTGTTCACCGCGCTTGTCGGGCTGCTGGCGGCGCCGGTGGGAGTGCATCCCGTCATCGGCCTGGCGGCGATCCTCTTCATCGCGGTGGGCGGTGGCGCCTCGGGCGCGTTGAACATGTGGTGGGACGCCGATATCGACCGGATCATGAAGCGGACGCGGGGGCGGCCGATCCCCGCCGGGCGGATCACCGAGGGCGAGGCGTTTGCCTTTGGCATGACGCTCAGCGTGATGTCGGTGGTGATGCTGGCGCTGGCGGCGAATTTCGTGGCTGCGGGCCTGCTGGCCTTCACGATCTTCTTCTACGTCGTGATCTACTCGATGTGGCTGAAACGCTGGACACCGCAGAATATCGTGATCGGCGGTGCGGCAGGGGCCTTTCCGCCGATGATCGGCTGGGCCGTTGCCACCGGTGGCGTCAGCGTGGAAAGCGTGCTGATGTTCACGCTGATCTTCATGTGGACACCGCCGCATTTCTGGGCGCTGGCCCTGTTCATGAAATCCGACTACGAAAATGCCGGCGTGCCCATGCTGACCGTGACGCATGGCCGCAAATCCACGCGGCGGCACATCCTGGCCTACACGCTGCTGCTGGCGCCGATCGCCATCGGTACAGCGTTTACGGGTATCGGCGGGCCGATCTATCTGGTCGTGGCCCTGGTACTGAACGCGCTGTTCGTGAAGGGCGCGGTGGATATCTGGCGCCGGGACGAGATCGCTGCCGAGGCCGATGGTTATCGTGCCGAGAGGAAATTGTTCAAGCTGTCGCTGTACTACCTGTTCGGCCATTTCACCGCGATCCTGTTGCAGGCCACGCTGGGCGGCTACGGGCTGGGAGGCTGGTCATGAGCCTGTCCAAGCAGCATGAGATGCACAAGCGCCGCTTCAGCCGCAACCTGGGCCTTGGCCTGGTGCTCGCCGGGTTCGTGGCGCTGGTTTTCGGGCTGACGATCGCCAAGGTTTCGAATGAAGATTTCGCGATCCCCGCGGCCGAGGAGGCCAATTGATGGCGATGGATGCAAAAACCAGAACGGTGACGCGGCTCGTGGGGGTCGTGGTGCTGATGGGCGGGCTGGCCTGGGCGTCGGTGCCGTTCTATGACTGGTTCTGCCGGGTGACCGGTTTCGGCGGTACGCCGGGCGTGGCGACGGCCGGGGCCGATAACGTGCTGGACCAGACCATCAAGATCCGCTTCGACGCCAGCAAGGAACGTGGGATGCCGTGGGAATTCAAGCCCGTGGCGCGTGAAATGGAAATCAGGATCGGCGAGACCGGTCTGGCCTTTTACGAGGCCTACAACCCCACGGACAAACCCATCGCCGGACAGTCGAGCTACAATGTCACGCCCTACGAGGCCGGGGGATTCTTTGTCAAGATCGACTGTTTCTGTTTCCAGGAACAGGTCCTGCAGCCCGGCGAGCGGGTCGAGATGCCCGTGACCTTCTATGTCGATCCCGAGATCGTCACCGACCGGGACGCGAAATACACCCACACGATCACGCTGTCCTATACATTCTACGAAATCGACCTGCCGCAAGAGCAAGCCGCCCTTGCGCAGGATGCTGAAACCGATAAAAACACGAACTGAGCCTTCCAGCGAGGGAACCGAAGATGGCACATGAAAAAAACCACGATTATCACATTCTGAACCCCTCACTCTGGCCGTTCCTTGGCGCGTTTTTCGGGTTCGTGATGCTCTTTGGCGCGGTCCTCTGGATGTCGCCGCGGATCGACAACAACCAGCCCTGGGTGTTCCTGATGGGCTTTGCCGGCGTCTGTTACGTGATGTATGGCTGGTGGGCCGACGTGGTGACCGAAAGCAAGGTGGGCGATCACACCCCCGTGGTGCGGATCGGCCTGCGCTATGGCTTCATCATGTTCATCATGTCCGAGGTGATGTTCTTCTCGGCCTGGTTCTGGACCTTTTTCAAGCACGCCATGTACCCGATGGGGCCGGAAAGCCCGATCAAGGATGGGGTCTGGCCGCCCGCGGGCATCGAAACCTTCGACCCCTGGCATCTGCCGCTGATCAACACGCTGATCCTGCTCTGCTCGGGCTGTGCGGCGACTTGGGCGCACCACGCGCTGGTGCATGAAAACAACCGCGAAGACATGAAATGGGGCCTGATCATCGCGATTGCGCTTGGCGCCCTGTTCACGGTCTTCCAGGGCTATGAATACAGTCACGCAGCCTTTGGTTTCTCGGGCAATATCTACGGCGCGTCCTTCTTCATGGCCACCGGCTTCCACGGTGCGCATGTGATCATCGGCACGATCTTCCTGTTCGTCTGCCTGCTGCGCGTCTATCGCGGCCACTTCACCCCGGAAAAACATATCGGGTTCGAGGCGGCGGCCTGGTACTGGCACTTCGTCGACGTGGTCTGGCTGTTCCTGTTCGCCGCGGTCTATATCTGGGGCGGCTGAGCGGTGGCTTAGCACCCACCCGACGACACAATCGAAGCGCGCGGAGATTTCGCGCGCTTTGTCTTTTCTAACGGAGCCGCAACGTGCGCCGCATTCTCATACCTCTGATCTTCGGGCTGGCCGGGGCGGTCGTGCTGATCTGGCTGGGCGTCTGGCAGGTGCAGCGGCTGGCCTGGAAAGAAGGGGTTCTTGCCGAGATCGAGGCGCGGATCGCGGCCGAGCCGGTGGCGCTGCCCGCACGGCCCGACCCGGTGGCCGACCGCTATCTGCCGGTCCGGGTCACGGGCACGCCGGGGAGCGAGGTGCTGCGGGTCTTGGTCAGCCGGAAACAGGCCGGGGCGGGATACCGGCTGGTGACGGCGCTTCGGACGGCAGATCGCGCGGTTCTGGTCGATCTGGGGTTCATCAAGGTGGACGCACCCCTGCCAGAGATACCCCCAGGCCCGGTCACCGTCATCGGCAACCTGCATTGGCCCGACGACCGCAACAGTTCGACCCCGGATAATGACGTTATCGGCAATATCTGGTTCGCACGCGACTTGGACCAGATGGCCGACCGGCTTGGCACCGAACCGCTGCTGGTAGTGGCACGCGATTGGTCGGAAACGGACCTTGGCGCGACGCCGCTGCCGGTGGACACGAGCGCCATTCCGAACGATCACTTGAACTATGCAATCACCTGGTTTTCCCTGGCCGCGATCTGGCTGGCGATGACCGGATATTTCCTCTGGCGGACCACCCGCAAACCGAAAGGCGATGTGACGTGAGATATATCTCGACAAGGGGCACGGCCCCGGTTCTGAGTTTCGAAGAGGCGATGTTGACGGGGTTGGCGCGCGATGGCGGGCTTTACCTGCCCGAGATCATCCCGCAGATGAGCCGCGCCGACATCGCCGCGCTGGCGGGCGTTTCCTATGAAGAGGCCGCCTACCGGATCATGCAGCCCTATATCGGCGGGGCGTTCGACGAGGAGGAGTTCCGCGCCATCATCGCCCGCGCCTATGCGGGTTTCGGCCATGCAGCCCGGGCGCCGCTTGTCCAGCTTGACAGTGGGCATTTCCTGCTGGAGCTGTTCCACGGGCCGACGCTCGCGTTCAAGGATTTCGCCATGCAGCTGATCGGCCAGCTGTTCGAGGCGTCGCTGAAGCGATCGGGCAACCGGGTCTGCATCGTGGGGGCCACGAGCGGGGATACCGGCAGCGCCGCGATCGAGGCCTTCAAGGGGCTGGACGCGGTGGACGTGTTCATCCTCTATCCGCATGGCCGTGTCTCCGAGGTGCAGCGGCGTCAGATGTCGACGCCGGCAGAGGCCAATGTCCACGCGCTGGCCGTCGACGGGCATTTCGATGATTGCCAGGCACGCGTGAAGGATATGTTCAACGATTTCGACTTCCGCGATGCCGTGGGACTGGCCGGCGTCAACTCGATCAACTGGGCACGGGTGCTGGCGCAGGTGGTCTATTACTTCACCTCCGCCGTCAGCCTCGGCGCGCCACAGCGCCCGGTCAGCTTCACCGTGCCCACCGGCAATTTCGGCGATATCTTCGCGGGCTACATCGCCAAGCGCATGGGCCTGCCGATCGACCGGCTGGTGGTGGCCACCAACCAGAACGACATTCTGCACCGCTGCCTGAGCACCTCGGATTACAAGCCCGATGGCGTGATCCCCTCGATCAGCCCGTCGATGGACATTCAGGTCAGCTCGAATTTCGAGCGTGCTCTGTTCGAGGCCTACGGGCGCGACGGTGCGGCGGTCAGCCAGTTGATGGATGAGCTGAAGGGCGGCGGCTTCAGCGTGTCGCAAGGCGCGCTTCAGGCGCTGCGCGAGAGTTTCGACAGCGGGCGCTGTGACGAGGATGAAACCCGCGCCATGATCCGCGACGCCCATGCCCGGACGGGCGAACTGCTGTGCCCGCACACGGCGATCGGCGTCAAGGTGGCCGAGGAACACCGCAGCCCGGGAACGCCGATGATCACGCTGGCCACCGCCCACCCGGCCAAGTTTCCCGACGCGGTGGAAGGCGCCAGCGGCACGCGTCCCCCCTTGCCGGAACGTATGTCGGACCTGTATGAGCGGTCGGAACGGATTACCCGGGTGGAAAATGACCTGGGCGCCATCGAGACACTCATAAAGGAACGGACCGGGAATTGACTGTCAATCTTACTACGCTTTCAAACGGATTTCGCATCGTCACCGAGCATATGCCGGGGCTTCAGTCAGCCTCGATCGGGATCTGGGTTCTGGCCGGCGCACGGCATGAGGAAGCCAGCCAGAACGGCATCGCGCATTTCCTCGAACACATGGCCTTCAAGGGCACCAAGCGGCGCAGCGCGTTGCAGATTGCCGAGGAAATCGAGGATGTGGGCGGCTATATCAATGCCTATACCTCACGCGAGGTGACGGCCTATTATGCGCGCGTCCTGCAAGACGACGTGCCGCTGGCGCTGGACGTGATTGCCGATATCCTGCGTAACCCGGTTTTTGATCCGAACGAGATTGAGATCGAACGCGGCGTGATCCTGCAGGAAATCGGCCAGGCGCTGGATACGCCTGACGACATCATCTTTGACTGGTTGCAGGAAAAGGCCTATCCGGACCATCCGCTGGGCCGCACGATCCTGGGGGCAGAGGAACGGGTGCGGGCGTTTTCGCGCGGCGACCTGCAGGGTTTCGTCGATCAGCATTACCGGCCCGGGCAGATGATCCTGTCGGCGGCGGGGGCGGTGGATCACGCCGCGCTGGTCAAATCCGCAGAGGCGCTGTTCGGCGACATGGCCGCGGCCCCGGCGCATCTGGCGCCGGTGGCAAAGTTCACCGGGGGCGAAAGCCGCCATGTGAAAGACCTGGAACAGGCGCATTTTGCCCTGGCCTTCGAGAGCCCGAATTACAGTGATCCGGCGATCTACACGGCGCAGATCTATGCCAGCGCGCTTGGCGGGTCCATGTCGTCGCGGTTGTTCCAGGAGGTGCGCGAAAAACGCGGCCTCTGCTACACGATCTACGCGCAGGCCGGGGCCTATGCCGACACCGGCATGACCACGATCTACGCCGGCACCTCGGCCGCGCAGATGGCCGATCTGGCGCAGATCACCGTGGACGAGATGAAACGTGCCGTGGATGACATGACCGACGTCGAGGTGGAGCGTGCCCGCGCGCAAATGAAAGCGGGCCTGCTGATGGGGCTGGAAAGCCCGTCGAACCGGGCCGAGCGCCTGAGCCGGATGCTGCAGATCTGGGGCCGGGTGCCCGGGCTGGATGAAGTCGTCGCGAATATCGACGCGGTGACGCTTGCGGATGTTCGCAGACTGGCTGAACAACTGGCCAGCAAGGCGCCCGCGGCGATGGCGCTATATGGCCCGGTTGAGGGCGCCCCGACGCTGGATGCCCTGCAGGAAAGGCGCGCGGCCTGATGTTCATCCCGCGCCGCAAGCTTCGGATCGAGACCGAGCGCATGACCTTGCGTCAGCCGCTCCTGAGCGATTTCCGGACGTGGCGCAGCCTGCGCGAACAATCTGCCGAGTTCCTGACGCCCTGGGAACCGGTCTGGGCGGGCGACCACCTGTCACGAAAGGGGTTCACCAACCGGGTCTACTGGGCGCAGCGGTCGATCAGCAACGGCTCGGCGGTGCCGCTGTTTCTGATCCGGCGCGAAGATCAGAACCTGCTGGGGGCGATCACGCTTGACAATATCCGCCGCGGCCCGTCGCAAGCCGGTACGCTGGGATACTGGATCGGTGAACCACATGCCCGGCAGGGCTACATGCAAGAGGCGATCCGGAGCGTCGTGCACTACGCCTACGAGCGGCTCGATCTCAGCCGGGTCGAAGCCGCCTGCCTGCCGGAGAACGAAGCCTCTCGTGCGCTTCTGGAAAAATGCGGCTTCAAGTATGAAGGCGTGGCGCAGAGCTATCTGCAGATCAACGGCCGCTGGCGCACCCATGTTCTCTATGCCGCGCTGCGTCTGGACCGCCGGGGCAGAACGGACGCAGGCTAGGCTCTGGGCCCTGGTGTGCCGCGGTTGAGACAAGACGTAATGAAAACGGTGGTTGCAAGCGCTTTGCTGAAACCAGGGCCGTTTTCTTCAAAGAAAACGGGGCGGAAAATTTGAAATTTTCCGATACGGAATTTTCTAAAATTCCGTCGCCGTCTACGACAATCTCGTTCTTCATGCGAACAAAGTAGAACTCAGACTCAATGCCCCGTAGAAATCAATCCGGGGCGTGCTATCATCTGGGAAAAGCGAGGGCGCTCATCCGGTTCTTTCTGACATATATCTTTCTCTTGCTGCCCGTCGCCGTGGCCGCGCAGGAACGTCCGCCCAGCCATTGTCTTGCCTTTGCGGATCGGGTGCCCGGGGTGACCTGGTTGCAGCAGGCCGCCTTCCTTGACCCGGTCGAGGATGGCACCGTTCGCCTGCGCTATCTTTCGCACGCGAGTTTTCTCTTGCAGACCCCCGGCGGGCTGTCGGCGGTCACGGATTTCACCGGCTTCGTCGGCAATGTCGATTTCATGCCCGATGTGGTGACGATGAACCACGCCCACTCGACCCATTACACCGCCTATCCAGACCCTGCCATTCCGCATGTCCTGCCGGGATGGGGGCCCTTTGGCGAAGGCATCGATCATTATCTTGATCTGGGCGAAATGCTGATCCGCAACATTTCCACGGATATCCGCTCGGGCGGGGGCGTCGAACCGAAGGGCAATTCCATATTCGTGTTCGAGGCAGCCGGGCTGTGTATCGGGCATCTGGGGCATCTGCATCACGAACCTTCTGCCGAACAATATGCCGCGATCGGTCGGCTGGACGTGGTGATGGCCGCGGTCGATGGCGGGGTCACGCTGGACCTGGCGACGATGCTCAAGGTCATGGACCGGTTCCGCGCGCGGATCGTCATCCCGATGCACTGGTTCGCAGATGGCTCGCTGGGCCGGTTCCTGAACGGGATGGAGGGCGATTTCGACATCGTCGATGCGGGCGGTTCCGAGTTGTCGCTGTCGCTTGATCATCTGCCCACCCGGCCAACGGTGATGGTCCTGCGCCCCTCTTTCCTGCGCAAGGATGAATGAGCCGCGGGTCTGGACCCGGCTTGCGAAGGTGCTAGAGATAACCCATGAAACTCAACCCCGCCGTTCCCGCCTTCGTGGACCATCTGCGCCGCCAGTTGCCGCCATCGTGTTTTCGTGAGGCCGCACCGCACTACCTGGAAGAGCCGCGCGGCAGGTGGTCCGGGCAGGCGGGGGTTGTGCTGGCGCCAGCCACGGTCGAGGACGTGGCCACGGCCATTCGTGCCGCGTTCACCGCCGGGGTGGGCGTTGTGCCCTATGGCGGCGGCACCGGACTGGTTGGCGGGCAGATCCTGCCAGAGGGACCGGCGCCGGTGCTGCTGAGCCTGGAGCGGATGCGCGCGATCCGGGGCGTTTACCCGCAGGAAAACGTGATGGTGGCCGAGGCGGGCACAATCCTGTCCGACATTCACGATGCCGCAGCGGCCGTCGACCGTCTGTTCCCGCTCAGTATTGCGGCCAAGGGGTCGGCCCGGATCGGCGGCAACCTGGCGACCAATGCCGGCGGGGTGAACGTGCTGCGCTATGGCAATGCGCGTGACCTCTGCCTGGGGCTGGAGGCCGTGCTGCCCAACGGTGAGATCTGGCACGGGCTGAAACGGCTGCGCAAGGACAACACCGGCTACGATCTGAAGAACCTGCTGATCGGGTCCGAGGGCACGCTGGGGGTGATCACGGCGGCGGCGCTCAAGCTTTTCCCGCGCCCCGCGGGCGAGGGGACGGCGCTGATTGTGGTGCCCGGCCCCGGGGCGGCGCTGGACTTGCTGGCGCTGGCGCGTAATCACCTGGGCGAGGGGGTCAGCGCATTTGAACTGATGCACCGGACGGGCCTGGATTTCCTGGCCGAGACGCTGCCCGATCTGCGCCAGCCATTCGACGCGCCGCCTGACTGGTTCGTTCTGATCGACGTGGGCCTCGCGCGGGGGCTGGACCCGGCGGCGGCGCTCGAAGATCTCTTCGCCGACGCGGTGCAGGCAGGGTTGGTCAGCGACGGGATGATCGCCCAGTCCGAGGCGCAGCGGCACCAGTTCTGGGAGGTCCGCGAACAGATCCCCGAAGCCAACCGGCGGGTCGGGTCGATCAGTTCGCACGACATCTCGGTGCCGATGGGCGCGATCCCCGAATTCATCCGCCGCGGTGGCGAAGTCATAGCCAGGCTGGGCGATTTCCGGGTCAATTGTTTCGGCCATCTGGGCGACGGAAACCTGCATTACAATGTCTTCCCGCCAAAGGGTCAAAGCCGGGATTCGTACCTGGACTTGCGCGAGGCGATCAAGCGCGCAGTGCATGACCTGGTTCACCGGATGGGCGGGTCCGTCAGCGCCGAGCACGGGATCGGCCGGCTCAAGGTCGATGACCTGGAACGCTATGGCGATCCGGTCAAAATGTCCGCGATGCGGGCGATCAAGGCCGCGCTGGACCCCAAAAGGATCATGAATCCCGGCGCCGTGCTGCGCCAGCCCGCTGACTGAAGATTTGCGGTTGTTTCCGGCCGCGGCGCGCGGTTAACTGCGCGTCGGATGCCCCGGGCTTGCCGGGGTGAGGGGAAAACTGCCTGCAATGTCAGAGCTTTGGGACGGGATCGCACAGGCCTTCTGGCTGATTGTCACGCTGGATGCGGATCTGGTGGAAATCACGCTGCGGTCGTTGCAGGTGACGCTAAGTGCGTTGCTGATCGCCAGCCTGATCGCCCTGCCGCTGGCAGCCGTGCTGTCGGTGCGGCGGTTTCCGTTCCGGCGGATCACCATCGCGGTGCTCAATGCGCTGATGGGGCTGCCGCCGGTGGTGGTGGGGCTGATCGTCTATGTGTTCCTGTCGCGGGCGGGGCCCTTCGGGGTGCTGGGCCTGCTTTTTACGCCCACGGCGATGATCATCGCGCAGGTGATCATCATCGTGCCGCTGATCGCCTCGATCGCCCACCAGTCGCTGCGCGATCTCTGGGCTGAATACCACGATCTGCTGATCTCTATGAACACCACCCAGACGCAGCGAATCAAGACGCTGTTATGGGACAGCCGCCGGGCGCTGCTGACGGCGGCGCTGGCCGGGTTCGGACGCGGGATCGGCGAGGTCGGCGCGATCATGGTCGTCGGCGGTAATATCGACCACGCGACCCGGGTGTTGACCACGGCCATCGCGCTGGAGACCGGCAAGGGCAATTTCGCGCTGGCACTGGGCCTGGGTTTCGTGCTGATCGCCCTGGCGATTGCCATCAACCTGACCATCCACTGGCTGAGCCATACCGAGCGGGAGGGCAGGTGGTGAGCGATCTCTTTCCCCTCAACGTTTCTGGTGCACAGGTGCGCCGGCGCGGCAAGGTGCTGGTCGGGCCGATCGACCTGACGCTCGGTTCCGGTGGCGTGACCATCGTGATCGGGCCGAACGGGTCCGGCAAAACCAGCCTTCTCAAGATGTTGCACGGTATTCTTCGCCTGAACGGCGGTCAGATTGACTGGGCCTGCAGTACCGAGGAGGCGCAGCGGCGACAGGCCTTTGTCTTTCAGACCCCGGTGATGCTCCGCCGGACGGTGCTGGAAAACCTGATCTATCCGCTGCGCCTGCTGAAATTGCCGAAAGCCGAAGCGCGCGCGCAGGCCGAAGCCTGGGCAGAACGGATCGGGCTGTCCGAGGCGACAGCGCGGCAGGCCACGGTCCTGTCGGGCGGCGAGCGGCAGAAACTGGCCCTGGCGCGGGCGCTGATCCGCAACCCGGACCTGCTGTTTCTGGACGAACCCTGCGCCTCGCTCGACGGGCGGGCAATGCGCGAGATCGAGGCCATCCTGCAGCGCGCGGTCGCCGATGGTACGCGCCTGATCATGTCCACCCATGACATGGGGCAGGCAAGACGCCTGGCCAGTGAAGTGATTTTCATCCTGCACGGGCGCGTGCAGGAATTCGGCCCGGCGGGCGGGTTTTTCGACCAGCCGGAAACGCCGCAGGCGCAGGCCTTTCTGAATGGTGACATCGTGGAGTGAAGGAGACCAGAGCGATGACAAGACTGATTACGGCACTCATCGCGGCTATGGCCGTGGGCACCGCCGCCCTGGCGGAAGAGATGAAGATGGCGGTGACAACGTCATTTCACAATTCCGGACTGGCCGAGGTGCTGCTGCCCGAGATTCGCAAGGACACCGGTATCGAGGTGCACTTGCTGGTGGTGGGCACCGGGCAGGCGCTGCGCCTGGGCGAGGCGGGCGACGTGGATGCCATTCTGGTCCATGCCAAGGCCGCGGAGGAGAAGTTTGTGGCCGCAGGCAATGCCCCCCACCGGACCGAGATCATGTACAATGATTTCGTGGTGATCGGCCCTTCTGCGGATGCGGCCGGGGTCGGTGGCGCGGCGGATGCAACCGACGCGCTGCAAAGGATCGCGGGGACCGGGGCGGCTTTTGTCAGCAGGGGCGATGACAGCGGCACCCACAAGAAAGAGCTGAGCCTGTGGACGGCCGCCGGGATTGCACCCGAAGGCGAATGGTACAACGCCGTGGGCGCGGGCATGGGTGCGGCACTGAACACCGCGTCGGGAATGGGGGCCTATATCCTGTCGGACCGCGCGAGCTGGCTCAATTTCGGCAACAAGGGTGATCTTGCGCTGCTGTTTTCGGGCGATCCGGTGCTGTTCAACCAATATGCCTACCTGCCGGTAAATCCGGAAAAACACCCGCATGTCAAATCGGGTCTTGCCGATCAGCTTGAGGCATGGCTGGTATCCGACCGGGCACAGGAACTGATCGACGGCTATCGCCTCAACGGTGAGCAGCTCTTTACCTTCAACGCAGACAGGTAACACGCGGGCCGGGAGAGATTATTGCAATCTTTCCCGCGCCTTGCGCCTACATCTTGATGCGGGCCATGTCGGGGTCGTAAAGCGGTGCCAGATGCACGTTTGCGGGCACACGTTCGGTTGCGACCTCAAGTTCGTAGTCCCCGGACAGCACATGGTCGGCATCGACACCCTCGGCATTGCGCACGTAGCCCAGCCCGATCGACTTGCCGACCGTATGGCCGAACCCGCCCGAACTTAACCAGCCGACGCGCTTGCCATCGCGGTAGATCGTCTCGCGCCCCAGCAGCACGACGTCCGGCGCCACCGTGAATGTGGCCAGCATCTTCTGCACGCCGCCGGATTTCTGCGCCTCGGCCGCGGCGCGGCCCTTGAAATCGGTATTGCTTGCAAGCTTCACGGCCCAGCCCAACCCGGCCTCGAACGGGGTATGATCCGGCCCGATATCCGACCCCCAGGCGCGATAGCCTTTTTCAAGCCGCAGCGACTCGATCGTGCGGTAGCCGGCATTGACCAGCCCGCGTGCCTTGCCCGCCCGCATCAATGCATCATAGACGGTCTGCGCGTATTCGACCGGCAGGTGCAGCTCCCACCCCAGCTCGCCCACATAGGTGATGCGCAGGGCTTGCACCGGGCATCCGGCGATGCCGATGGTCCGCACGGTGCCGAATTTGAACGCGGCATCCGACATGTCCGCACGCGTGACTTCCTGCAGGATATTGCGTGCCTCGGGGCCCATCAGGGACAACACCGCGTTGGACGAGGTGACATCGAAGAGCTGGCAATTCATGCCGTCGGGGATGTTGCGGCTGATCCAGTTGAAATCATGGGTCGCGAACCCGGTACCGGTGACGATGTAGAATTCATCCTCGGCCACCCGTGCGACGGTCAGGTCACATTCGATCCCGCCCTTGTCATTGAGCATCTGGGTATAGGTCAGGCGGCCCACCGGCTTGTTGATATTGTTGGCGCAGATCCAGTTCATCGCGGACAGGGCATCGGGGCCCTTGAGGGCGAATTTGGCAAAGGAGGTCTGGTCGAACAGCACCGCCGCCTGCCGCGCTGCCGTGTGCTCGCGCGCGTTGGCGGCAAACCAGTTCTGGCGGCCGAAGCTGTAGGCATCCTTTGCGGTCTCGCCGTCCGCCGCGAACCAGTTGGGCCGTTCCCAGCCCAGCTTCTCACCAAAACACGCGCCTTGCGCCTTGAGCGTGTCATAGAGCGGCGATTTCCGGCAGGGGCGGCCGCTATCATGTTCCTCGTGCGGCCAGGCCATGGTGTAGTGCTTGCCGTAGGCCTCGACTGTGCGGGTGCGCACCCAATCGGTGTCGAAATGCGGGCGGCCAAAGCGGCGGATATCGGCAGACCACAGGTCAAAGGGCGGCGCGCCCTTGTGCGCCCATTCCGCCAGCGCCATCCCCGCGCCCCCGCCTGAGGCGATGCCGAAGGCGTTGAACCCGGCGCCGACATAGAAATTCCTGAGTTCCGGCGCCTCTCCGATGATGAAATTGCCATCGGGGGTAAAGCTTTCGGGCCCGTTGGTCAGCGTCTTGATCCCGGCGGTCTGCAAACCCGGAACCCGGCCAAGCGCCTGTTCCATGATCTGCTCGAAATGGTCGAAATTGCTGTCGAGCAGGGTATAGTGGAAACCCTCGGGGATACCCTCTACCGCCCAGGGGATCGGGTTGGGCTCGTACCCGCCCATGACCAGCCCGCCGACCTCTTCCTTGTAGTAACACAGCCGGTCCGGGTCGCGCAGGGTCGGCAGGGTCGAGGGTACGCCCATCGGTTCGGTCAGCATGTATTGATGCTCCATCGACACCAGCGGCACGTTGACGCCGAAGCGCGCGGCGAAATCGCGGGTCCATTGACCGGCGCAGCAGATCACTTTTTCGCATTCGATGCGGCCCTGATCGGTGATGACCGCGCGAATCCTGCCGTTTTCGATTTCAAGGTCGGTCACCTTAGTATCCTCGAAGATCGCGGCACCGGCCATGCGCGCGCCCTTGGCCAGCGCCTGCGTGATGTCCGAGGGGTTGGCCTGTCCGTCAGTGGGCATGTAGGCCGCGCCGACAAGGTCCGAGATGTCCATCAGCGGCCACAGTTCCAGCGCCTCCGCCGGGGTCAGCAGCTCCATCTCCAGCCCGAAACTGTGGGCGGTTGTGGCCTGCCGCTTGACTTCGGTCCAGCGTTCCTGATTGCAGGCCAGCCGCAGCCCGCCATTCATCTTCCAGCCGGTGCCAAGGCCGGTTTCCTCTTCGAGCTTGGTGTAGAGATCGACCGAATAGCCCAGAAGCTGCGTGATATTGGCGTTTGACCGCAATTGGCCTACCAGCCCGGCAGCGTGAAAGGTGGTTCCGCTCGTCAGTTTCTTGCGTTCCAGCAGCACCGTGTCGGTCCAGCCCAGTTTCGCCAGGTGATAGGCGGTGGAACAGCCAATGATGCCGCCGCCGATGACGACTGCCTTGGCCGTGGTGGGAAGCTCTGCCATGATGGTGCCTCAGCTATTGTTGAAATTTCGGTGCGCGGCGCGGAAACGGTCAAGGTTTTCAGCCGTGTACGCGCCATAATCAAAGTCGATTTCCGAGGTGATCTCGGACACCATGCTCCACATCGTTTCGCGCAGGAGCGAGGCGCATTTCATCGCCGAATAGCGGTTCAGAAGCCCGCCGGTGACAGGGGCCTCGAAATAGGTCTCGAGCATCCAGGTTTCCTGCGCCTCGCTGAGCCCGTTATTCGAGGCCAGCCCGCCCAGATCAAAAAGCGGCGAATTGAACCCCGCATAATCGTAATCGATCAGCCACAGGCGGCTGCCGTCATCCAGGAAATTGCCGCAAAGCAGATCGTTGTGGCCGAAAACGATGTCATAGGGACCAGCGGCCTGTTCCAGCTGTCCCGCAATCTTGACCAGTTCCGGCACTATCGCCGCATGGCTGCTGTCGCGTTCCAGCAGGGTCGCGCCATAATCGCGGATGACGTGGAACACCCAGAAGACGAGTGACGGCCCGCGCAGGTGTTTCGGCACCTCGCGGTGGCAGCGCATCACCAGGTCAAGCGCATGGGGCAGCATCGCGGGGTCGCGCACGTCCTCTTCGGTAAGCGTCTTGCTGTCAATGTATTCCAGCACGGTGATCCCCGGCGCCGAATGAACCACGGCGGGCGAAATACCGGCGGCATGGGCGGCGCGGCTGGCGGACAGTTCGTTGAAGCGCATGACCTGGTGCAGCGGGATGTCGTCGCCCACCCGCACCACGTATTTGCGCCCCGCATCCTCGACCAGGTAGTTCACGTTGGTGATGCCGCCGTCCAGCGGCGTGGCGGTGATCTCTCCCTGCCAGAAGGGCAGGCTGCGGAAATCGGCGTGGCTCATGGCTCAGCTCTCCAATCCAAAGCGTTTGCGGGCGCCGCGGGCGCTGGCATTGACCAGCCGGTCGGCGATGATGGCGATGAAGGCGATGGCCAGCCCGGCGACGATGCCGCGACCGGTATCCGCCTTGGTCAGCGCGATATAGACCTCTTGGCCCAGATCGCGGGTGCCGACGAGGGCGGTGATGACCAGCATCGACAGGGCCAGCATGATGGTCTGGTTGATGCCCAGCAGGATCTCGGGCAGGGCCAGGGGCAGGCGCACGAGGCGCAGAAGCTGCCGGGGGGTGCAGCCCGAGACGATGCCGGCCTCGATCAGGTCGTGGCTGACATTGCGCACGCCGTGGGCGGCATAGCGCACGGCAGGGGCGAGGGCATAGAGGACGATGGCGATCATGGCGGTGAAATCGCCCACGCGGAACAGCATCACCACCGGGATCAGGTAGACGAAGCTGGGCAGGGTCTGCAGCGTGTCGATCAGCACGTTGATGACCACGCCGGCGCGCTTGTTCAGCGCGGCCAGAACGCCAAGGGGCACGCCAATGAGCGTGGCGATGATGACCGAGGCGCCGCAGAGATAGACAGTGACCATCGCCTTGGGCCACAGCCCGGTAATGGCGATCAGCCCGGACATCCCGCCGCAGAGAAGCGCCAGCCGCCAGCCGCCCGCGCGCCAGCCCAGCAGGACCAGCATGGCGATGGTCCAGGGCCAGGGAATGCCCAGAAGCGTGCGTTTGATCGGCAGCAGGAACCAGGTGAGGAAGAAGACCTTGATCGCCTCGAACGTGTCGAAGAAATTGACGTTGAGGTACTTGACGGTGTCATCCCAGAAGGCGCCGGTGGTGATGGTCTGCGATGGCGGATAATCCATCAGGGCAGGGGCGAAGCGCCCGAATGCCCAGGTCAGCACCAGCAACACCAGCACGATCACCGTGCGCTTGTGAGATACCAGCCAGCTCTGGCCGGTGACCGGGTGGTGGATCTGGCCCATGCGTTCGGCGAAGGCCTGGCTTAGCCGGTCGACGGCAATGGCCAGCACGACAATGGCGATACCGGCCTCGAACCCCGCGCCGATATCCAGTCGCCTGAGCGCCGCCAGCACGTCAAAACCCAGCCCGCCGGCGCCGATCATCGACGCGATGATGACCATGTTCAGTGTCAGCATGATCACCTGGTTCACGCCCACCATCAGGCTGTGCGAGGCCGAGGGTACCAGCACGCGCCACATCAGTTGGCGTGGCGTCGTTCCGACCATGCGCCCGAAATCGACCAGTTCCGGATCGACCGATTTCAGCGCCAGGATGGTGACCCGCACCATCGGCGGCGTGGCATAGATGATGGTGGCCACCAGCGCCGAAACCGGGCCGAATCCGAACATGAACAGGATCGGCACCAGATAGGCAAAGATCGGGATGGTCTGCATCAGGTCCAGGACCGGCATCAGGATACGCTCGCCCAGGGGATGGCGATAGGCCCAGACCCCCACCAGCAGCCCGCCGCCCGCGCCGATCGGCACGGCAATCAGGACCGAGGCCAGCGTGACCATCGCGCTGTCCCATTGGCCGAAGACCGCAAGATAGACGAAACAGGCGCCCACCAGCGCGGCCAGCAGCCAGTCGCGACAATACTGGCCAAGCGCCATGACGGCGACGGTCACGACGACCCAGCTGACAGGGGGCAGGATGGTGCGTGTCTCTGCCCCGCGCCCGGTCGTGTAGCCGTCCGCCAGCAGGGACAGGACAAAGCGGTACGGCTGTTCGATCAGCCAGGCGATGAACCGGGTGACATCGGTAAAGGATAGCGGCCCGATGGCGGCCTCTTCGACCAGCCATTTCATCGCGGCTGAGATGTATGTCTTGAACGGGATGATCCAGGCCGAGGGGAATTTCACAAGCCAGCGCGCATCCAGCGCCTTGGACAGGTCGCTGCCATAAGCGCCCAAAAGGATCGTGACGGCGATCAGGGCCAGCGTGATCAGAAGTGCGGGGCTGAGCCGTCTGGTCATGTGCCACCCCCGGAGCCGAACAGGACATGCGCGATGGCCTTGCGGTCGATCGTGCCGACGATGGCGCCGGAGGCATCGGCCACGGGCACCGGCCCCTCGGCCATGATGATGCGTTCGGCCACGTCCGAAATGCGGGCGCTGGCGGGGATCGGCATGCCCTCGGCGGTGCCGCTGCTGGTCATCAGCCCGCCGGCTGTCAGCACCTTGTCGCGCGGGATGTGGCGGGTGAACTCCTCGACGTAATCCGAGGCCGGGTTGACCACCAGTTCCTCGGGCGTGGCCACCTGGATGATTTTGCCGTCCTTCATGATGGCGATCCGGTCGGCCAGGCGCACGGCCTCGTCGAAATCATGGGTGATGAACACGATGGTCTTGTGCAGGCGCGCCTGCAGGCTCAGGAATTCATCCTGCATCTCGCGGCGAATGAGCGGATCAAGCGCCGAAAACGGCTCGTCCAGGAACCACAGGTCCGGTTCCGTGACCAGAGAGCGCGCGATGCCGACGCGCTGTTGCTGCCCGCCGGAAAGTTCGCGCGGGTAGTAGTCTTCGCGCCCTTCAAGGCCGACCAGCTCGACCACTTCGCGGGCCTTTGCCTCGGCTTTCGGTTTAGGAACGGCCTGCACGGTCAGGGGGAACATGACATTCTGCAATACGCTCAGATGCGGCAGCAGCGCGAAATGCTGGAACACCATGCCCAGCTTGTGACGCCGGATTTCGATCATTTCCGCGTCGCTGGCGTGCAGCAGGTCCGCACCGTCAAACAAGACCTCGCCGCCGGTGGGTTCGATCAGCCGCGACAGGCAACGTACCAGCGTCGACTTGCCCGAGCCCGACAGCCCCATGATGACGAAAATCTCGCCCTCGGCGATATCGAGGCTGGCGTTGCGCACCGCTCCGATGATGCCGGCGCCGCGCATTTCCGCGTCCGACGGGTCGGGATTGTGACGCAGGAACCCGTCGGCCTCTGTGCCGTAAAGCTTCCAGATGTTGCGGCACGAAAGCTTGAAAGTCGAATTCATCAAGAGACCCCGATTCTGACCGTTGAACCGGCAGAATGATAGCAAACCTGTTGAGATTTAGACCGGGGAAGACTCGCGTGCCCGCCCCGGCCTGGGGAGATTACTGCCCGATC
The DNA here is from genome assembly GCF_039839345.1 of Roseovarius sp. CAU 1744. Lineage (NCBI taxonomy): Bacteria > Pseudomonadati > Pseudomonadota > Alphaproteobacteria > Rhodobacterales > Roseobacteraceae > Roseovarius > Roseovarius sp. CAU 1744. Next base: position 360,613 of record NZ_JBDOQV010000005.1, on the reverse strand, counting down.
CAGCCGGACCAGCGGTCCTTGTTCTCGGCCATCCAGTCGGCAACAACCGTATCGACATCGACACCTTCCAGGTCGGCCCGGCCGACCATGGCGCTCATCTCTTCGTTGCTCAGCTTGTAGGCTTCGATGATCGGATAGGCGCCGGGCCATTTTTCCTGCAGGCCTGCCCAGGCGGCCTTCCAGATCGGGCCGCGGGGCTTGCCGCAATCATAGGCCATGTTCGGGTTCACGCCCACTGACGGGTCTTCGTAGCATTCCGGTGTGTAGGGCGGAAATTCGACGAATTCGCCTTCGTATTTAGCCGGGGCCCAATGCGGCACGTAAACCCACAGAATGACCGGATCTTGCCGTTGATAGGCAGATTCCAATTCGGCAAACAGCGCCGCGTCGGTGCCCGCGTGCACCACTTCGAAATCCAGCTCCAGCGCCTCGACCCGTTCATCGTCAAACCCGCCCCAGGTGACGGGGCCGCCTACATAGCGTCCGTTGGGCGAGGTTTCGGCGGTGGCGAATTCCTCGGCGCAGTCTTTCAGCGCCTCCCAGTCGGGCAGGCCGGGGCAACGCTCCTTCATGTACATCGGATACCACCATTCCTCGATCGCCATCAGGCCGGTTTCGCCCACATTGACGACATTGCCGGTGGCAGTGGCCTCGTCCAGCGCGCCGCGCCCGGTGGTTTCCCAGATTTCCATGGCAAGATGCAGATCGCCGGTCTTCAGCCCGGCAAACTGGGCGATGTAGTCGGCCTGTACATATTCGACGTTGTAACCGGCCTCTTCCAGGATGCTGCCCATGATCTTGGTGTTGATCAACTGGCCGGACCAGTCGTGCAGCGTCAGCTTGATCGGGTCGGACGAATCTGCTGCCCACCCTGCCGAGGCTGTTGCGGCGGCTATCGCCATCGCGCCCAAAATTTTGAAATTAAACATTTTATTACTCCCCGTCTGTTTTGCAGTCTTTGGTTTTTATGTGATTGCAGGAAAATCCTGCGGCAAAATTTGGCTTTAGTCAATCATTACCACATTTTCCCACATAATTGGCCCAATTATCAGGTGAGCACGCCCTTTTCAGTGCAAATTTGACTTGGCGTGCGTTGCTTTTTGTGGCTTTCTGGGGGTGTCAAACAATCAGGATGATCATGCAGACACAGGGAAAGACCACCAACCAGCGCGAAGAAGAAATCCTCAACGAGCTGAAGAAGGCCGGGGGATCGTGCCGCGTCAGTTTCCTGGCCGAGGTTCTGGGTGTCACCAACGAGACCATCCGCCGGAATATCCGCACGCTGGAACAGAGCAACATCGTCCGCAAGGTACATGGCGGCGTGCACCTGGTCGAGGATCTGTCGGAGGCGACATTCGAGAGCCGCATTTCCACCCACGCCGATGTCAAGGCGCGGCTTGGGTCAGCTGTGGCCGACACGATAAGCGACGGGGATTCGGTGTTTCTGGATATCGGCTCCACCACCGCCTATGTGGCGATGGCGCTGAAACAGCGAAGCGATCTGTTCGTGGTGACCAATTCCGCCTTTGTCGCCAGCACCCTGGCCACGCGCAACGGCAACCGCGTCTTTCTGGCAGGCGGCGAACTCAGGGCGCATGACGGCGGCGCCTTCGGGGCCGAGGCACTGGACCTGATCGGCCGGCTGAAGGTGCAGTTCGCGATCTTTTCCGTGGGGGCGGTGAATGCCGAGACGGGTTTCATGCTGCATGATCTCGAAGAGGCCAATATCGCCCGCGTGGCGGCGCGCAATGCGCAAGTCAAAATCGTGGTGGCGGATAATGGCAAGTTTAACAAGCGCGCGCCCGTGGCGTTGGGCACCTCGCCGGGTTTTGACGTGTTCTATACCGATACGCAGCCGCCTGCGGCCATCAGGTCCATGCTGGAAGACCGCGAGGTTGACCTGGTGGTGGTTGACTGACCTTCATGCGGTCCGCCAAATGAAAAGGGGCGGCACCTTCGATAGGTACCGCCCCTTGCCTGCTCTGCCCTGTATCAGTCCCAGCCGACTTCGTTGAAGATCTTCTGTGCCTTACCGGCGTTGCGGCTGAACGCGGCGGTGGGGGTGGTCTCGTCCCCCTTGAATTCGCCCAGGCGTTCGGTGGTTTCGGTGCCGGTTGCCCCGGTCACGGCGGGATATTCGTGGTTTTGAACCGCCAGGTGTTCCTGGGCAAAATCACTGGTCAGGAATTCGACCAGCTTGGTGGCATTCTCGGCATTCGGCGCGTTGGCCAGAATCGCCGCGGTGGACAGGTTCACATGGGTTCCGCGATCATCCTGGTTCGGCCAGACCCAGCCGATATTGTCGATGCCGCTGGTCAGCCCGTCCACATCCTTGGAAAAACCGCGCAGGAAATAGTAGTGGTTGCCGACCGCCACGTCGCATTCGCCTGACACGATGCCGCGCAGCTGATCGGTATCGCCACCCTGTGGATCACGCGCCATGTTGGCCAGCACACCGGCGGCCCATTCCCGGGCAGCGTCCTCGCCATGGGTTTCGATCATCGACGCCATCAGCGACTGGTTGTAGATGTTCGAGGACGAGCGAATACAGATCGTGCCTTTCCATTTCTCATCCGCCAGTTCCTCGTAGGTTGCCGGCGGGGTATCGACGCGATCCTTGGCGTAATAGATGATCCGCGCACGCTGAGAGATGCCGAACCAGAGGTTGTCGGGATGCTGGAAATGCGCCGGGATCTTCTGTTCGACCACATCCGAGGAAAATGCCTGCAGCAGGCCGGCTTGTTCGGCGCGGTCCATCCGGCCCACATCGACGGTGATCAGCACGTCCGCCGGGCTGTTGTTGCCTTCGGCCTCAAGCCGGGCAATCAGCTCGTCCGCCTTGGCCTCGACCCGGTTGACCTTGATGCCTGTTTCTTCGGTGAACTTGGCATAGAGCGCATCATCGGTGTCGTAGTGGCGCGAAGAATAGACATTGACCTCCTGTCCGATGGCGGGCGTGGCCAAGGCAAGGGCGGCGGCAAGGGTAAGGGTCCTCATGGGGCTTCCTTTTCTGACAAAATTACTCGGCAACCATTCTTATTTCCTACTAAAATAGTCAAGTCAAAAATCTGACTCTGCACAAATCCGCTGAACGGCTGAGGTTTCACGCCGGTTTCGTCGCTGGGCCAAGCTGATATTGCTGATCCTGTTGGGCGGTACGTTGCGTAAAACTTGCGCGCGGACACAATCCCTCCCATTCTGGGGCGCACAGAACAGGACATGCCCGGCGCTCCGGGCGATTTGGGAGGATCGTAGATGAGCTTTGCCACTCGGGCGGATGTGCTCGCCATTCAGGATGAAATGCCGTGGGAAGCGCGTGAGCGACCCGAGACGCTGTACCAGATGTTGCGGCAGACGGCCAAGGCATTCCCCGACCGGGCGGCGATCTCCTACCAGCTGTTCTCGGGGCCCGATGACAAGGCACAGACCCTGACCTGGCAGCAGTTCCATGACCAGGCCTGCCAGGCGGCAAACCTGTTCCGCAGTCTGCGGATCAATGAAACGGACGTGGTGGCGCTGGTGCTGCCCAATTGCCTTGAAACCGCGATGGCCACGATCGGCGGGATGATCGCGGGGATCGTCAACCCGATCAACCCGCTGCTGGAACCCGAACAGATCGGCGCCATCCTGCGCGAGACAGACGCCAAGGTCGTCGTCACGCTCAAATCCTTTCCGAAAACCGACATCGCCCAGAAGACCGCCGAGGCCGTGCGCCATGCGCCGGGGGTGCACACGGTGCTTGAAATCGACCTCAATACCTATCTCAGCCCTCCCAAAAGCTGGATCGTGCCGCTGGTGCGCCCCAAGAATCCGGCGGGCCACCATGCCGATGTGCTGAGCTTCCAGAAAGAGATGGCGAAACAGAACACGTCGCTGGATTTCGAGGACCCGGATGCGGACAGGGTAGGGGCCTATTTCCATACCGGCGGAACGACCGGGATGCCCAAGGTGGCGCAGCACCGCTATTCCGGCATGATCTACAACGGCTGGCTTGGTCACACGTTGCTGTTCAAGGAAACCGACGTCGTCATGTGTCCGCTGCCGCTGTTTCACGTCTTTGCCTGCCATGTCATCCTGATGGCGATGATCAAATCCGGCGCGCATGTGGTCTTTCCCACGCCGGCCGGTTTCCGCGGAGACGGCGTTTTCGACAATTTCTGGAAGCTGTGCGAACGCTGGAAGATCACCTTTGTGATTACCGTGCCCACCGCGACCGCCGCGCTGATGCAGCGCAAGGTGGATGCCGATCTGTCGACGGTCAAGAACGCGTTTTCAGGCTCGGCGCCGATGCCGCTTGAGCTGTTCAAGCGGTTCGAAAGCGCTACGGGCATGACGGTGATCGAAGGGTACGGCCTGACCGAGGCGACCTGCCTGGTCTCGTGCAACCCGCCCACGGGCCAGAAAAAAGTGGGCTCGGTCGGGGTGCCACTGCCCTATACCAACGTCAAGATCTTCAACAGTTCCCCGGATGGTCCGGTGGAATGCGGCACCGACGAGGTGGGAGAGATCTGTATCGACAATCCCGGGGTTTTTGCGGGGAACACCTATACCGAGGCCGCCAAGAACCGAGACCTCTATCACAAGGAGAAATTCCTGCGGACCGGCGATCTGGGCCGGATCGACGAGGATGGCTATCTGTGGATCACCGGGCGCGCCAAGGATCTGATCATCCGCGGCGGGCACAATATCGACCCGGCCGATATCGAAGAAGCGCTGATGGCCCATAAGGCGGTGGCAATGGCCGGCGCGATCGGTCAGCCCGATTCCCATGCCGGAGAGATCCCCTGCGCCTATGTCGAACTGGTCGAGGGCGCCAGCGTGACCGGCAAGGAACTGCGTGAGCACTGCAAGATCCATGTCCACGAACGCGCGGCCGTCCCGAAATATATCGAGGTGCTGGACGAATTGCCCAAGACCGCCGTCGGCAAGGTGTTCAAGCCCGACCTTCGAAAAATGGCCATCACCCGGATCTACAACGCCGATCTTGAAAAGGCCGGGCTGGCGGCGCGGGTCGTTCAGGTGGTCGATGACAAGAAACGCGGCCTGGTGGCGCAGCTGGAAAAGACCGGCGATGTGGACGAGGCGAAACTGGGCGAAGTGCTGGGCAGCTACACCCGGCCCTGGGAATGGGCGGAGTAGGGGGCGGTCACGCCGTCCCGGTACGCGACCCCCCCCCCGGTCTTGGCCGGTGTGCTTCACCATGACACCCCGCCCGGGCGGTTCGCATCGGGCTGGCCGCGCATCGCCCTTGCCCGGGCAAGCTCTTTGGTGTGGCGGCGCAAGGCGCGGCTTGGCAAACAGCAAAGAAAATGGCAGGTTTCACGTCCCGTAGCCAAATTGCCGCGCCAGGCTCAGATGAACAAATGGACCCTCAGAAACGCGCGTCCGGGTGATGCGAACCGATGCCTGGATATCGAGGTTTCGGCATATGAGGGCGCTGAGGCGGCGACCCTTGAAAAAATCGCCAGGCGCATCGCCACCTACCCCGAGGGGTTCCTGATCCTGGAGGTCGGGCAGAACGTGATTGGCTTCGTCAATTCCGGGTGCGCGCATGAGGTCACTCTGTCGGACGAGGCGTTCAAGGAACTGACGGGGCACGATCCGGACGCACCGAATGTCGTGATCTTGTCCGTCGTGGTCGATCCGGATTACCAGGGCAGGGGCTGGTCAAATCTGCTGATGGATGAATTTGTCAGGCGGATGCTGGAAATGGGCAAGCGCACGATTCATCTGATCTGCAAGGAACACCACATCCCCCTGTACGAGAAATTCGGGTATCGCTACATCCGGCCCTCGGCCTCGGATCATGGCGGGATGCCATGGCACGAGATGTCGATGAGCTTGCACAAGCGGCATTGACCACCGCGCCGCCCCGCTACCTGCCGAAAACTGATTGTTGGCCCGGCCGGGACACCGGTGGGCCATCGGTTGGCGGCTTTGTGGGGGCGTGCGCGACCCGCGGGCGATACCGGGGGCCGATGTCGGAGCTATAGCGCGGCCGGGGGTCAGGCAGCCCGTGCTGAGCTGACGGGTTGCTGCCCGCAACCGAAAACCCCCGCACAATGGCGGGGGTTTGTCTTGTGGGTGTGCTGTCCGGATTATTGCGGAATGTCGCCTTCCAGCCCCTCGACATAGAAATTCATGCCTGCCAGCGTGCCGTCATCGGCAACCTCGCCCTCGGCCAGCCAATCGCTGCCGTCCTGCTTTTTCAGCGGGCCGGTGAAGGGATGGTAGTCACCCGAGCCGATGGCCTCGACCATCGCCAGCGCCTCGGCTTTCACGTCTTCGGGTACCGCATCGCTGATCTCTCCGATCTCGACCATGCCGGGCCCGATCCCGTCCCAGGTGTTCACGGTTTCCCAGGTGCCGTCCATCACCGCCTGGGTGCGGGCGATATAGTAGGGCGCCCAGTTGTCGATGATCGAGCTGACCCGAGGCAGGGGCGCGTATTCGCTCATGTCAGAGGCCTGGCCGAAGGTGATGACATTCCCGGCCTTTTCAGCGGCGGCCTGTGGCGCGGTGGAATCCGTGTGCTGCAAGATCACGTCCGCGCCCTGTTCAATGAGCGCGGTGGCCGCATCGGCCTCTTTCGCCGGGTCGAACCAGGTATAGGCCCAGATGATCTTGAACTGGACGTCCGGGTTGACTTTCTTGGCGTGGATATAGGCCGAGTTGATGCCGCGGATCACTTCGGGGATCGGGAATGAGGCGATGTAGCCGATGATGTTCGATTTGGTCATCTTGCCCGCGATGTGCCCTTGAACCGCGCGACCTTCGTAGAAACGCGCGGAATAGACCGACATGTTGGGCGCGGTCTTGTAGCCGGTCGCGTGTTCAAATTTCACATCCGGAAACTTGTTCGCCACGGCCAGGGTCGGCTCCATATAGCCAAAGGAGGTGGTAAAGATCAGGTCCGCCCCCTGCAGCGCCATCTGGGTGATGGCACGTTCCGCATCCGCCCCCTCGGGCACGCTTTCCTGATAGACGGTTTCGACCTTGTCGCCGAAATGCGCCTCGACCGCCAGGCGGCCCTTGTCATGTTCATAGGTCCAGCCGCCGTCACCGATGGGGCCGACATAGATGAACCCCACCTTGGTCTTGTCCTGTGCTACCGCCGTGGTCGCCAGCCCAAGCGCCAGAGCCGCGCCGGTCAGAAGTTTCGTCAGTTTCATGTAAGTCTCCCTGTTGGTTTCGTGCGGGTCTCAACCCGAGGCGTGGAAGATGCGGCCAAGCGAGGCGGGCGCGCGCGAACGGTCCGCCGACATGATGACCAGCACCAGAATGGTGATGAGATAAGGCGACATTGAAAGATACTCGACAGGAATATCAACCCCTGCCGCCTGCAGATTGAGCTGCAAGACCGTAACGCCGCCAAAAAGATAGGCACCCAGCAAGACGCGCCCTGCCTTCCAACTGGCAAAAACCACCAGCGCCAGCGCGATCCATCCCGCACCCGCAGTCATGCCTTCGGTCCATTGGGGCACACGGATGAGGCTGATATAGGCGCCCCCCAGCCCGGCGCAGGCCCCGCCGAAGAGGATCGCCATGACCCGCACCCGCACCACCTTGTAGCCAAGCGCATGGGCGGCATCGTGGTTTTCCCCCACCGCGCGCAGCACCAGCCCGCCACGGGTGTATTTCAGAAACGCCCAGATCGCCGCCACCAGCGCCAGCCCGACATAGACCATCAGATCGTGCGCAAAGAGGATCGGCCCCAGCACCGGGATGTCGCTCAGGAGCGGGATGTCCAGCTTGGCGGTCGCGGGTGGCTTGATCCCGACATAGCCCTGGCCCATCAGCGAACTCAGCCCCAGCCCGAAAAGCGTCAGCGCAAGGCCAGAGGCGACCTGGTTGGCCAGCGCGAACTGGGTGAGCAGCGCAAAGAGCGATGACAGCAATGCACCCCCGGCGGCGGCGGCGACAAATCCCACAAGGGGAGAGCCGGTTTCGACCGCGACAGCAAAGCCGCAGATCGCCCCGGTGATCATCATCCCCTCGACGCCCAGGTTCAATACGCCCGCGCGTTCAACCACCAGTTCTCCGAGTGCTGCGATTAAGATCGGCGTGGCCGCGACCATCAAAGAGGCCAGTAGGAGGGTCGGATTGATTGACGACAGGTCCATCAAAAGGCTTCCTCTAGGCAGTATGTTAATAATCCGGCAACTGCTCCGAGCGAGAGGCAATTATTGAGGAAACGTTTGCCGAAAAGCTGGACTGGTAATGGCGGCTCCTTTCTTTTGGCTCGCAAAGAACGTGAATTCGCATAATTATAGAGTTTGACGATCAGCCAGACTAGGACCCGGAACGGCAAGTAAATAATCATAAATAATATTGCGATCCCAAGGTAACCTGTAAGAATATCCTGTACCGCTTCAACCTTGCCTACCAGCAAGTTGTGCAAGATTGGTGCGAATAATATCTTGGTTGAGAAGTATGTGAAAAAAGCCCCGATACCGATGTAGGCTGGAATTGCGATGGATTTCAGGACCCATCCTGCTTGCGGTGATTCACTCTCTGTCATAAGGCCACCTCCGCCGACTTGAACCGGATGCGATAGTTGGTCAGTACGTCCACAGCCAGCAGGAAGAAAAGAAGCATCCCCTGGAAAAGCTGGATCGCGGCGGCGGGCAGGCCGAGGTTGGATTGTGCGATCTCGCCGCCGATATAGGTCAGCGCCATCAGTAGGCCCGCCAGCAGGATGCCCACAGGATGAAGCCGCCCCAGAAACGCGACGATAATCGCGGTGAAGCCGTAGCCGACGTTGAAATCGATGCTGATCTGGCCCGCAGGACCGGCAACTTCGAAAAGTCCCGCCAGCCCGGCCAGTGCGCCCGATGCGCCAAGGCAAAACAGGATCAGCAGCCGGGGCCGCACCCCGGCAAACTGCGCCGCGCGCGGGGCCTGGCCCGTCAGGCGGACTTGGTAACCCAGGATGTGACGGTTCAGCAGGATATAGGCAAAGATCACCGCGATCAGCGCGGCGACCACGCCCCAGTGCATCCCCGACCCGGCAATGATCTCTGCATTATGGGCCGAAGGGTATTCCTTCAGGTTCCGGCTGCCCGGAAAGCCGAAGCCCTCGGGGTTCTTGAGCGGCCCAAGCGCCATCGCCGCCAGAAGCTGCTCGGCCACGTAGACCAGCATCAGCGATACCAGGATTTCATTCGTGCCGAACCGCACTTTCAACAGCGCCGGGATCATTGCCCAGGCCCAGCCACCAAGCGCACCCGCCAGCACCATCAGCGGGAAAATGAAGAAGCTTTCCGCGGGGTAGAAGGCCAGCCCTACCGCCGCCCCGCAGATCGCGCCGATGATATATTGACCTTCGGCACCGATATTCCAGATCCCTGCCCGGAACCCCAGGCTGAGGCCAATGGCAATCAGCACCAGCGGCGCGCCTTTCACCAGCAGTTGCGGACGATAGTAGAAGGCAAACTCGCCAAAAAGCGGCTCCCAGAAAATCGTGCGGATCGCTTCGACGGGCGGCTTGCCCAACAGGCCGAACAGCAATCCGCCCGCCACCATCGTGACCACCACGGCAATCAGCGGTGTCAGCCAGGACCAGAAACCCGAGGGCTGGGGGCGTTTTTCCAGCCTCAGCATGCAGGCGCCCCTGCTTCACCTTGGCAAAAATACTCAAGAAACAACGATTTACACATGCGCCACCTCCATCCCGTGCGCGCCCCCCATCATCAACCCGATCTCGTCCACGCTCAGGCCCCGCGCGGGACGGATGTCTGACAGCCGCCCCTCGTTCAATGCGCCGAACCGGTCCGAGATTTCCATCAGTTCGTCCAGGTCCTGAGAAATGCAGATCACCGCCGTGCCGCCGGCGGCCAGGTCCAACAGCGCCTGCCGGATCGCGGCGGCAGCGGCGGCGTCGACACCCCATGTCGGCTGGTTGACCACCAGCACCTCGGGCCGTTGCAGCACCTCGCGGCCGATCACGAATTTCTGCAGGTTCCCGCCCGAAAGCGACCGCGCCGCATTGTCGGGCCCCGGCGTGCGCACGTCGAACGTGTCGATGATCCGTTCGGCGAAGCCGCGCGCCGCGGTCCATTTCAGGAAACCCCTGCGCATCAGACCTTCGCGGCTGGCCCCGGTCAGCAGGGCGTTTTCGATCAGGCTCATGTCGGGGGCCGCTGCATGGCCCAGCCGCTCTTCGGGGGCGCTCAGCAGACCCATCTCGCGCCGTGCATTCGGGCCGAGGCGCCCGATTGGACGACCGTTGAGCGCCACCGCCCCCGCGTCGCTGAGCAATTCGCCGGAAAGCGCGGCCAGCAATTCATCCTGGCCGTTGCCGGCAACCCCGCCAATGCCCAGGATCTCACCTTGTCGCACGGCAAAATGTATGTCTTTCAACGCGGTTCCGAACGCCCCTGGCGAGGCCAGGGACAGGCCGGCAACCTCCAGCGCGACATCGCCCAGATCCTTGCCGGCGCGGGCGGGGGCCTCGAACGCGCTGCCCACCATCATCTCGGCCATTTCCCGCGCCGAGGTTTCCCGCGGCACGCAGGTACCGACGTTCCTGCCAAGCCGCAGGATGGTGGCCGCATCGCACAGCGCGCGGATTTCCTCGAGCTTGTGGGAGATATAGAGGATCGACACGCCCTCGGCGGTCAGCTTGCGCAGGGTGGCGAACAGTATCTCGACCTCCTGCGGGGTCAGCACGCTGGTGGGCTCGTCCATGATCAGCAGCTTGGGGTCCTGCAGCAGGCAGCGGATTATCTCGACCCGCTGGCGTTCCCCCGCCGACAGGTCGCCCACCACGCGATAGGGGTCCAGCGGCAGCCCGTAGGTTTCCGACACATCCCGGATGCGCGTTGCCAGGTCACGCTGTTTCGGCGGTTTCTCCATGCCAAGGGCGATGTTTTCCGCCACGTTCAGCGCGTCGAAGAGCGAGAAATGCTGGAACACCATCGCCACGCCGGCGGCACGGGCCGCGCGCGGCTCTGCCGGGGAAAAAGGGGCGCCCTTCAGCATCATGCTGCCGCGATCGGGCTTGACCAGCCCGTAGATCATTTTGACGAGAGTCGATTTTCCCGCACCGTTTTCGCCCAGCAGGGCATGGACTTCGCCCACACCGATATCGAACGAGACATCGTCATTGGCGACCACCCCCGGATAGGCCTTGGTCAGCCCAGAAATTGTCAGAAGTGTGCTGGTCATCCCTTCCCCCGTCGGGCGCGATCCCGGTCTGCGCCGGGGCTTTTGACCCGAGTGTAGCAGCAATCCGAGGCGGGCGACTATAGCAATTCGGTCCCGCCTGTCGGAAGTGCTGGCAGCAGCGCCGGGGCTGACATAGGATGCGGCACATGAGCAGCCAGCCCCGATTCATCCACCTTCGCCTGCACACCGAATATTCCCTGCTGGAAGGGGCTGTGCGCCTGAAAAAACTGCCGGGCCTATGTGCCGATGCGGGCATGCCCGCGGTTGCCGTCACCGATACCAACAACATGTTCGCGGCGCTGGAATTTTCCGTGACCGCCAGCGGCGCCGGCATTCAGCCGATCATGGGCTGCCAGGTGGATTTCGGGAACGGGCAGGCGATGCCGGGCGAGAAGACCCAGCCGCCTGCACCGCTGGTTCTGCTGGCCCAGAACGAGCAGGGCTATGAAAACCTGATGAAACTCAACTCGGCGCTGTACCTGCGCGGGGACGGGCAGCTGCCGCATGTCACCATGGCGGACCTTCAGGCCCATGTCGGCGGCGTGATCTGCCTGAGCGGTGGCCCGGACGGCCCGGTGGGGCGGCTGTTGCAGGCCGGGCAACGCCCCGCCGCCGAGACGCTGATGCAGCAGTTGCACGAGGCCTTCGCTGACCGGCTTTATGTCGAACTGCAGCGCCATCCGGGTGAAAACGGCGCGCCCGAGGCGGAACGCCTGACCGAGCGCGGATTCATCGAGATGGCCTACGCGATGGGCCTGCCGCTGGTGGCCACGAACGATGTCTATTTCCCGACCGCCGCCATGTACGAGGCGCATGACGCGATGATCTGCGTGGCCGATGGGGCCTATGTGGATCAGTCGCAGCCGCGCCGCCGCCTGACCGCACAGCATTATTTCAAATCCCCGCACGAGATGGCGACGCTGTTTGCCGATCTTCCGGAAGCGATTGAAAACACGGTGGAAATTGCCCGCCGCTGTGCCTTTGGTGCGTATCGCCGCGATCCGATCCTGCCGAAATTCGCCGATGACGAGGTGGAGGAACTGCGCCGACAGGCTGAACGGGGCCTGAAGGAGCGGCTGGCGGTCATCCCCCATGCCACCTCTGTCGAGGAGTATGAAAAGCGGCTGGAATTCGAGTTGGGCATCATCGAGGGCATGGGGTTTCCCGGCTATTTCCTGATCGTTGCCGATTTCATCAAATGGGCCAAGGATCATGACATCCCGGTCGGGCCGGGGCGCGGCTCGGGTGCGGGCAGCCTGGTGGCCTATTCGCTGACGATCACCGACCTTGATCCGCTGCGCTACTCGCTGCTCTTCGAACGGTTCCTGAACCCGGAACGGGTCAGCATGCCCGACTTCGACATCGACTTCTGCATGGATCGCCGCGAGGAGGTGATCAGTTACGTGCAGGAGAAATACGGCCGCGACAAGGTGGGCCAGATCATCACCTTCGGTGCGCTTCTTTCCAAGGCGGCGGTGCGCGATATCGGGCGGGTGTTGCAGATGCCCTACGGGCAGGTGGACCGCCTGTCCAAGATGATCCCGGTCGAAGGGGTCAAGCCGGTCAGTATCGAACAGGCGCTGGCGCAGGAGGACCGGCTGCGCGAGGAGGCCAGGAACGAAGAGGTTGTCGACCGGCTGCTGAAATACGGGATGCAGGTCGAAGGGCTGCTGCGGAACGCCTCGACCCATGCCGCGGGCGTGGTGATCGGCGACCGGCCGCTGGATGCCCTCGTGCCGCTCTACCAGGATCCGCGCTCGGACATGCCGGCGACCCAGTTCAACATGAAATGGGTCGAACAGGCGGGGCTGGTCAAGTTCGACTTCCTGGGGCTGAAGACCCTGACCGTGATCCAGAACGCCATCGAACAGATCCATGGCGAGGGGCGCGACCTGCATATCGCCGCCGACAGCAGCACGATCTACGAACCGGCGCCGGGCGCCGAGAACCAGATCAACGCGATCCCGCTGGATGATCCGGAAACCTACGAACTTTATTCCCGCGCGCAGACGGTCGCCGTGTTCCAGGTGGAAAGCTCGGGCATGATGGATGCGCTCAAGCGGATGAAGCCCACCTGCATCGAGGATATCGTCGCCCTCGTGGCGCTCTACCGGCCCGGCCCGATGGAGAACATCCCGACCTATTGCGAGGTCAAGAACGGGCTGCGCGAGATCACCTCGGTACACCCGCTGATCGACCACATCCTTGAAGAAACCCAGGGGATCATTGTCTACCAGGAACAGGTGATGCAGATCGCGCAGGTCATGGCGGGCTACAGCCTTGGCGGCGCCGACCTGCTGCGCCGGGCGATGGGCAAGAAGATCAAGGAGGCGATGGACGCCGAGCGGCCGAAGTTCGAAAAGGGCGCGGCGGAAAATGGTGTCGAGAAGAAGAAGGCCAGCGAAGTCTTTGACCTTCTAGAGAAATTCGCCAATTACGGCTTCAACAAATCGCACGCGGCGGCCTATGCGGTGGTCAGCTATCAGACCGCCTGGCTGAAGACCAATCACCCGGTTGAATTCATGGCCGGGGTGATGAATTGCGATATTCACCTGACCGACAAGCTGGCGGTCTATTTCGAAGAGGTGAAGAAGGGCCTCGACCTGCCGTATGTCCCGCCCTGTGTGAACCGCTCGGAGGCGAAATTTGCCGTCAGGGGCGGCGCGTTGCACTACGCGCTGGGGGCGCTCAAGAACGTGGGTGTGGAGGCGATGAAGCTGATCACCGAAGGGCGCGGCGACAAGGAATTTGCCACGCTGTATGATTTTGCCCGCCGGGTGGACCTGAAGCGGATCGGTAAACGCCCGCTTGAGATGCTGGCGCGGGCAGGTGCGTTTGATGCGCTGGACCGCAACAGGCGCCGGGTGTTCGACAGTGTCGAGCGGCTGATGAACTATTCCGCGGCGATTTTCGAGCAGAAAAACTCCAACCAGGTGTCACTGTTCGGCGAGGCGGGCGATGACCTGCCCGAACCGCGGCTGGCCCCGGTCGAGGACTGGCTGCCCGCCGAACGCCTGACCGAGGAATTCAAGGCGGTGGGTTTCTACCTGTCGGGCCACCCGCTGGACGATTACATGACCGTGCTCAGGCGCAAGGACGTCAAGACGCTGGACGAGGTCACGTTGCGCGCCGAACGCGGCGCCGCGGTGCTGAAGATGGCCGGGGTCGTGGCTGGCCGGCAAGAGCGTAAATCCGCCCGTGGAAACCGGTTTGCCTTTGTGCAGCTCAGCGATACGACCGGCGGCTACGAGGTGACGATGTTCTCGGAAACGCTTGAGAAATCACGCGAATTCCTGGACACCGGATCCCAGGTTGTTATCACCGTCGAGGCCACGATGGAGAGCGAGCAGTTGAAGCTTCTGGCCCGGTCGGTTCAGCCGATCGACGGCGTGGTGGCCGATGCAGGCGCCGTGGGTCTGCGGATATTCGTCGACACGCCCGAGGTGGTATCGTCGGTTGCAAACGTTTTGCAGAACGCCACCGGCTCTGTCAGGAACGCGGGGCGGGGTCCGGTCGTATTTTGCCTTCTTGACAACAGCTTGCCGGGTGAAGTTGAGGTAAGCGCGGGGCAGGATTATCCCGTAAATCCGCAGATCAAGGGCGCGATCAAAAGCCTGGGCGGCGTGGTTACGGTCGAGGAAATCTGACGCCGGGCCGTTGGCGGAATGGGCCGTATTGCGGGCCGCTACCAGTGCGGCGGACGTTCATCGCCGCCCAGCACCACTTGTCCCCCAAGACCGGCCTCTCGTTCCGCCTCTCGTTCGATCAGCATCTGCACACGGCGTGTCAGCATGGCAATTTTCGTTTCCTGACGGGCAACCACGTCAGACAGGTCGTCGACGGTGCGTGTCAGGTGGGAAATCTGTTCTTCGAGGCGTCTCATGGACACATGACTTACCGGCATAATGCGCCGCTGGCAACCACACCGCCGCTTGCCCCCGCGCGGCCCATCCGCTAGACCGCGCCGCAACGACCAGCCGCAAGGACAGTGCCCATGGCAAAGGACAAGAAACAGCCCCGTCCCAGGGCGGAAACGCCCAAGGGTTTTCGCGATTATTTCGGCGCCGAAGTGTCGGAACGCGCCGAAATGCTGCACAAGATTGCGGGGGTCTACCATCGCTATGGCTTTGATGCGCTGGAAAGCTCGGGCGTCGAAACGGTCGAGGCCCTGGGCAAGTTCCTGCCGGATGTCGACCGCCCGAACGCGGGGGTTTTTGCCTGGCAGGAGGACGCCGAGGGCGAGAAACCCGGCGACTGGCTCGCCCTGCGCTATGATCTGACGGCGCCCCTGGCCCGGGTCTATGCCCAGCACCGCAACGACCTGCCCACGCCCTACCGGCGCTATGCGATGGGCCCCGTCTGGCGCAACGAGAAGCCGGGGCCGGGGCGGTTCAGGCAGTTCTATCAATGCGATGCGGATACGGTCGGCACCGCCAGCATGGCCGCCGATGCCGAGATCTGCGCGATGCTGGCCGACACGCTGGAAGAGGTCGGCATCCCGCGCGGCGACTACATCGTGCGCGTCAACAATCGCAAGGTGCTGAACGGCGTGCTCGAGGCGATGGGGCTGGATGACAGCGCGCAGAAGGATGCGGTCCTGCGCACCATCGACAAGTTCGACAAGGTCGGCGAGGCGGGCGTGCGCGAGCTTCTGGGCAAGGGGCGGCTGGATGCGTCTGGGGCCTATATCGATGGCGTTGGCCTCAGCGATGATCAGGCGGGTCCGGTTCTGGCCTTCCTGACCTCAAAAGGCGGCAGTGCCGCTGAGACGCTCGATAACCTGCGCGGGGCGATTGGCGCGTCGGTCACCGGTGCGGAAGGGGTACAGGAGCTTGAGACGATCGCGGCGCTGCTTGACGCACAGGGCTATGGCCCTGACCGGATCGAGATCGACCCCTCTGTCGTGCGTGGTCTCGGGTATTACACCGGCCCGGTCTTCGAGGCTGAACTGACCTTCGAGATCACCGACGAGAAGGGACGGCCCCGGCAATTCGGTTCCGTCGCCGGGGGCGGGCGCTATGACGACCTGGTCAAGCGCTTTACCGGGCAGGCCGTGCCGGCCACCGGCGTCAGTATCGGGGTTGACCGCCTGCTGGCGGCGCTGCGTGAGAAGGGCCGGATCGGCGGTGCGGCCGAAGGGCCGGTCGTGGTCACGGTGATGGATCGTGACCGGATGGCCGATTACCAGGCGATGGTTGGTGAACTGCGGCAGGCCGGTATCCGCGCCGAGGTCTATCTGGGCAATCCAAAGAATTTCGGCAACCAGCTGAAATATGCGGATCGGCGCAACTCGCCCGTGGCGGTAATCGAGGGCGGAGAGGAAAAGGCAAAGGGCATCGTCCAGATCAAGGACCTGATCCTAGGGGCGAAGATCGCCGAAAATGCCACGCTTGAGGAATGGAAGGAACGCCCCAGCCAGTTCGAGGTGCCGCGCGACCAGCTTGTTGCCAAGGTGCGGGAAATTCTGGACGGGCAGGGCTGATGCCGGAACGCGCCGCGATCAAGGCCGAGGCGGCACGCCTGAGGGCTGCGTTCGAAGGCGCCGGCGCGCAGCCCATCGAGGCCGCGATCCTGCAACCCGCCGAGGTGTTGCTGGACCTCTATGGCGAGGATATCCGCGGCCGGGCCTATGTGACGTCGGATGCGCTGAGGGGCGAACAGATGCTGCGCCCCGATTTCACCGTGCCGGTTGTGCAGATGCACATGGCGCACGGCGCCGAACCGGCGCGATACACTTATGCGGGCGAGGTTTTCCGCCGGCAGGAGGACGACCCCGACCGCGCCAGCGAATATCTGCAGGTGGGCTACGAGATCTTCGAGCGCAATAATCCGGCTGCCTCGGATGCCGAGGTATTCGCGCTGATCGCAGATATGCTGGCGCCTCTGGGGTTACGCGCCGCAACCGGCGATATCGGCATCCTGATGGCGGCCGTCGATGGGCTGAACACGACGGATCGGCGCAAGCGGGCGCTCAGGCGGCACATCTGGCGGCCCCGGCGGTTTCGCGCCCTGATGGACCGGTTCTCGGGCCGGCTGCCGGTGCCGGAAAGCCGGGCAGAGCTGCTGGCCGATCTTGACCCGCTGGCGAACCTGCCGCCGGTCATCGGGCTGCGCAGCCGGGCCGAGATCGGCGCACGCATCACCGCGCTTCACGAAGATGCCGCCACACCGCCGATCTCGAAGAACGAGGTGGCGTTGATCGAATCCATCCTGGACGTGCGCGAGACCAGTCATTTTGCGCTTGAACAGCTCCGCGATATCGCGGTGGACATGCCGGCGATCACCGGCGCGGTGGACCGCCTTGCGGCCCGGCTGGACGCGCTGGGCGCGCTCGGCGTCGATATCGAAACTCTCGATTTCGAGGCATCCTATGGCCGGACACAGATGGAATATTACGACGGTTTCGTCTTTGGTTTCTACGCGCCACAGCGGCCGGATCTGCCGCCGGTGGCGACGGGCGGGCGGTATGACGCGCTGACCCGGCAACTGGGGCAGGGGCGAGAGATCCCGGCCGTGGGTGGCGTGATCCGCCCCGGGCTGGTGGTGGCATTGGGGGGGCAGACATGAGCATCAAGCTGGGTGTGCCGTCCAAGGGCCGGCTGATGGAAAAGACGTTTCAGTGGTTCGGCGCGCGCGGTGTTGTGCTGGGCTGGGCGGGATCGGACCGGGAATATGCGGGTTTCGTCGAGGGGATCGACAATGTCGAACTGGTGCTGCTGTCGGCGGGTGAAATCCCGCGCGAACTGGCCGCGGGGCGCATCCATCTGGGCGTGACCGGTATCGACCTGGTGCGCGAGAAGCTGGGACCGTGGAATTTGCAGGTGCGCGAACTGGCCACATTGGGTTTCGGCCATGCCGACCTGGTGTTGGCGGTGCCGTCAGCCTGGGTGGATGTCAGCACGCTGGATGATCTGGACGCGGCGGCGGCGGCGTTTCGGCAGGTGCATGGATTCCGGCTGAGGATCGCCACCAAGTATCACCGCCTGGTGCGGGATTTCCTGCGCGAACACGGCGTGGCCGATTACCAGCTGGTCGACAGTCAGGGCGCGACCGAAGGCACGGTCAAGAACGAGACCGCCGAAGCGATTGCCGACATCACCTCGACCGGCGACACCCTGAGGGCCAACCACCTGAAGACGCTTCGAGATGGCTTGATCCTGAAATCGCAGGCGACGCTCTTTGCCTCCTCTGCGGCGGCGGCGAGCGAGGCCGATCGCCAGACGTTGCGCCGGCTGGAGCAGATGCTGAAGCTGGATTAGGCCGGGTCGGGTGTGTCTTCGTGGGTGCCCGCAGTTGGCGTTTCCGAGGCGAGCCGGTGCAGATACCGGCGCACGGATTTCCCGACGACCGCGCCTGATTTGAACCGGATCGAGGTCATGTAGGGCCGCGCCGCCACCGCCATGCCGGCGGCGTTCGGGGCGGAAATCACCCCGCTGCGGATCAGCTGTGCCTGCATTGCCCGGGCCGTTGCCGGGGACACGGCCAGTTGTTGGCTCAGCATCCCCACCGAGCAGAGCCCGGTCGATCGCGCCAGATGGGCGGCCAGACCGTACATATAGGGCGTGAAGGTCGGCGCGGGCACCGGCGCCGCGGCAATCGCGGGCAGCGACGGCGCCAGGGGCGCAAGGCTCAGGGCCGCCAGAGAACGGGTGAAGTCGCGTCTGTTCATGGCTCAGATATGGGGGACGGCGGGGCCAAATACGAGGAATTTGTGCCAAGGGCACTGAAATTGCCCCGCGCGGCATCTGAAATCGGTTTCGGGTTCCTTTCGGCGGGGACCCGTGTGGCGAGCGCCGCCTATCCGCAGCTATCGGTGGCGGCGCGTCATCTGAGCGATGCCAGTCAGACAGTATTGCGCTGCTTCGCGGACGACGTCGCCCGGGGCGTTGCAATGCAGCAGGAATCGGGCAGTGACCGTGGCAGTTTCAGGAAGGGTTGTGCAGGATCAGAAGCGGAACGTGCCGCGGACCTGGACGGTGGTGGCGTCGATATCGGTGGTCGTGCCGCTGAAATTGTCGAACTCGTGATAGAGCACTTCGCCGCCAAGGCTGAAATTCGGCGCGACCAGCCGTTCGTAGCCGGCACCGATGAAGAACCCGTCATCGTCGCCCAGCGTGTCGGTGTCGGCATTGGCGTAGCCAGCCGTTCCGTAGGCCAACCCCTGGCCGATCTTGTAACCGCCGCGGAATTTTATCCGCCAGACCTCTTCAAGATCGGCGGCGGCGCCAAGGCTGATATCGGCAAAGTCGTAATCCGCCCCAAGTCCCACGACCCAGTCACCCAGATCCCAGTCATACCCGCCAACGATACCGGCAATGAACCCGTCGCCGCTGACCCCGGGGAGATTGCTGTCGATATCGGCGAAACCAAGCTGTGCACCGGCATAGGGCCCGGTCCAGTCCGGCGATTGTGCAAACGCTGCCCCGGCGCCGAGCGCACCGATGACAAGAGTTGCAAATGCCGTTTTCATACCCGGTTTCCTCGTTGTACGGTCCCGGCGCCCGGAGGCAGCGCGGACGGCCGTTTAGAATCACAAGTATAGCATACAACCAGAAATTGGGTCTTGCGGTATCAATTGGTCGTGAAGGTGGTGCCCGCGGTCAGTCCGCAAGCCGCAGGTAGGCGGTGTTTCGTTTTATTTTCAGATGGTTGAGATGTACCGGCAACCATGTTCGACGGGCATACGCAATCGCGAGGTTGCAGGAAATGCCCCCGGATGGGTCCGGGGGCATCAAGGTCAGGTAATCGAGCTTCAGAAGCGGAAGGTACCGCGCAGCTGAACGGTGGTGGCCTCGACATCCACGCCGGTCGAGTCGAAATTGTCGAACTCGTGGTAGAGAACCTCGCCACCCAGGCTGAAGTTCTGGCTGATGAGATGCTCGTAGCCGGCGCCGATCACGTAACCGTCGTCATCGCCAAAGTTGTCTGCATCCGCATAGGCGTAACCGGCAGTACCATAGAGCAGGCCCTGGCCGATCTTGTAGCCGGCGCGTGCCTTCAGGCGGCCGATCTGTTCGACATCGCCACCGGCGAAGTCGTAGTCAGCGCCGACACCGGCAACCCAGGTTCCCAGGTCCCAGTCGTAACCGCCGACGATACCGCCGATGAATTCGTCCTCGTCACCGCCGGGGGACGCGTCGAAATTGCCATAGCCCAGCTGGGCACCGGCGTAGAAGCCGGTCCAGTCAGGGGTGGAGGCGACCGGCGCCGGGGAGGCGATGACCGGTTCCGCCGGGGCGGGTTCGGGGGAGCCGGCAAGCGCCGGCGTGGTTGCCAGGGCCAGTGCGGCGGTGGCAAGCGTAATCTTCTTGAACATGTCAGCGTTCCTTTCCTAAGCCTCTTTCACGAGGCGCCTTCTTAGCGACCCGGACGGTATTGCCCGGGCTTGTCGCTGGTGACAAAGCGCTATCTGTTGCGCCTCTGCAGGCAAAACAAGGGCTGGTGGCGACAAGTTTCGTTCACGTTTTTTTGTGGTGATGTTTGCGCTAAAAAATGCCGGTAAACTGGCGGATTCCTGCAGGGTAGTGCGATGTTTTTGCAACGATTCCGGGGAAAGGCGCCGGCTGGCGGGGACGCGCCGCGGGCGGGCACCTATCTACGCCGGTTTGTCCGAAAATCCCCGGTTCGGATCGCCCCATTCGGGCGCCCGCCCACCCGCCCGTGTCCGCCCTCATGGGGCGATTTGGGCCTAGGTCAGAGGACGCCGATATCGGCCAGGGCCGTCGACAGGTCATCGGGCAGGGCATCGTCGTTTGCGCGTGTCCGGGGCAGGTCTGCGGGGGCATCGGCAGGGTCGAGATAGCGCCAGCCCTGGAACGGGCGGCGCTGTGCGCTGGTGGTGCGGATCACCTCGGGGTCCAGCACGAAGGCGCAGCGCCGGATGCCGTCATTGCCGATCACCTCGTCAAAGCGCAGCACCCGCTGCCGGCAGCGGATGAACCCCTGGATCACCCAGAAAATACTGCCGCCGGCGATGATCTCGCTTTCGCGTTTCGGCCACATCCGCGTGACATGGCGCGGCAGGCCGTCCGGGCCATGCGAACGCCCGGTTTTCTGCCAGGCCACAAGGCTGTCCACGCTTTCGCTGCCGACGCTGAGTTTAAGCAGGTGCATCATCGCCACAGAATCCCCCTTTGGCCCACATAGAGTAGTGGAAATGCTGTGCGCTTCAAGCTATTGTGGTTTCCTGCTGTGTCTTGAGGAATCGATCCATGTCCCGTTTCGCCGCCCCGATCGCCGAACAGATCTGGAACATGAAATACCGCTACACGCCCTCGGACGGGGCGAATGGCGACCAGTCGGTCGAGGATAGCTGGCGGCGGATCGCGCGGGCGCTGGCGGTGGTTGAGGACAAGCCCGAGGCATGGGAAGACACGTTCTATGCCGCGCTGGAAGATTTCAAGTTCCTGCCCGCGGGGCGGATCACCTCGGGCGCGGGAACGGGCCGCGCGGTGACGCTGTTCAACTGTTTCGTGATGGGCACGATCCCCGACGACATGAGCGGGATTTTCGATGCCCTGCGCGAGGCGGCGCTGACCATGCAGCAGGGCGGCGGGATCGGCTATGATTTCAGCACCATCCGGCCCAAGGGGGCCGAGGTCAGGGGCGTCGGCGCCGATGCCAGCGGGCCGCTGAGTTTCATGGATGTCTGGGACGCGATGTGCCGCACGATCATGAGCGCCGGCAGCCGCCGCGGCGCGATGATGGCGACGATGCGCTGCGACCACCCGGATATCGAGGATTTCGTCGGCGCCAAGGCCGACGCGGCGCGGCTGAGGATGTTCAACCTCTCGGTTCTGATCACCGATGCGTTCATGGAGGCGGTCAGGGCCGATGGCCCGTGGGAGCTGCAATTCGGCGGCAAGGTCTATCACACGATTCAGGCGCGCGATCTGTGGAACCGGATCATGCAGGCGACCTATGATTTCGCCGAACCGGGCGTGATCTTCATCGACCGGATCAACCAGGCCAACAACCTGAACTATGTCGAGGAAATCGCCGCCACCAATCCCTGCGGCGAACAGCCCCTGCCGCCTTATGGCGCCTGTCTGCTGGGGTCGATCAACCTGGCGCGGCTGGTGTGGCATCCGTTCGAGGAGGGCGCGCATGTCTGCCAGACCGAGCTGAACGCGCTGGTCACCACCGCCGTGCGGATGATGGACAACACCGTCGATGCCTCGCGCTTTCCGCTCGAGGCGCAGGCGCGCGAGGCTGAGGCCAAGCGCCGGATCGGGCTGGGGGTCACGGGACTGGCTGATGCGCTTTTGATGCTGGGGCTGCGTTATGGCTCGGACGAGGCGGCGCGCCAGACGTCAGACTGGTTGCGCGCGATTGCCCGCGCCGCCTACCTGGCGTCGGTGGAGCTGGCTAAGGAAAAGGGCGCGTTCCCGCTGTTCGATGCCGAGCCTTACCTGGCCAGCGGCACGATGCAGGGGATGGACGAAGATGTGCGCGAGGCGGTGGCCGAACACGGTATCCGAAACGCGCTCCTGACCTCGATCGCGCCGACCGGGACGATCAGCCTTTATGCCGGCAATGTCAGCAGCGGCATCGAGCCGGTCTTTGCCTATTCCTACACCCGCAAGGTGCTGCAGAAGGACGGCAGCCGGACCGAGGAAGAGGTGGTGGATTACGCGGTGCAGCTTTACCGCGAGAAATTCGGCGACGCGGCCGAGCTGCCCGATTATTTCGTGAACGCCCAGACGCTGAGCCCGTCGGATCACGTCAAAATGCAGGCGGCGGCGCAGAAATGGGTGGATTCGAGCATCTCCAAGACCATTAACTGCCCCGAGGACATCTCTTTCGAGGCGTTCAAGGATGTCTATCTGCAGGCCTGGGACAGCGGCTGCAAGGGCTGCACGACCTATCGGCCGAATGATGTGACGGGGTCGGTGCTGAGTGTTTCGCAGCAAACTCAAGATCTGCCGAAACTTGAAACAGTTGCAGAGCGCTTGAAGTGGGCACAATCCAACTCTGGCTATGAGACTCAGAAAGCGGCTGCCGATGCTTTGGGAATTCAGCGAAGCCGTTATTCAAACTGGCTTGGAGGTGCTCAGGGTCTTTCGAAAGAGGGCGCCGAGACAGCCGCAAAAGTATTTGGCGTTCCAGCAGGTTGGTTGCTTTTTGGTGAGAAGAATAGCGAACCGGAAGTCTTGGCCTATGACTCAGAACCCCAGACCCCGCATGGTGACGTGATCTACATGTCCGACCCGCTGGACCGGCCCGAGGCGCTGGAGGGCAACACCTACAAGTTGAAATGGCCCGACAGCAACCATGCGATCTACATCACCGTCAATGACGTGGTGCTGAACGGCCACAGGCGGCCCTTCGAGGTGTTCATCAACTCCAAGAACATGGAGCATTTCGCCTGGACCGTGGCGCTCACGCGGATGATCTCGGCGGTGTTTCGGCGCGGCGGCGACGTGTCTTTCGTGGTCGAGGAGCTCAAGGCCGTGTTCGATCCGCGCGGCGGCGCGTGGATGCAGGGAAAATACGTGCCCTCCATCCTGGCGGCGATCGGCGGCATTCTAGAACAGCACATGATCCAGACCGGGTTTCTGGCGGGCGAGGGGATGGGGCTCAAGACCGACCCGAAGGCCGACGTGGTCAACCTGGGCGGCGCGCCGCGGGGCCCGGCCTGCCCGGCCTGCGGAGAGTTCGGGATGCGGATGGTCGAGGGGTGCATGACCTGCCCCAGCTGCGGCCATTCGAAATGCGCCTAGGGTCCGGGCGGCCAACCGGCGGTTCGGCCATTGCGGGATTGTCGGACAAAGGCGCGCTCGCGCGGTGATCCCTGGGCGGCTGGACGGGCAACCCGGGATCACCGCGCGGCGCAGCACACCGGAGGTCCGAAAGGGATGGTCATGCGCGTGCCCCGGCTACAGGACAGGAAAGGGCCTGGGCGCACATGCGTTCGGACGTCCCGGGGTCAGTATGCGTCGCTGAAACCGCGCTGTGCGATACGGCATGGGCAACCGGGCGTGGCGGTGTTGACGATTAGGAACCGGCATTGGACGGCAGTGTCCTGCGGCGGCATGAGGGTTTCGTGATGGACGATCCCGAGATGGTTGTCGCCATTGCCGGCAGCGGCGATGCCGGTGCAGGCGATCAGCGCCAATGCGCTGGCAAAAAGCGGGGGTCTTGTCATGGTGACGCTCCTGTTTCCCTGTCGGAATGCTGGAACGAAACTGCCGGTGGTGCGTGGCCGTTTGGGTCAGAAATTGCGGCGGAAAACGGGCGATTGCCCCACGATTTGAGATGAATTGTCATCGTGCTGTGACCGCGCCGGCTCGGAGGCCGCCTGCCAGGCGGGTGACTTGGCTTCGGCCGAGCTATTCCGGCGCCTTATTCCCAGCAACTGACCAGCACGGTCATGTCAGCCGCCTTGCGGGTCAGCGTTTCGGGGGCGATCTGGGCGATGCCCGATGTGCCCTCCGCGGTGACCCCGGCCTCGCCCAGGACTTTCTGAACTGTGTCCGCATTGGCGGCAAAGCTGACGCCCTCGGGCAGTTTGCGGCCGCCCTGCGGGTCAGGCAGGAGCATTCCCAGGACCGCGCCGCCCGCATCGACAACCGGCCCGCCGGCATCACCGTCGAGCGGCGCCAGCGTCAGCCTTTTCATGCTTTCTTCGCCGTTCAGCCCGCGCAGATCGGCCAACTGGCCAAAGGTCAGCGTGGGCGCGCCCAATATGCCGCCATAGGAATATCCGGCGACCGCCACCACTGATTGCAGGCGCGGCACGGCGCTCTGGAACTGGGCGATGGAAATCGGCGCCAGGCTCTCCTGGGGCCGCAGGACCGCGATGCCAAGTCCGGTGTTGCTGAAGGCGACCTCGGCGTCATGATCCTGATCTATCGTGATCCGGCCGCAGCTTTCGACCACGTCCGACGTGGTCACGACCGTGCCGGCATTGTCCACGAAAAAGCCCGAGCGCGTCATCAGCGGCTTGCGGACCTCCAGCCCCGCGACCAGATCGATGCTCTGGTCTTCGGCCGATCCGGCGGTCGGATCCAGCACCCCGTCAATCGCCTTGAAACTTGTCTGCATTTCATTCAGCAGCCGGGTGCGGCGTTCCTCATCCCCGGCGGGCCAGAGCAGGGTGAACCCCTTGATCTTGCCATCCTCCAGCCAGGCCTTGGTGTAAGTGATATTCAGCGCGCCTTCGCCGACCAGCGTAAAACCCTTGTCATCAATCATGCGCGGCCCCGTCTCGGGCACGATCTCGAGCGTCTGCATGATGTCGTACAGCCCCTGCAGCGTGGAAGTGTCGCCTTGCTGGCTGATGAGCAACACCTTGGCATCCACATCGCCGACCGGGTCGAAATGGGCAAAGGGCGGCTCGTACCGGGACAATTCGACAAGCTTCGTCGGAATCAGCATTTCGATGCCCATATTCGCATCGCGGACGGTATCCAGACCCAGCCCGTCAAGCACGGCGTTGTACTGGCGCAGAAGCTCGGCGCGCTGCCGGGTGGTCAGAACACCGGTGGGTTCGAAATTATTGGCTGCCTGCCAGTCCGACATCGAAGACCGCGTGCCACGCCCGAAGGCCGCGTCGATGCGCCCGTCATAGAACCCGGCCCATTTCAGCGCGACCTGCAGCGCGGCCCGTTCCTCGCGGCTGAGCAGGCGTTCACCGGCCCGCGCTTCGCGGACGGTTTCATCTGCATCTTCCGGTTCGGGCGCGGGGCTGGTTTCGGCCTCGCTCGTCACTCGGGCGTCGGGCTCCTGGGTTTGCGCGTCTGGTGTTTCCTCGGGGTCGGGGGTGGGCGCATTCAGCGCGGGGAGGTTCAGCACATTGGCCCCCACCGGCCAGAATTGCTGCCGGTAATCCGAGCTATAGGCGATGTAGCTGTCGCGCGGTATTGCCCGCTCGGCCCGATACACCTGCAGCACCTGCGCGGCGTCCTCGGGGGTGTAGGGCCCGAGGGCAATGGCGTACCAGCCGCCGGGAATCGTGAACCCGTTGACATCCTGCAACTCCGCCGCGTAGCGGCGAATACTCTGCTGTGCCCGGGCCAGGCTGGGCTGTGCCTCGATCTGCACCCAGGCCAGGCCCTGACCTTGCGAATATGCCGCCGGAGCTGCCAAACCCATGACAAACACGACCGCGAAGAAAATGCGCGCCATACCTCACCCTTGCTCTTGCCCGGAACGTCCTGTTCACATCACTCGAAGCCTTTTAGCAAATCTGTCGGCAAGCGCACCCAAAATATGCGTCCGCGCGCAATTGACGCTGTTGAAACGGGGCCGTAGGTAAGGGCGGCAATTTCAGGGGTTCGCCCGAAGGAACAGCCATGACCGAAGCGACAGGCAAACCGCGCAGTTTTCAGGAGATCATCCTGCGGCTTCAGACCTATTGGGCGGGGCAGGGCTGTGCGGTGATGCAACCTTATGACATGGAGGTGGGCGCCGGTACCTTTCACCCGGCCACCACGCTGCGCTCGCTGGGCTCGCGTCCCTGGGCGGCGGCCTATGTCCAGCCCTCGCGCCGCCCGACCGACGGGCGTTATGGCGAAAACCCCAACCGCCTGCAGCACTATTACCAGTACCAGGTGCTGATCAAACCCAGCCCGCCCGAGCTGCAGGAGCTCTATCTTGGCTCGCTCAGGGCCATCGGCATCGACATGGCCCTGCATGACATCCGTTTTGTCGAGGATGACTGGGAAAGCCCGACGCTGGGCGCCTGGGGCCTGGGCTGGGAGGTCTGGTGCGACGGGATGGAAGTCAGCCAGTTCACCTATTTCCAGCAGGTCGGCGGGCATGACTGCCACCCGGTCTCGGGCGAGCTGACCTATGGGCTGGAACGGCTGGCGATGTATGTGCTGGGCATCGACCACGTGATGGACATGCCGTTCAACGACCCCGATGCGCCGATCGCGCTCAGCTATGGCGACGTGTTCCGCCAGACCGAGCAGGAATATTCGCGCTGGAATTTCGACGTGGCCAACACGCAGGTTCTGCTCGACCAGTTCAAGGAGGCCGAGGCCGAATGCGAGGCGATCCTGAACCAGCCGCAGGACGACCCGAAGACCGGCCAGCGTATCATCATGGCCCACCCGGCCTATGACCAATGCATCAAGGCCAGCCACCTGTTTAACCTGCTGGATGCGCGCGGCGTGATCTCGGTCACCGAACGGCAGGCCTATATCGGCCGAGTCCGCGCGCTGGCCAAGAAATGCGCTGACGCTTTCGTCCAGACCGAGGCCGGGGGCGCGGCGGCGTGACCGGTAAAATCCTTGGGGTGGCGATCGTGATTACGGCATTGGTGGCCGGGGCGGCCATGTATTACCTTCAGGTCTATCATTTCTATGATGAGGTCGCGGCGACCGGCACCGATGACGTAAAGATGGTCTCGCTGGTCACGGGCCAGCCCGAGCCGGTGCTCTATGACGACTTCCAGGCCATCGACGCCTCCAGCTCGCCCATTCGTTACCGGGCGTGTTTCTCCACCACCATGTCTACGGCCATGCTGACGGAAACCTATGAGCTCTACGAGGCGGCCGAGCCGTTGACCGCCCCGGACTGGTTCGACTGTTTCGATGCCGCGGCGCTGGGCGCCGAACTGGAAGACGGCACCGCGCTGGCCTTTCTGGGCCAGAGAGACGTGCAATACGGCATCGACCGCATCGTTGCTGTCACCGATGCCGGGCGCGGCTATGTCTGGCACCAGATCAACGATTGCGGCGAGGTTGTCTTTGACGGTAAACCCGCCCCCGACCATTGCCCCGAACCGCCCAAAGGTTACTGACCGACATGCCTGATCTTCTGATCGAACTCTTCTCCGAGGAAATCCCCGCCCGGATGCAGGCCCGCGCCGCGGCCGATCTGCAATCGCGCATGACCGATGGCCTGGTCGAGGCCGGGCTGACCTATGCCGGCGCGGCGGCGTTTTCCACGCCCCGCCGCCTGACGCTGACGGTGCAGGGCCTGCTGGCCGAAAGCCCGACGGTCAGGGAAGAGCGCAAGGGCCCGCGCGTCGATGCGCCGGAAAAGGCGATCGAGGGGTTCCTGCGCGGGGCGGGCGTCAGCCGCAATGATCTGGAAGTGCGCGACGAGAAGAAGGGCCAGGTCTATTTTGCCACCATCACCAGGCCGGGCCGTCCCGCCGCCGATATCGTGGCCGAGACCCTGGAAGGGGTGATCCGCAACTTTCCCTGGCCCAAGTCGATGCGCTGGGGCGCGGGCAGCCTGCGCTGGGTGCGGCCATTGCATTCGATCCTCTGCATCCTCACCGACGATGCGGGCGAGGCGCGGACCGTGCCGCTGGAGCTTGACGGGATCAGCGCGGGCAACACCACCCGCGGGCATCGCTTCCTCGCGCCGGACAGTTTCACCGTTAGCTCCTTCGATGACTACGCGGCCAAGCTCAAGCGCGCGCATGTGGTGCTGGACCCGGCCGAGCGTGCCGATCACATCTGGCAGGACGCCACCAACCAGGCCTTTGCCGCCGGGCTGGAGGTGGTCGAGGACAAGGGGCTGCTGGCCGAGGTCGCCGGGCTGGTTGAATGGCCCGTGGTGCTGATGGGCACGATCGACGCCGAATTCCTCGACCTGCCGCCCGAGGTGCTGCAGACCTCGATGAAGGAGCATCAGAAGTTCTTTTCCGTGAAGAACCCGAAAACCGGCCGGATCGAACGGTTCATCACCGTCGCCAACACCCAGACCGCCGATAATGGCACGACCATCCTTCAGGGCAACCAGAAGGTGCTGTCGGCCCGGCTGGCGGATGCGAAATTCTTCTGGGAGAATGATCTGCGGGTGGCAAAGGACCAGCAGATGCAGCCCTGGCTGGAAAGCCTGAAAAACGTCACCTTTCACAACAAGCTTGGGAGCCAGGCCGAACGGATCGACCGGATCGCCGCGCTGGCCCGCGAAATCGCGCCCGTTGTCGGCGCCGATCCCGACCTGGCTGAGCAGGCGGCGCGGATCGCCAAGGCCGATCTCAATTCCGAAATGGTCTATGAATTCCCCGAGCTTCAGGGGCTGATGGGCCGCTATTATGCGCAGGCCGCCGGGATGCCTGCCGAGGTTGCCGCCGCCGCCCAAGAGCACTACTCGCCGCTTGGCCCCTCGGACGACGTGCCCACCGCGCCGGTCTCGGTCGCCGTGGCGCTGGCCGATAAGCTCGACACGCTCACCGGCTTCTGGGCCATCGACGAAAAACCCACCGGCTCCAAAGACCCGTTTGCGCTGCGGCGCGCGGCGTTGGGAGTTATTAGGCAGGTGCTGGAGAGCAATTTATCCACAAAGCTGAAAAAACTATTCCAAAATGCGCTTTGGGAAATCGTCAAGACGTTGGCGGATAGTCAAAGAACCGCAATAGTTACTAATCATGAAGATGGAAGCAGATCAATTCTTAGAAAACGCGAGCAAGATTTGCTGGAAGGAGAAGGCTTCAAATTCGCGCGTTCAGAACTCCGAGAAGCATTTGAAGAAGGGACAGTTGGCTTTCTCGATTCCAAAGGCCTTGAGATAACTGGTGAGGTCGGGAAGCCAATTGAAATTGCCAGCAGCCTTCTGGTCTTCTTCCACGACCGCCTCAAGGTCTATCTGCGCGATCAGGGTATTCGCCATGACGTGATCGACGCCTGTATCGCGATGGACGGAAATGACGATCTGACTCTGCTGGTCAAACGCGCCACGGCACTTTCCGATTTCCTCAAGACCGATGACGGCGGGAACCTGTTGCAGGGGTTCAAGCGCGCCAACAACATCCTCACCCAGGCCGAGGAGAAGGACGGGGTTGAATACAGCTACGGCGCGGATGTGAAATTTGCTGAGACCGACACGGAAAAGGCGCTGTTCAAGGCGCTGGACACGGGTGAACCGGCGATCGAAAAGGCGCTGGAGGCCGAGGATTTTGCCGGGGCGATGGGGGCGATGGCCGCCCTGCGCGCGCCGATTGACGGGTTTTTCGACGACGTCCAGGTCAATACTGACAACGATATCCTGCGCCGCAACCGCCTGAACCTCTTGTCGCGTATCCGGCAAATCTGCCTGCAGGCCGCCGATCTGACCCGGATCGAGGGCTGAGGCCGGGGCAGGGCGCAGCGTCATATATCCGTTACACTTGCCTTGTGTCGCAACCTGACTATGCTGCATCAACAGCATGAAGGTGCCGCAGTGCAGCAAAAAGACCCGCATATCACCCTGATCACGCCGGATGCGCCGGTGGCGGCCGAAACCCATGGCGGGCGGGCGAAATGCCTTCAGCGCCTGGTGCGGCTGGATTTGCCGGTGCCGTGCACCGTGGCGCTGTCGTTTTCCGCGGTGCACGGCATCGCCGCCGGTGAGATGCCCGACATGAAGGCGCTGCTGGCGCCGTTCGGCGACGCGCCGCTGCTTTGCGTGCGGCCATCCTCGGAAGATCCCGATTGGGGCGGGCCGGGGGCCATTCTGAATATCGGCATAAATGCCGCGCTTTATGCGCAGCTTTCAGATACCATCGGCAAGACCGCGGCGGCCACGCTCTACCTGCGGTTCGTCCAGTCCTATGCGATCCATGTGGCGCGGCTGGACCCGGATATGTTCGACGACGTATCGGACGATCCGGTCAAGGGGCTGCGCGAGGCGCTGCATGCCTACACCGAGGAAACCGACGAGGAATTTCCCCAGAATCCGGCGGTGCAGCTAGCCGAGGTTCTGCGCTCGATGGCGCGGGCCTGGGAAGGGACGACCGCGCGGCTCTTGCGGCAGGCCAAGGGGGCGCCCGCCGATGCGGGGCTGGGCCTGGTGGTGCAGGCGCTGGCGCTTGGGCTGGGCAAAGGCGAATGCGGCTCGGGTGTGATGCAGCTGGTCAACAGCCAGACCGGCGAGCGCAAGATCACCGGGCGGTACCTTTCGCAATCGCAGGGCCGCGAGGCGCTGACCGCCAATGGCAACGCGATCTACTTGACCCGCGATCCGCGCGGTCCGTCGCTGGAGGATCAGGCGCCGGAAGCGTTCGAGGAACTGAGGAAGTATACCGACCTGATGCGCACCCGTCTGCGCGAGGAGATGCAGGCCGAATTCACCATCGAGAACGGCAAGGTTTTCCTGCTGGACGGGGTGCGCGTGGCCCGCAATGCGCGTGCGGCGGTGGCCATTGCCGTGGCGCTGGCCGAGGACGGGATCATCGCCCGCGAAGAGGCGCTGATGCGGGTCGAGCCGCGTGCGCTGAACGAACTTCTGCACCGCCAGGTCGACCCGGAGGCGACACGCGATGTCTTGGCGAAGGGCATCGGCGCAAGCCCCGGCGCCGCGGCTGGGGCCATCGTGTTCGATGCTGCCGAGGCGCAGGCCTATGCCGCGCGGGGCGAGGCCTGCATCCTGGTGCGGCGCGAAACCAGCCCCGAGGATATTCGCGGGATGCACGCCGCCGTAGCGGTGCTGACCGAGCGGGGCGGGATCACCAGCCATGCGGCGGTGATCGGCCGCGGTATCGGCCTGCCCTGTGTGGTCGGCGCGTCCGAGATCCGGTTCCAGCCGCGCAAGCGACAGCTGACCTTTCCTGATGGGCGGGTTTTGAAAGAGGGCGAGATTCTTACCCTCAACGGTAGCAATGGCGAGGTTCTGGCCGGCGAGACGCCGCTGTTGGAATCCGCCCGTGATGATGCGCTGAAAAAGCTGATGAACTGGGCGGACGACGCACGCGATATCTCCGTGCGGGCCAATGCCGATACGCCGGCGGATGCCGATCTGGCGCACGGGTTCAAGGCGCAGGGGATCGGCCTGTGCCGGACCGAGCACATGTTCTTTGAAGAAGATCGCCTGACCGCCATGCGTGAAATGATCTTTGCCGATGGCAGCGCCGACCGGTCCGCCGCGCTGGAGCTGCTGTTGCCGATGCAGCGTGCGGATTTCATCGGTCTGTTCCGCATCATGCAGGGCAAGCCGGTCTGTATCCGTCTGTTCGATCCGCCCCTGCACGAATTCCTGCCGAATGACCGCGCCGGCCATCTGCAGCTGGCCGAGGCGCTGGACCTGCCGCTGTCCACGGTCACCCGCCGGGTCGAGGCCCTTGGGGAATATAATCCGATGCTGGGGATGCGGGGCGTGCGGCTGGGCGTGACGGTGCCCGAGATCTATGACATGCAGGCCCGCGCCATCTTCGAAGCCACGATCGAGGCGAGCCACGAAGGTGATCCGGTCGTGCCGGAGATCATGATCCCGCTGGTGTCGGCCCGGCGCGAGGTCGAGATCGTCAAGACCCGTATCGACGCCGTCGCCGCCGCCGTCCGCAACGAGACCGGGCAGGAATTCCGGTATCGGCTGGGGGTCATGGTCGAAACCCCGCGCGCGGCACTTCGGGCGGCGGAAATCGCACCCCTGGTGGAATTCCTGAGCTTTGGCACCAATGACCTGACGCAGATGACCTATGGGCTGTCACGCGATGACGCGGGCCGGTTCATGTCGGATTACGTCAAGCAGGGGGTCTATCCCGAAGACCCGTTTCACACGCTGGATATCGATGGCGTGGGCGAGCTGTTGCAGATCGGGATCGACCGCGCGCGGGCGGCGAACCCCAAGGTGGTCATGTCGATCTGCGGCGAACATGGCGGCAATCCCGAATCGATTGCCTTTTGCCGGAATGCAGGTTTTGATTACGTTTCCTGCTCACCGTTCCGGGTGCCGGTGGCGCGACTTGCTGCCGCACAACTGGCGGTCCAAAGCAAGATCGGATAGCAAACCTAGGGGTTTGCGCAATATAAGAAACGCTTCAACCCCGTTCTCTTTCCAAAAGTTGCGATGCGCAAGAAACCGCTGCCGCGCCGGGTAGACGCGCAGACAGGAATTCGTTAATCGCCCCGGATGCTTTGGGGTCCAAACCCTGCTGAGCACGGAGTGAAGTCGATGTTAAGGACATTTCTGGCCATTTTTATGGCAATGTCGTCGGGGGCGATTGCCGAAGCACCTGCCGCAGATCAGGCGGATGGCCTGCGTGCGTCTGGCCGTGACTATACGGTCGAGCGTCTGGCGACAAACATGTTTTTCCAGGATGACAAGATTGGGTACAGCCGCGCATGGATTGATGCCCAGCCCGCCGTCAAGGGCGGGGATGAATGGGCGTGCCTGGCCGAGGCGCTCTATTTCGAGGCCCGCGGTGAAAGCGTCAAGGGGCAGTTTGCCGTGGCTGAGGTGATTCTGAACCGGGTGGACAGTCCGCGATTCCCGGACAGTGTCTGCGCCGTGGTGAACCAGGGAACCGGGCGCAAATACCAGTGCCAGTTCACCTATACCTGCGATGGTCACAAGGAGATCATCAACGAACCGCGCGCTTTTCAGCGTGTCGGCAAGGTCGCCAAGCTGATGGTCAGCGGCGCGCCCCGCCAACTGACCGATGGGGCAACCTATTACCATACCCGTGCGGTCAGCCCGCGTTGGTCGCGCAAGTTTGCCCGTACGACCTCGATCGGCGAGCACCATTTCTATCGCCCGCAGACCCGCGTGTCGCTCAACTGACCTATTCAGCCCGGCGCAGAGAAGTTACGTGATCGCAAGCAATTGCGGACACGTTTCACTTGGCCGCACTTCCATCGGGGCTCGGCTGCGCTAAGGTAAGGGTCATGCCCTATGAGTGGACGACATTCTCGGACCCGGTCCCGCAGACGCGCCTGACGCTGTGGCCGCATCGGTCATTGCCGCGGCGCGGGTTCGCCGCCTTTATCCTGGGCACCTTCACATTGATCACACTTCCGCTCTATCCGCTGCTTGGGACCGCCGTGCTGTGGGGGCTGCTGCCCTTCCTGCTGCTGGCGGTGGCGGGGTTGTGGTGGGCGCTGGAACGGTCTTATCGGGATGCCCGGATGCGCGAAGAACTGACGATCAGCGAGACCGAGGCGCACCTGGTGCGGACAGACCCCAAGGGCAAACGCCAGGAGTGGCGCTGCAACCGCTACTGGGCGCGCATCCGGATGCACCCGACCGGGGGCCCCGTGGACCATTACCTGACCCTCAAAGGCAGCGACCGGGAGGTCGAGATCGGTGCGTTCCTGTCCGAAGATGAGCGCAAGGTGCTCTATGGCGAGATCGCCGACGCCCTGCGCCCGGCGCAGGCTTCGTGACTGTCCGGGGACAGTGGCCAGGCTCCGGGCGGTGCTGGCGGCTCAGCCCTTCTGGCAGAGCTTGTCCTTGACCTTCTGGCCAACCACGCCGAAATCCATCTGTCCGGTGTAGTTTTCCTTGAGTACGCCCATGATCTTGCCCATGTCGCGGATCGAACTTGCGCCCAGATCGTCGATCGCCTTGTCGATGGCGGCGTCTGTTTCCGCGTCATCCATCTGACGGGGCAGGAATTCTTCGATGACCGTGATCTCGCCGCGCTCCCTTTCGGCCAGGTCCAGCCGTCCGCCTTCCTCGTAGGCGTTGGCGCTTTCCTTGCGCTGCTTGGTCATCTTTCCAAGGATCGCAAGGATTTCGGCATCGCCGATCTGACCGTCGCCATCGGCGCCGCGCAGGGCAATCTCCTGATCCTTGATGGCGGCGTTGATCAGCCGCAGCGTGGTCAGGCGATCTGCCGCCTTGTCCTTCATCGCCTGTTTCAGGGCCGAGTTGACGCGTTCGCGCATGTCCATGCCGTTCCATCCCCATGGTTGGTCCCAAGTCATTCACACTATCCATAACCCGGCTAAGAGGCAACCACCTCTCACGCCACGTAACTCCTTATTTTTCTGGCGTTGCGTCGGGTATCTTCGGCCTTGACCCTTGGCAGGCAGACCCTTAGTTTCGCGCCAATTTGCACATCCGGAGAATCCCGCCATGGCGCACGCCCCGCAGCCACATCCGACCGCCTGTCTTGCCCTTGCGGACGGGACATTGTTCTATGGGCGTGGATTTGGCGCAACCGGCGAAACCACGGCCGAGCTTTGCTTCAACACCGCGATGACCGGCTATCAGGAGATCA
Source organism: Roseovarius sp. CAU 1744 (assembly GCF_039839345.1). NCBI lineage: Bacteria > Pseudomonadati > Pseudomonadota > Alphaproteobacteria > Rhodobacterales > Roseobacteraceae > Roseovarius > Roseovarius sp. CAU 1744. The sequence continues at coordinate 325,560 of NZ_JBDOQV010000005.1, read as the reverse complement.
TGACCGATCCTTCCTATGCGGGGCAGATCGTCACCTTCACCTTTCCCCATATCGGCAATACCGGGGTTAACCCCGACGATGACGAAACCGCCGACCCGGTCGCGGCGGGGATGGTGGTGAAATGGGATCCGACCCAGCCAAGCAACTGGCGTGCAACGGAAAACCTGTCGGACTGGCTGGCGCGGCGCGGCCGTGTCGCGATCGGCGGCGTGGATACCCGCCGTCTGACCCGGGCGATCCGGCATCAGGGGGCGCCGCACGTGGCGTTGGCCCATGATCCGGAGGGCAATTTCGATACCAAGGCGCTGGTCGAGAAGGCCCGCGGCTTTGCCGGACTGGAAGGGGTGGACCTGGCCAGAGAGGTCACCTGCGCGCAATCCTATCGCTGGGATGAGATGCGGTGGGCCTGGCCCGACGGCTATACCCGGCAGAAGGCCCCCAAGCACAAGGTCGTCGCCATAGATTACGGCGCCAAGCGCAATATCCTGCGCTGCCTGGCAAGCGCCGGGTGCGAAGTGACCGTTTTGCCCGCGACCGCCACGGCGGAGGAGGTTCTGGCGCATGACCCCGACGGCGTGTTCCTGTCCAACGGGCCGGGCGACCCGGCGGCGACGGGCGAATATGCGGTGCCGATGATCCGGCGTATCCTGGACAAGGACCTGCCGGTGTTCGGCATCTGCCTGGGTCATCAGATGCTGGCGCTGGCGCTTGGCGCCAAGACGATCAAGATGAATCACGGCCACCACGGCGCCAACCACCCGGTCAAGGAGGTCGAAACCGGCAAGGTCGAGATCACCTCGATGAACCACGGATTTGCGGTCGACAGCCAGACCCTGCCGAAAGGGGTTGTTGAAACCCATGTCTCGCTCTTTGACGGGTCGAACTGTGGCATCCGGATGAAGGACCGGCCGGTATTTTCCGTCCAGCACCACCCCGAGGCAAGCCCCGGCCCGCAGGACAGCTTTTACCTGTTTGAACGCTTTGCTGCGTCAATGAACTGAGTTTTTCGAAACTTTTTGAGTTTCTGTTAACCTGTTGTTTACGCATCATTAACCTACGTGAAGGAAACTCCTCGCCAGTTTTGCCGGTGAGGAGTATTTTATGGGTATTTCAGAACTGCGACAGCTGGACACGCAGTCGCTGAAGGTTGCCGGCCCGCGCAACTCACTGGAAAGTGATCTTGTGTCGGCCGGCGCTATCACGCAATCCGATGCCGCGCTGGCGCAGCTTGTCGCGCGCCATTGTGACACGTCGTTGAACCGTATCCTGCGGGCCGAGGGGCTGGCGTCGGAAAACGACCTGCTGGACATTCACGCCAAGCGCATCGCCAGCCAGCGGCTTGATGCCCGGCAGCTGAATGAGACTACGCCGCGCAATACGGAGATGGACGCAAAAAGCCTTCTGAAACATGGCATTATGCCATTCTCCGACAAGCGGGGCAGGGCCGCTGTTGCGGTCAGCGACCCCGATGCTTTTCGCGCCCTGACACCGGATTTGCCGGTGGAGGTCGCCAGCGCGAAGCTGTTCGTCGGCCCCCGTGACGCGATCCAGGATACTGTTGCCAGGCGCAATCGGGAAACCCTGACCCAGGCGGCACAGGCGCGGGTACCGGCGATCGAAAGCTGCCGCAGCTGGGGCAACACTTTTGGCAAGAGGCTGACCGCCACGTTGGCCTTTCTGACCGCGCTCGCGGGGGTCACGCTGGCGTTTCCCACCGCCGTTTTCGGGGGATTCGTTTTATGGGCCGTGTTTACCCTCGTGGTTGCCGCCGCGTTAAAGACTTCGGCCTTCGTCGCCAGCGTCACAAACCGCGATGCCCCCGAAGAGGTTAACAAACCCAACCAGCGTCTGCCCAAGGTGTCGATCCTGGTGCCGCTCTTTCGCGAGACGGAAATTGCCCATGCCCTGATCGCGCGGCTCACGCGCCTGACCTATCCCAAGTGCCTTCTGGACGTGATCCTGGTGATGGAAGAGGAGGACGAAACCACACGCAAGACCCTGGCCGGGATCGACCTGCCGCCGTGGATCCGGCCGGTGATCGTGCCCGATGGTGCACCCCGCACCAAGCCACGCGCGATGAACTACGCGCTGGATTTCTGCGAGGGAGACATCATCGGGATATTCGATGCCGAAGATGCGCCGGATCCGGATCAGATCACAATCGTCGCCCGCCGGTTCCAGACCGCACCGCCGGATGTCGTCTGCCTGCAGGGTATTCTGGATTACTACAACCCGCGGCAGAACTGGCTGGCGCGCTGTTTCACCATCGAATACGCCACCTGGTTCCGCCTAATGCTGCCGGGCCTCGCGCGCCTGGGCTTTGCGATCCCGCTGGGCGGGACGACGCTTTATTTCCGCCGTGACGTGCTGGAGGAACTGGGCGGGTGGGATGCCCATAACGTGACCGAAGACGCCGATCTGGGTTTCCGGCTGGCGCGGCACGGCTATCGCACCGAGATGATCGACACCGTGACCGAGGAAGAGGCGAACTGCCGGCCCTGGCCGTGGATCAAGCAGCGCTCGCGCTGGCTCAAGGGCTACATGACAACCTACCTGGTGCACATGCGGCGGCCGGGATTGCTCTATCGTCAGCTTGGGGCGTGGAAATTCCTGGGATTCCAGGCGCATTTTCTGACGGCGCTGTCACAATTCATCCTGGCGCCATTCCTGTGGTCCTTCTGGCTGATCCTTCTGGGCTACGGGCATCCGCTTGAATCGGTGGTGCCGCGATCCGCCCTGATGGCGCTGGGCAGCATGTTCCTGATTGTCGAGGTGTTGAACATCGCCATCCACGTCACCGCCGTCTCGGGGCGCGGGCACAAGCACCTGATGGCCTGGGCCCCGACCATGCATTTCTATTCCCCGCTTGGCGCTATCGCCGCCTACAAGGCGCTCTACGAGCTTGTTCTGAAACCGTTTTTCTGGGACAAGACGGCGCATGGCCTGTCGCTGGCGGCGATCCGCCCACCGCCCTCAGACGACCGAGTCGACTTCGCCGGAATCGAGCTTGAGCCGCGTCACGAACGCTTTTGAGATATGCGCCCTGAGCGCGTCGGCCGCCGCCTGCGGGTTGCGTTCGGCAATCGCGTCCACCAGCGCCTGGTGCTCGTTCAGCGCATCCTCGTCGCGGCCGACAGCCGCCAGCGATGTGGTCGCCATCAGCGCCATCGACTGATGCACCAGCCCCAGCTGCTGCACCAGAAACCGGTTATGCGAGGCCAGGTGGATCTGCTTGTGAAACCGCCGGTTGGCCCGCGCCATCGCCGTGGGGTTGCCGATCAGGCTGCGGTCATCCGCAACCATGTCCTGCAACACGCGGATCTCTTCCTCGGTTGCGTGGCGCGCCGCAAGGTTGGCCGCCAGCGCCTCCAGCTCGGCCCGCACGACATATAATTCGGCCAGTTGATTGTGATCCAGCGAGGACACGATCAGACTGCGCCCGTCGCGGGTCAGCAGGGATTGCGTTTCCAGACGCTGCAGGGCTTCGCGGATGGGGGTGCGCGAGACGCCGAACCGCTCTGCCAGATCGCTTTCGACCAGCCGGTCGCCGGGCTTGTAGGTGCCCATGTCGATCGCTTCGAGGATCAGCGTATAGGCGTCTTTCTGCGGCGTTTTCATCGGATGCGGGTCCATGTTCTTCGTCGCCGAGACCCTAGCCGCGCTTTGGGTCGGCAATCAAGCCTTGGTGATTGCGCCCGTTGACGGGCGGACGTAGGTTGCGACTCATGCCAAAGCAGCATTTCAGCCATATCGACACCTGGGTCTTTGACCTCGACAACACGCTTTACCCGCCCGAGGCGCGGCTGTTCGACCAGATCGAAGTACGGATGACGCAATATGTGATGGAAACGCTTGGCGTGGACCAGGCCGAGGCTGACGGACTGCGGAGCAAGTACTGGCGCGAGCATGGCACGACGCTGGCCGGGCTGATGAGCGAACATGGCATCGACCCGGATCCGTACCTGGTGCAGGTGCACGAGATCTCGCTGGACCATCTTCAGCCTGATGCCGATCTTTATGCCCGGATACGCGACCTGCCGGGGCGCAAGATCGTCTATACCAATGGCAGCGCGCCCTATGCCGAGCGGGTGATTGCGCAGCGCGGCCTTTCGGGCGCGTTCGACGCGATTTACGGGGTCGAACATGCGGGCTTCCTGCCGAAGCCGCAGCAAGCGGCCTTTGACGCGGTATTTGCCCGCGACGGGGTGGCGCCGCGCCGCGCCGCGATGTTCGAGGACGACGCGCGCAACCTGATGGCGCCACACGCGATGGGGATGCGCACCGTGCATGTGGCGCCCAGGGCGGAAAGGTTGGATCACATCCACCACCACACCGATGACCTGAGCGATTTCCTGGGACGGCTGCTGTGACAGGCTGCCGCTTGGAAACCCCGCCATTCCTACCCTATTTCAGAAGCAGGAGGGCAGGACGATGACTGGTTTCGATTATGATATCGTTGTGTCGGGCGGTGGTGTCGCGGGGCTGACCGCGGCCTGCGTCTTTGGCGCGGCCGGTTTCACGGTGCTCTGCCTTGACCCGGCGCCGCCGATCACCGATCGAGACGCGGCCGGGTCCGACCTGCGCACAACCGCGTTCTTGCAGCCGGCACAGGCGCTGCTGGACCGGGCGGGATTGTGGCCACGCCTGGCGCCGCACGCCGCCGAACTGCAGGTCATGCGCATCGTCGATGCCGGCGGCGAATTGGCCGAGCCGCGCCTCACACGGGAATTCGATGCGGCCGATATCTCGGACAGGCCCTTCGGCTGGAACCTGCCCAACTGGCTTTTGCGGCGCGAAATGGTCGCCCGGCTGCAGGAGTTGCCCGGTGTCACCTTCCGGCCCGGCACCGGCACGGCCTCTCTTTTTACCCGCGAGGGAGAGGCACGCGTGGGCCTCAGCGACGGGACGCGCGTGCGCTGCCGTCTGGTCATCGCCGCGGACGGGCGCGATTCCCCCATGCGCGAATCTGCGGGAATCGGCGTGAAAACAACCCATTACGGGCAAAAGGCGCTGGCGTTCGCCGTCACCCACGCGATCCCGCATGACAATGTCTCGACCGAGATCCACCGCTCGGGCGGGCCGTTCACATTGGTGCCTCTGCCGGATCACGGGGGGCGGCCATCGTCGGCCGTGGTCTGGATGGAGGAAGGGACCGAGGTGCAGCGCCTTGCCGCCTTGCCACGGCCGGAATTCGAGGCGGCGATGAACGACCGTTCCTGCCTGCTTTTCGGGCCGCTGACCCTGGCCTCGCGCCGGACCGCCTGGCCGATCATCAGCCGGATTGCGACGCAGCTTTATGCCGAGCGGGTGGCGCTGGTGGCCGAGGCCGCGCATGTGGTGCCGCCCATCGGGGCACAGGGGTTGAACATGTCCCTGGGTGATCTTCGGGTGTTGCTGGAGCTGGCCGAGGCCGCGCCCGACCGGCTGGGTGACTTGCGGATGCTGGAAACCTATCACCGGCACCGCCATCTGGAGATACGCACACGGGTTGCGGGCATCGACCTGCTCAACCGCGCGTCGATGATGCGGGCCCAGCCCCTGCGCGATCTGCGCGCGATGGGGCTGAACGCGATCTATTCACTGGCCCCGGTACGCAAGACGATCATGCAACTGGGGCTGGGTGCGCGCGGCTAAAGCACCTTGTCGAAGACGTCTTCGAGCCGTTTGATCGCGGCGGGCACGTCATAAAGCTTGTCAAGGCCGAACAGCCCCAGCCGGAAGGTACGGAACCCTTCGGGCTCGTTGCATTGCAGCGGCACCCCAGCGGCGATCTGCATGCCTTCGGCTGCGAATTTCTTGCCGTTCTGGATGTCGGGATCGTCGGTATAGCTGACCACGACGCCCGGTGCGCCGAAACCCTCGGCCGCAACCGATTTCACACCGCGTTCCGCCAGCATTGACCGCACGCCGTTTCCCAGTTCCCATTGCGCCTCGCGCAGCTTTTCAAAGCCGTAGTCGCGGGTTTCGACCATCGTGTCGCGGAAGGCGCGAAGCGCGTCGGTGGGCATGGTCGCGTGATAGGCATGGCCGCCGTTTTCATAGGCCTGCATGATCGAATGCCATTTCTTCAGGTCCATGGCGAAGCTGTTGGACTGGGTTTTTTCCATCCGTTGCACGGCCCGGTCCGACATCATCACCAGGCCCGCCGAGGGGGACGCCGACCAGCCCTTTTGCGGGGCCGAGATCAGCACATCGACGCCGGTGGCCTTCATGTCGATCCAGGCACAGCCCGAGGCGATGCAGTCCAGCACCATCAGCGCACACACCTCATGCGCCGCCCCGGCCAGCGCGGTCACGTAATCATCGGGCAGGATCAGCCCGGCAGAGGTTTCGACATGCGGGGCAAAGACGACATCCGGCTTCAACTCGCGGATCTTGGCGGTGACTTCCTCGATCGGGGCGGGGGCAAAGGGCTCTTGCACACCATTGCCGGACTGGCGGGCCATGCAGACGGTGGTGTCGGCGGTGAACTGGCCGGCATCGAAGATCTGTGTCCAGCGGTAGGAGAACCAGCCATTGCGCACGATCAGCGCGTGGGCATCGGCGCCGAACTGGCGGGCGACGGCCTCCATCCCGTAGCTGCCGCCGCCGGGGATCAGGGCGACCGCATCGGCATTGTAGACTTGCCTGAGCATCCCCGAAATGTCGCGCATCACCTGCTGAAAGCCGGCCGACATGTGGTTGAGAGAGCGGTCAGTGAAGACTACCGAATATTCCAGCAATCCGTCGGGGTCGATATGATCAAGAAGGGCGGTCATGGCGGGGTCTCCGTGTCAGATGGTCTGGATCCCGCATATCAGAACGCGGTTTCCGTGACACCCGGAAAAGCCAACGGCACCGCTGAAGATTTCGACATCTCACCCAATCGGGCCGGGGCGGCGTTCCTCGCTGAGAAGCACGTTTGCCTCAACATCACCTACGCCAGGCAACGTCATGATTCTACGCCTTAAAACACGCTCAAAGTCCGGGATATCGCGGGCCACGACGCGCAGCCGGTAATCATAGACGCCCAGGATATGCTCGACGGTCTGAACTTCGGGGATGGCAGAGACGGCGCGTTCGAAATCCTCCAGGCTGACGCGCCCCTTGGTGGCCAGCTTGATGCCCAGAAAGACGGTGACGCCGAAGCCCAGCTTTTCGTGGTCCAGATCCAGCCGCTGGCCCTTGATCGCCCCGCTGTCATGCAGCCTGCGGATACGCCGCCAGGTGGCGGGTTGCGACAGGCCAAGCTTGCGCCCGAGGGCACTGGCCGACTGGGTGGCATCCTCGCTGAGCGCGCGCAGGATCAGGCGGTCGGTCGTATCCAGCTCGATCATAGTGGCAGCGCCTCGTCCGACTTGATGCGCGCGACATGCATCAGCGCCTCGATATCGGCGATGTGGGGCAGGGTCAGGATGGCGCTGCGATAGATCTGCTGGTAATGCGCCATGTCGCGGGCAATGACCGACAGACGCACATCGACGCGGCCCAGAAAGGTCTGGATTTCAATGACATCGGGGACGTCGCGCGCAGCGGCCATGAACTCGTCGAAGGCCCGTGGCTGGGTCTTGTCGAGGGTGACCCGCAAGGAGACCTCGACCTCGTAGCCGAGCGCACGCCAGTCGATCACCGCGCGGTTGGCACGGATGAACCCCGCCTGTGTCATGCGTTCCAGACGTCTTGTGCAGGTCGCCGGTGTGACGCCCGCCAGCTCTGCCAGCTCGGACGGGCCGATGGTGGCATCGTGCTGATAGTGCCTGAGAATGCGCCGGTCGGTATCGTCGAGCATAAAAATTTACCGTTATGATGAATGTGAGAATAGATATTACAAGAAACCGGAAATGAAAATAGCTTTTGCACGGAATATCGCGGCAGATCGGATAAGTTGGCGCCAAGGAAATCAACCAAGGAGAACGTCATGCGCGTCTACTATGATCGCGATTGCGACATCAACCTCATCAAGGACAAGAAAGTGGCCATTCTGGGCTATGGCTCCCAGGGCCACGCCCACGCGCTGAACCTGCGCGATTCGGGCGCGAAGAACCTTGTGGTCGCGCTACGCGAAGGCTCGGCCAGCGCGAAGAAGGCCGAAGGCGAAGGGCTGAAGGTCATGGGCATCGCCGAGGCGGCGGCCTGGTGCGACCTCATCATGTTCACCATGCCCGACGAACTGCAGGCCGAAACCTACAAGAAATACGTGCATGACAATATCAAACCCGGCGCGGCGATTGCCTTTGCCCACGGTCTGAACGTGCATTTCGGCCTGATCGAGCCCAAGGAAGGCGTCGACGTGATCATGATGGCGCCCAAGGGCCCCGGCCACACGGTGCGCGGCGAATATGTCAAGGGCGGCGGTGTGCCCTGCCTGGTGGCTGTTGACCGGGATGCGTCGGGCAAGGCGCTGGAAATCGGCCTCAGCTATTGTTCGGCCATCGGCGGCGGACGGTCGGGAATCATCGAAACTAACTTCCGCGAGGAATGCGAAACCGACCTCTTCGGCGAGCAGGCGGTGCTGTGCGGCGGTTTGGTAGAACTGATCCGCTGCGGTTTCGAAACCCTGGTCGAGGCAGGCTACGCGCCCGAGATGGCCTATTTCGAATGTCTGCACGAGGTGAAGCTGATCGTCGACCTGATCTATGAAGGCGGCATCGCCAACATGAACTACTCGATCTCGAACACGGCCGAATACGGCGAATATGTCAGCGGCCCGCGGGTCATCCCCTACGAGCAGACCAAGAAAGAGATGAAGGCCATCCTGAACGACATTCAGAAGGGCGCCTTTGTGCGTGATTTCATGCAGGAAAATGCCGTTGGGCAACCTTTCTTCAAGGGCACGCGCCGGGTGAATGACGAGCACCAGATCGAAGAGGTCGGCCGCAACCTGCGTGCGATGATGCCGTGGATTTCCGCCGGCAAGCTGGTGGATCAGGAAAAGAACTGACCGGACGGTCAAAATTCATGACGAATTGCATTGACCCCGGCCAGTGGCTGGGGTCTTTACGTTTGAGAATTGCGAGCTGAATCATGACCCCCATCAATCCGATCAACTGGCTGAAACTTGTCGTGCTTGGTGCGATCTGGGGCGCGTCCTTCATGTTTGTCACCGTGGCGCTGACCGGCGTCGGGCCGCTGACCCTGGTGGCATTGCGGCTGACGCTGGGGGCGGTGCTGCTGGTGGTGCTCTGCGGGGTCAGGGGGATCGGGCTGCCGTCCCTGCGGCAGGAGAACGGCGGCAGGATCTGGGTATTTGCCATCATCATGGGGCTGTTTTCCAACGTCATCCCATTTTCGCTGCTGTCCTGGGCGCAATTGTCGGTCGCGTCGGGCTTTGCCGGGGTCTGCATGGCGGTTGTGCCATTGCTGGTCCTGCCGCTGGCACATGTTTTCGTCCCCGGCGAGAGGATGGTGCTCAGGCGGTTGATCGGCTTTCTGATCGGATCGGCGGGGGTGATCGTGCTGATCGGGAAATCCGCCTTTGTTTCGACAGGTAACGATCTGGAATCATTGGCAAGGATTGCCTGCGTTGCAGCGGCGGGATGTTATTCGATCGGGGCCATCGCCACGCGGCTCTGCCCGAAGGTCAACATGCTGTCCCTGTCCGCCGCCGCCCTGAGCGTGGCAAGCGTGGTGTCAATTCCGCTGGCGCTGGCGTACGAGGGGGTGCCGTCGGACGTGAACACCAAGGCGCTGCTGGCGCTGCTCTATCTTGGGCTGCTGCCCACGGGCGTGGCGCAACTGCTGCTGACCCAGGTCATCCGCGATGCCGGCCCGGTCTTCATGAGCCTGGTCAATTACCAGGTGCCGCTCTGGTCGGTGTTCCTGGGGGCGCTGGTGCTGGCCGAACCTTTGCCGCCCAGCCTGCTGGTGGGGATGGCAATGATCCTCAGCGGTGTCGCCCTGAGCCAGCTGGGCGCGCTCAGGCGGCTGTTCGGGCGCGGATGAGCTCTGCTCATTCCGCCGCGCACTCTCACACGAAACGAAGGTCTTGGTACCTATACCCGCAGGCGGGCTACCCCGGTGCCATGCCGCCAGTCGCCGCACGCCACAGCTTGAGCGCGGCGGCGGTCTCGGCCACGTCATGGATGCGCAGCAACTGGATGCCCTGCGCGACACCGGCCAGCGCCACGGCGAGCGATCCGGGAACACGTTCGGCGGCGTCATCGACACCGCTGAGATCACCGATGAAGCGTTTGCGCGACGCCCCCAGCAGGACCGGGCAGCCCAAGCCGTGAAAAAGCGACAGGTTCTGCAAAAGGATCAGGTTATGCGCGCGGGTCTTGCCGAAGCCGATGCCGGGATCGACGATGATGCGTTCGCGCGGAATCCCGGCGGCGATCAGCGCCTCGACCCGCTCTGACAGCCAGTCGAAGATATCGAGCGCGGGATGGTCATAACGCGGATCGTTCTGCATGGTCTCGGGGCGGCCCTGCGCGTGCATGACGCAGACGGGCAGGGTGTGCCGGGCGCAGTAGGGCGCCAGCCTGTCGTCAAAGGTGAACCCGGCCACATCGTTGACCAGCGCGGCGCCGGCCTGATGCGCGGCCTCGGCGACCGGGGTCTTGCGGGTGTCGATGGAGATCGGCACAGCGCATTCGGCGTGGATCGCGGCGATGACGGGCGCCGTGCGGGCAATCTCGTGATCGACGGGGACCGGTTCGGCGCCGGGCCGCGTGGATTCGCCCCCGACGTCGATCATGTCCGCCCCCGCTGCGATCATCCTGCGGGTATGGGCGAGGGCCTGCTGGGGCGCATTGTGGCGGCCCCCGTCCGAGAAACTGTCGGGCGTGACGTTGAGAATGCCCATGAGGCGGGGCAGATCGAAGCGGAGCCCGCAAATCGAGGCGCGGGTGGCGGTGAGGCGGTCGCGCACCTCTCCGGGCAGTTGCGCGGCCGGCATGAGGCGCGCAGCCCCGTCACGGCTGATTGCCTCGACCGTGTCGAACCACGTCCACCCGCCGGCGAGCGACAGGGCATCCCCCGGGCGGGCGTGATCGGTTTGGGCGATGGGCCGGTAATAGATCATGAGAGGATGCGATGACTCATTCTGTGCCGCCTGTCGCTGCCTGTGGTTGCGGCCTCATAGGCCCGATTGCGCGATGTCCTGCACCAGCACGGGCACAGGCGATTGCGAGGGCGGGCGTTCACCGATCAGGAGCAGGTCCGACGCCTCGATATGGCCCGAGAACCACGCCGCCAGCGCCACCGGGTCATTCGGTCCCACGCTGGGCCCGTCGACCGCATCCAGCACGATCTTGGACGGCGCCCAGACGCTGATCTGGCCGTTCTTCATCGCCCAGTCGAGCTCGGTCCGGGTGTTGACCACGACGCAGCGGTCATCGCGCCCCGCCAGCACCCAGGCATTCTGTTCGATCGACAGCAGGTCAACCCGCCGCTGGGTCATCCGGTGCCCGGTCCTGGGGCTGTCGGTGCCGGGCAGGCCGACGCACAGAATGACGGGTTCGGCGCGCGCCTCGAGCTGGTCCAGCCATTGCGTGAGATTGGGCGATCTGATGGCGGTATTGGTCAGGAACACCACATGCGGGTGCGGGGTCGTGTCCGCGTGATGCGAGACCGGCTTGGTTGCCAGATCATCCACCGACCGGACGATCTCGACGCCAAGCGCCCCGGGGCCGCGATCCAGTTTCTCGATCCGCACGAAGGTGCGCACCGCCTGCGGTTCCAGCAGGATACGTTCGGCAATGCGCCCGGCAAGGGTTTCAAGCAGGTTCAGCCGTTCCTCGGCCAGTTCGGCGGCGATGGCCTCGGTCACGCGGTCATAGGACAGGATACGGTCGACATCATCATCGAGCGGGTCGCTGATCGGGCGCACCTCGACCACGACATTGAAGCAGATGCGCTGCGTGGTGCCGCGCTCGGCCTGGAAGGCGCCGATCTCGACCTCGACGATATGATCGCGCAACGAGATGCGGTCCAGCGGGCCCTCCGGCGCGGTGGCATCGGCGCGCTCGGCCGGATGTTCGAACGCCAGCCTGATTTCATTGCTCATCTTGCCGCTCCACTCATGGTGCCCGCGCGGCTTAGCATGGCGCAGGGGGCGCGGAAAGGGAGATTTCCGACACCTGCTGCGGCGTCTGCGGCTCAAAACCCTCGCTATATCGCTGAGCGGCTGCTTTAATCGCGACAGGTGGATTAGCGATTTGGGGGCTGTCATGACGACAAGGCGCACGTTTTTCTCTTGGATGGGGGCGTCGGTGCTGGTACCTGGCCGATCCCGCGCAGGTGGCGTCATGAGCGCCCGTTCTGCGTGTCTGACGGGCGTCGTATTGGCGCTGGCGGCCTGTGCGCTGCCACGGACCGATGTTGTTGCCCGGCTGGGCGAAAACCCCGTCGTGTCCGGGGGCACCTATACGTCGGGCGGGGGGCTTACCGTTGCGGTCGACCTGCGGGAATTTGACGGGAAGATGCTGGTCTGCGGTGTCTGGGCGCTGAGCCGCCAGCAATCCGCCCTGACCAAACTGGCCGAACATCAGGTGCTGGGCTCGGGCTCGGTCCACCTGGGACGGGAGCGTTTGCTGAGCAATTTGCTCTATATGCGGCGGGTCGATCCGGCGCCGTCCTATGGCGGGCAGGAGGCAAACTGCGCGGCCACCGGGCGGGCCTGGCGGGCAGGATACGCGGCGCTGCGCCCCGAAATTCATATCCCTGAACAGATCGTGGCAAACGAATCCGAGGGCCTTCTGATACTTGGCGGGCCAATTGTCCGGTTCCGCCAGACAGGCCCGGGCGCCGGTGAAAGTTGAGGATTTCCCTTTGCCGGGGCGGCGCGTCGATGCTGTGGCAAGAAATGACGACGGTCACACGATAATGCACGCGTATTGGTGGTGCCGGGCGAAACTGTCATTGATGGGTACGGAATTTTCGAAAATTCCGTATCGGAAAATTGCAATTTTCCGTCCCGGTTTCTTTGAAGAAACCGGTTTCGGCGATAGCAAAGCGGATCACAGCTAAGGGTTCATCGCGGACAGATCGTTTCAAGACAGTGCCCGGCCTACAGTTGTTTCCATAAAAAAACCCCCGGTCGCAGCCGGGGGTTTTCGGTTTTCGCATGTCCCATTCGCTAATGCGCGTGGCCCTTGTCCCATTCTTCCTGCTTGGGCAGGATTTCGAACGTGTGTTCGGGCGGTGGCGAGGGCAGGGTCCATTCCAGCGTGTCGGCATATTCGTTCCACGGGTTGTTCTCGGTCACCCGGGCGCCGGAACGCAGGGTGTAGAAGATAATTCCGAAGAAGAAGATGAAAGAGGCAAAGCTGAGGAACGCGCCCATTGACGACCACCAGTTCCACGGCGCGAACGCCTCGGGGTAGTCGATATAGCGGCGCGGCATCCCCTGACGGCCCAGGAAGTGCTGCGGGAAGAAGGTCAGGTTGGCGCCGATGAACATCGCCCAGAAGTGCAGCTTGCCGGCCCATTCCGGGTACATGCGGCCCGTCATCTTGGGCAGGTAGAAATACATGCCCGCGAAGATCGCGAAGACCGCGCCAAGGCTCATCACGTAGTGGAAATGCGCCACGACGTAGTAGGTGTCGTGATAGGCGCGGTCGATGCCGGCCTGCGACAGCACGATGCCGGTGACACCGCCCACGGTGAAGAGGAAGAGGAACCCGAAGGCCCAGAGCATCGGCGTCTTGAACTCGATCGAGCCGCCCCACATGGTGGCGATCCAGCTGAACACCTTCACCCCGGTGGGCACCGCGATCACCATCGTGGCCAGCATGAAATAGCTCTGCTGGGTCAGCGACATACCGACGGTGTACATGTGGTGCGCCCAGACGACGAAGCCCAGGAACCCGATGGCAATCAGCGCCCAGACCATCGGCAGGTAGCCGAATACCGGCTTGCGCGAGAAGGTCGCGATCACGTGGCTGATGATGCCGAAGCCCGGCAGGATGATGATATAGACCTCCGGATGGCCGAAGAACCACAGGATATGCTGGTAAAGGATCGGGTCGCCGCCGCCGGCGGGATCGAAGAAGGTGGTGCCGAAATTCCGGTCCGTCAGCAACATGGTGATGGCGCCCGCCAGAACCGGCAGAGACAGCAGAATCAGCCAGGCGGTGACGAAGATCGACCAGCTGAACAGCGGCACCTTGAACAATGTCATGCCGGGTGCGCGCATGTTCAGGAAGGTGGTGATCATGTTGATCGAGCCCAGGATCGAGCTGGCGCCCGACACGTGCACGGCAAAGATCGCCAGATCCATCGACATGCCCTGCTCGGTGGTCGAGAGCGGCGGGTAGAGCACCCAGCCCACGCCCGAGCCGAGCTGGCCGTTACCCCCCGGGCTGAGCAGCGATGCGACGCCCAGCGAGGTGCCCGTGACGTAGAGCCAGAAGCTGAGGTTGTTCATCCGCGGGAAGGCCATATCCGGCGCGCCGATCTGCAAAGGCATGAAATAATTGCCAAATCCACCGAAAAGCGCAGGGATTACCACGAAGAACATCATCAGGACGCCGTGATAGGTAATCATCACGTTCCAGAGATGCCCGTTGGGCGTACATTCACCGGCGGCGGCAGCGGTGAAGCGCGCGCCTTCCAGGCACATGTATTGCACGCCGGGCTCCATCAGCTCGAGGCGCATGTAAACGGTAAAGGCAACCGAGATCAGACCGACAAATGCCGAAACGACCAGGTAGAGGATGCCGATATCCTTGTGGTTGGTGGACATGAACCAGCGGGTGAAGAATCCGCGTTCGTCATGATGTTCGTGGCCGTGAATGGCTGCATCTGCCATTGAGTGCCTCCTGCTGACATAATTTCCTGGGCGCATGAATCCGAGATCACCCGCCCGTGATCCTTTCTGGTTTTAGTGCGAGGAGGGGGGCGGGGCAATGTCCGAATTTGACGCAGATCAAAAATATTGTCGCACCCGGCGACGCACCTTGGGAGCCTTGTGCGGTGCGGCAGCCACGGTTGCCCGACATGTGCCGCGCGTTTTCGACATCTGCGGGCGCTGACATTCCTTCACGTGAGCGTGACTGAAGCGATGCGCCCGGAACATATCCTGCCCGGGGCCGTTGGCGACCTATCAGGCTAGCGCAAAATCTGCCTCGGCGGATGCGCGATAGCAACAATGAGACAGGAGTAAGATATGACACGTAACAAATTCTTCCTGACGCACATGACCGCGGTCGGCATGGCCGCCTTTCTGGCGCAGCCGCTTGCGGCGATGACATGTGCCGAGTTCAGCGAACTGGACGAAGACGCGCAGATGCAGGCCGCGGTCGACATGGACAAGCATGCTCGGGACGCGGTGCGAGAGGATACGCCGCTGGCAGAGGGATCCGAGGGGGCTGATGACACGGTGGTTGTTGAAACTGACGATGCAAGTGACAGTGCCGCACCGCGGGATGAGACCCGCGCAGAAGACCGCGGCGCGGAAATGATCGAGGTGATACGGAGGGGGTGTGACGCAGACCCCGAAGCCATGGTCGATGACCTCGTGAAGGACATGGCACACGAATAATACGTGCCGACGCTGGTCTAGCAGACGCCGGTCGCGAACAGCATCGCGGCCGGCTTTTTCTTGCCTGGGCATCACGAAAACCAATGCTTGTCGCAGACGGGCAGGGCAATTTTTTGTGTAACGTGATGCCGTGCACGCTGACAGCAAGGGTTTCGCGCCCTAGATTTCACACTGAACACTCGAGTCGCCGGTCGATCACGGCCGGCTTGAACCAAGGAGAGCGAGCATGGGCCTGAACGATGATTTTACCAGACGCGCGGTGGTCCACAGCGCTGACGAGCCCTGGGTCGCGTCCCCCATGCCGGGGGTGGACCGGCGGATGCTGGACCGGATCGGGAATGAGGTGGCACGGGCAACAACCATCGTGCGCTACGCGCCGGGCAGCAAATTCTCGAGCCATGTGCATACGGGCGGCGAGGAATTCTTGGTGCTGGAAGGCGTTTTCCAGGACGAACACGGGGATTTCCCGGCCGGCAGCTATATCCGCAACCCGCCCGAATCCTCGCATACACCGGGGTCGGAACCGGGCTGCACGATCTTCGTCAAACTCTGGCAGTTCGATCTGGAAGACCGTACCCATGTGCGGGTGGATACGAACAAGATGCGGTTCATCCCCGATCGTGACGGTGTCGAGGTGATGCCGCTTTTCCACGATGCGCACGAGGACGTGGTGCTGGAACGCTGGGCGGCAGGCTCGGACGTCGCGCTGGATGCGTCTGGCGGGCTGGAGGTGCTGGTGCTGGAGGGCGGTTTCGTCGAAGCTGGCGAGAGTTTCGGCAAAGGCGGCTGGCTGCGGTTGCCGCGGGGCGGCGCATCCACTGCAACATCCGGGCCGGAAGGCGCCCGCGTCTGGATCAAGCGCGGCCACCTGCGCGAAGAACCCAAGGCACCGGCGGTCTGAGGTGTTTCTGACATGACGCAGAAGGTGCCCGCCTTGAGCCCGAATTTACAAGAAGATGCGTAACAGGTGAAAGGCGGCTTTCGCGACGTCACGCCAACCGGTCCCGCACCAAGGACAACCACATTGTTCGAAATTGGCCGGAGGTCAGGCGGGACAGGCGCCCCGGATGAAACCGCGTAGGGGCAAGGACGCTAGGGCGCAGCGAAATTCCCTGTCCGACCGGCCCCGAATGGCTGCGGGTCAAGACGTGACACCACGCAACTGTGGCAAGCCCATCAACAAAATGTTTCGTATGATGTGAGCAGTTGTCTAGCCCTACAACCATAGCTAGATTTGGTGGCGAGAGTATCGGAGAATGTTTTGCGTTTATTGTGTGTTGTTTCAGCTATTTTGTATGCCGTTCTGTTTATCCAGCCAGGCTATTCCCAAGCCATCAGGGATTACGTCGCAGTTCAGGATCCTCCTTCTTGGGTACTGGTCTCGCAGATCGATCAATCTCCGTTCGATCTCGGGAAGGACGAACCAATAGATCACTTGCTGGTGGATAACCAAACGCTTGTTGACCGCAATCAAGAGCACATCTTCTTCCATTCAGCCAAACGGCTGAAAACGCCGGCAGCTGTCGAAGACTATTCGACCATCGCGGTTAATTTTGATCCTGAATTCCGACGCGTGGAGATCCATCGTCTGCGCATTTTGCGCGGGTCCCAAACCCGGGATCTCTTGGAACTGTCTGAATTTGATCTTTACCGCACGGAGACCGAGCGCGATCGACTGATCTACAACGGTATGCTGCAGCTTTCTTACCTTATCTCAGATCTGAGGGTCGGCGATATCGTGGAGTTTTCCTACAGTATCGTGGGTAAGAACCCTGCGATCGGACCCCATTCTTCAGTAGTTGTGACACATCAATACGGCGTGCCAGCCCGGCAAATCCGCAACAGGGTTCTTGTTGCTCAGGGATATCCGGTGCATCTGAAAAACTTTGCCGAAGCACCCGCAGCGCAGCGCGGCACCCTGGACGGGTACGATGTCTATTCATGGCAAGAGGAGGATGTGCCAGGAACAGCTTCCGAGAGCAACCAGCCGATAGATCACTTCAACTATGCCCGGACAATTTTCAGCAGCTTTGAAAGCTGGGCCGAGGTTGGACAGTATTTTGCGCCATTCTATGCGGTCGGTGAGGACAAGCCCGCAGAAATCATCAAATTGGCGAAATCCATAAAAGCCGAACACAAGACAGACAGTGCGCGATTGCGGGCGGCACTGGCTTTCGTGCAGCGAGATATCCGCTATCTCGGGATTGAATTGGGTGCAGGCGGGTATATTCCCCGCTCTGCACACCAGGTGCTTGCGAACAGGTTCGGCGACTGCAAGGATATGGTGGTTCTGCTCATCACCTTGTTGGATGAGCTTGGTATCGATGCCAAACCGCTGCTTGTAGATTTTCGCTGGCGCGGCTCAATCGACGTGCTGGCCCCGATGTACGGCGCCTTTGACCATGTGATCGTTGTCGCAGAGGTCGATGGGAAACGTTATTTTCTTGATCCGACCCGCGGCGATCAGCTGGGCGATCTAGACCATTTGGGACAGGGCAATTTCGGCAAGGGTGTGATCATTGCGCCTGACAGCCCCGGCATGGTTGACGCCAACGCCCCTGTGCCGGACTTCTTCAAAGTCATCAAGGACAGGTTCATCACTCTTCCCGGGGAGGATGACGTTCGTTTCATCAACACATCCGAATACTACATGGGTGACGCGGATAGCATGAATGCCTGGCGCCAGACGAGCGGGATGGAAGAGGTCGAAAAAGCATTTCTGAAATACTACCAAAAGCAGTTTACCGGGCTGACACAGACCGAGCCTTTGAAAGTGGAGGTGATCGAGGATCAGGCCCTCATCCGGTTCGTTGCAAGTTATCGAATTCAGGATGCGTGGAGCCGCTCGGAGGAAGAGCTGAGTGCTCGGACATTCTGGGTCAAGCCCTACGATATCTTGAGTGACGTGCCGGATTTCGATGGATCGCAACGCCAAACCGCCTATGCAATCGACCACCCCAGGCGGACCCGGCACGAGATTGAAGTGGTGCTGGATGACACCTGGATAATTGACGACAGGACAGAAAGCTATGCGCATCCCGCTTTCAGCTATGACATAGAACAGCGTTTCCGGAATGGCCGGTTGCACACGAGTTATACGTATATCACCAAGTCAGACCGTATTGAGCCGGAAGACTTCAAGGCAAGTATGGCATCACTCGCAGCAATAGATGAAGACGGGATATATCTGACCGAAACGCTGGCAATGGCCGATGCCAATTGTGGTGCCAACAAGACCGCGACCTGCGTTGCAGACAAGGTGCCGCCGCTCGACGCCGAACGCATTCGCACCGCTCTTAAGGGTAGTCTTGAATTCTCCAGCCAGTTTTCCAAGTGCCTGGACGGCAATCAGCGATCCTGTGCCATCGTTGGTAACGAGCTTGCCTTTGGCCACCATGTGCAGGCTGATGGCGAATTGGCGGTCACCTTGCTTGGTCCGTCGTGCGACGCCGGATTCGAAAGTGTTTGCGCCCATGTGGGTGAATATCTGCTAAAGAATTCTCTCGATACAACCGAACCGGCGTTGATTGACGAACTCTACATCCGTTCGTGCCTGGCAAACCCGGACTATTGTTACTCCGCAGCGTCGCTGTATCTGGAGCGTTCGATTTTTCATCCCGCCCCGGCGGCTTTCCCGGAAGATTACGAAAGGGCGGCCGAAATACTGAGCCATGGCTGCGAGAACGGATCTGGTTCCAGCTGTTTTCTTCTGGCTCAGCAACATCAGAAAGGAACCGCGCCCGACAGCGATCCTGCGACCGAGTTGGCGTTGCTGAAAAAGGCGTGTGAATATAACTCGGCAGAAGGCTGCTATGACCTCGGCAGGCGATACCGGGGCGACGGGTCAGAAAACCTCGATTGGGATCTCGCACTGGAATATTTTCAGAAGTCATGCGACCTGAATTACAGTTTCGGGTGTACGAATGTGGCGTTCTTGTACGACGACCAGAATTTCCCTTTGAAAGCCGACGCTGAAAAGCGGTTCAGCTTTGTCAAGAAAGGTTGTGATCTTGGGGATCCGGGGGGGTGTATCGTGCTTGCGGGTCTGAAACTTGAAAATGCTGTCTTCGGCCCTGATCCGGTCCAAGAATTCAAGACCAGTAAACGCAAATGCGAACAGGGTTCGCCAGAGGCCTGTTCAAGCCTGGGGCAACATTACGAGTTTGGAGACGGCGTTGAAAAAAACGGCAAACTCGCATTCGAAGCCTACCAGTTCGCCTGCGAGAACGGGTATGGCGCAGGCTGTAACGGATGGGGCAATATCTACGCCAAAGGCATTGCGGGCGAACAGGATGACTTCCGTGCGGTCGAGTTATTTGAACAAGCCTGTCAATTGGGTGACCCCATCGGCTGTACAAATGTGGCTTACTTTGCCGAACAGCGCCGCGGGGCCTTCAGGCTGAATCGAGAAATACTGGAGCATTACCAACGCGGCTGCGACGGCGGCTTCGATCACGCATGCAAACGCCTGGCCGAGCTACGATCCGAGTAGAGAATTTGCCCTCACAATTGAACCGGCAGCTGTTGCCAGGCGGCGGATTGCGCCAGGATTGGCCGGCGCAGGGCAAGCAGGTGGCGCGCCTCATCGGTCCGGTCCTGTTTCAGCAGGCAGGTCAGCAGCGCGTGTTCCAGCAGGTCGCGCTGCGCCCGGCTGCCGCCGATCCGGGCGTGATCGGCCATGCAGCGGGTCAGGTGGTGAGCCGCCTGCGCCCAGTTCTGCGCGCCAATCTCGCGGCAGGCCAGCGCCACGTCGGGCACCAGATCGGCGGCGGGCCCGGCAGGGTTCTCGATGATCTCGCGCAGCGGTTCGGCCTCGCCGGCCATCGCATGGGCCAGCGCGGCGTGCATGTCGATGAAGGCATTGCTGCATTTGGGGTAAAACCGGCTGGCATAGGCGCTTACCTGCCGCCAGCGCTCGGGTGCCACGCGTTCGCCCGCGATCTCTGCCCGGAACAGGATCGAGGCGGTGTCGGTCAGCACGTTGATCGGCAGGCCAAGCGCGGCGCCGGGCGCCACATCGGCATCGACGATCTGCCACATCCGGGCAGTATCGCCCTGTTCCAGCGCCCACAGCGCCGCGTGCCACGATAGATGCCCGTGCATCACCCCGCTGCGCCCGTAGCCTGTCAGCCAATCGGTCAGGTAATCCGTACCGGCCCGCGCCTCGCCAGTCTCGTACCAGATATGCGCGCGGATATGCGCGCCATTGGCGTTATCCGGGTTCAGCGCCAGAGAACGGTCGATCACCTGGTCGGCCTTGTCCAGATTTCCGGTTTCGCACAGCGCAAAGGCATATTGGCTGAGGCACCACCAGTCATCCTCGCCGTAATGCGGCAGGAGGCCCGCGTTGAAGGCCAGCATCTCGGCCTCGCGCCCGGGCAGGCCGGAGAACCCGATCAACCCGAAGATCGAACTGCAGGTTTGCGCCACCATCGCGTCCCGGGGGTAGCTGTCGACATGGGCGCGGATGGCGGGGTAGGCCTCGGCCGAGTTGCCTGCCACCAGCAGGCCAAGCGCGTGAACGTGGCTTTGCTCTCGCGCGGTGCAGCCCTGCACCAGCGATCTTGCCTGCTCGATCGCCTTGCGCGCGCCGGGGCCGTCATTGACATTCAGGAGCGCGCGCGCCAGCCCGACATGGGCCAAGGCAAAGCGGGAATCCAGGGCGATGGCGTGCTCGAACGGGGCGACCATGTCCACCTGCGCGGCCAGCAGCCGGTGCAGGCCGGTATTGTACGCCTCCGCCGCCGCCTGGCTGCCGGTGCTGAGCGTGTTGCCATAGAGATCTGTGCAGTTGGCCATATCGCTTATCTGTCGGAACCCTTCAGGACGTGCCGGCGACACGCTGGCGAACGCGGGCGCTTTCCATGTCGCTGACCCCGAGGAATTTCGACACCAATCTGAGCAGCGTGTCTTCGTCGGCATCGCGCTGGCCGTCGGCCAGGGCCACCTGCCAGAGCGCCTCGACCACGCCAAGGCGGTTATCATAATCGACGGCCTGCTTGATCGCTTCGGTGAAGACAACCGTATCGGGCGCCTCGGATTCCAGCGTCTCGGCCCGGCGGCGCAGATCGGTGGCCTCGAACGGCGAAAGGCCAAATCGCTTGGCGGTGATCCGGTCGATCCGGTCCTTCTCTTCGGGGGCGTAATCGCCATCGGTGCGCGCCACCCGGACCAGAAGGGCCGTCAGCGCAAGGCGCGCATCGTCGTCATCCAGCGGGCTGGGCGCGGGGTCGGTGAGTTTTTTCAGAATGGATGCAAACATGGGTCAGACTATAGGTATGCTTCCGGCGCGCTCCAAGGGGTCACAACCCTTCGGCGGTGGCGCGCGCCGTGTCGCTGTCCGAGACGCTGAGCCCCATGGCAACACGGGCGGCATCGATCACGGCCTGTTCCTCGTCGTGGTTTTCGCCATCGGCCAGCAGCACTTCCCACATCGCCTCGAGCGCGTTGATACGCGCCTGAAAGCTGGTGGTTTCGCGGATGACATGGGCGAAATGTTCGGTTTCGGGGGCCTCGCGCTCCAGTTTTTCGCAGATCGCGCGGGTTTTCGCGGCTTCGACCGGGTTGAGACCGAATAGCCGTGTCAGCAACCGGTCGATGCGGCTGATTTCCTCGAACTGGTAGTGGTGATCGGATTTGGCCACCCGTACCATCAACGCCCCCAGGGCCAGCTTTTCATCCGGCTTGGGCAGCGGTTCGGGCTTGGGGGCGCTAAAGGCATGCAGGATACGGCTGAGCATGGATGCAGCTTATGCATGTCGGCATTGATCCGGCCAAGCATTTTTTGTGCTGTGGCCTGCCCATAACCGTCGATGATTGCAAATTCGCCCTGCGGGGCGGTTTCATGGGCCGCGCGAGCCCGCAAAAAGACAGGAAACCGGGGAAATTGACCCGCAACGCGCCTACCATTCGGGGCTCAAATCCGCAGGTCGGGACTTTGCGACGATTCGGCTGCTGCGGTTTGCGGCATTTGCAGCCCTCCAAGCCCGGTGCACGAGGTCATGTTAACCATTATCGCGTCGGAAACGGATAATTTCTTGTGGAATTTCAACACCTCCCCCGGACCGTCCCCTCCTAGCGAACACGATCTGGAAACGGCAGGTTTCCGCCGAGGCAACAGCCTGATGCGAAACGCCACGTGAGCGACACATTTGCACCCAAGAATTTGCGCGTTGGTCCCGCAGTTTTTGGGGCAGAGGCCGCAAGAGCACAGTTTCGGAGACAGGCAATGCAAGAATTCGAGAATTTCGACTGGCACCAGGGAAGTGCCGAGGAGCATCTGGCGATGGCCCGGCTGGGCAGCGCGGATCAGATTTGCGACCTGGCCCGGAACTATAGCTGGTTTCAGCACCCCGAGAAGGTTCTCGGCTGGATCATGGCGCAGAAATGTGTCGATCTGGGCACCGCGCTGACCGTGTTCCTGAATGGCGAACCCGAGCGTTTCAACTACATGCCCAAACGCGACGTGCCCGAAGGGTATCGCGGGGTCGTGCGGCTGCTGGACAACATCTGCCAGCGGATCAACAGCGGCTTCTACCTTGCCGATCCGAACAGCCCGCTGAACGACCGCAGACGCGTGTCGAAATGGCTGGATTACCAGACCGCAGATCACGATGAGGGCCATCTGGGCCGCTGGCAGCTGGATAGCCGCATCCTCGACCCGTTGCTGAACGATACCCTGCGCCTAGAGGTACCTGAGGATCAGAGGAAACAACCGAACCTGCTGCTTGAAATTCTCAGCCCGGCGATCGACCTGGCCACCAAGCGGGTGATCGAAGACGAGCCGGAGGAAGCTACACCAGCCGAGATGTCTCAAGCGCAGCGCGGATGAAATCGGCAAAAAGCGGGTGTGGCTCGAACGGTTTCGATTTCAGCTCGGGGTGGAACTGCACGCCGATAAACCACGGGTGATCTTCCCATTCCACGATCTCGGGCAGGCGGCCATCAGGTGACATGCCCGAGAATTTGAGCCCCTGTTTCTCCAGCGCCTTGCGGTACTTGGTGTCCACCTCGTAGCGGTGACGGTGGCGTTCGTCGATGGCTGTGGTGCCATAGACCTGCGCCACTTTTGACCCTTCGGTCAGCGTCGCGTTATAGGCGCCCAGCCGCATGGTGCCGCCCTTGTCGTCAGTGACCCTGCGCTTGACCTTCTCGTTGCCCTGTACCCATTCCTTGAGGTGGTAAACTACGGGTGTGAAACGCTTTTCCCCCGCCTCGTGGTCGAATTCCTCGGACCCCGCATCGGGCAGGTCAGCCATGTTGCGCGCGGCCTCGATCACCGCCATCTGCATGCCCAGACATATCCCCAGGTAGGGGATCTTGCGGGTGCGGGCGAATTCCGCCGCCTTGATCTTGCCCTCGGTGCCGCGTTCGCCGAAGCCACCGGGCACGAGGATGGCGTGAAAGCCTTCCAGATGGGGGGCGGGATCCTGGGTGTCGAAAATCTCGGCATCGACCCATTCGACATTGACCCTGACCCGGTTGGCCATGCCGCCATGAGTCAGCGCCTCCTTGATCGACTTATAGGCATCCTCCAGCTGGGTGTATTTGCCGACGATGGCCACGTTGACCTCGCCATCGGTGGTGTGGATGCGGTCATAGACATCCTGCCAGATGCTCAGGTTGGGTTGCGGCGCGGGCGAAATCGCGAAGGCGTCCAGCACCGCCTGGTCCAGCCCCTCGCGGTGATAGGCCAGCGGCGCCTCGTAGATCGAACTCAGGTCATAGGCGGCCACCACCGCCTCTTTGCGGACATTGCAGAACAGCGCGATTTTCTCGCGTTCCTTGTCGGGGATCGGCTGTTCCGAGCGGCAGACTAGAATATCCGGCGCGATCCCGATGGATTGCAGCTCCTTGACGCTGTGCTGGGTGGGCTTGGTTTTCAGCTCGCCCGAGGCCGCCAGATAGGGCAGGAGCGTCAGGTGCATGAAAATGCACTCGCCGCGCGGCTTGTCATGGCTGAACTGGCGGATCGCCTCGAAAAACGGCAGGCCTTCGATATCGCCCACCGTACCGCCGATCTCGCACAGCATGAAATCGACCTCATCCTCGCCGATCGAGATGAACTCCTTGATCTCGTTGGTCACATGCGGAACCACCTGGATTGTCTTGCCCAGGTAATCGCCGCGCCGCTCGCGTTCCAGCACCGTCGAATAGATGCGGCCCGAACTGACCGAGTCGGTCATCCGCGCAGGCACGCCGGTAAAGCGTTCGTAATGGCCCAGATCCAGATCGGTTTCGGCCCCGTCATCGGTGACGAAAACCTCGCCATGTTCAAACGGCGACATGGTGCCGGGGTCGACGTTCAGATAGGGGTCAAGCTTGCGCAGCCGGACCGAGAAACCGCGGGCCTGCAGCAACGCGCCCAGCGCGGCCGAGGCCAACCCCTTGCCGAGGGAAGAAACAACGCCGCCTGTAATGAATATGAACCGTGCCATGGGCGTGGCATCCCCCGTGATTTTTCTGCTTCGATGAGGCCCTGAGCGGGCCCTAAAGACCGCAGCACCACGGGACTCGACATATATAAGATTCGCTCTGCCAAAGCAAGGCAGCCGCAAGATGATGTTGCGTTAACCCTTTCGGGCCTCAAGTCATTGTGGTCAGTCCGCCGTGGGTGTCAGCGGCGCATCGCCGTCCGCTTCGGGGGTCAGCGTGGTGTCGTCTTCGGCGGCGCCCTCGGTTTCAACCGCCGGGGCCGGGGCGTCGGTGATCCGGTCCAGGACCGAACTGCCCGAAGAATTTCTGGCCGCGATGATGGTCAGCGCCAGCGAAGTACAGATGAACGCGATGGCCAGGAGCCAGGTCAGTTTGCCAAGCGCCGTCGCCGCCGAGCGCCCCGAGGTCACGCCGCCGCCACCGCCGCCCATGCCCAGACCGCCGCCCTCGGACCGCTGCAGCAGCACCACACCGATTAGGGCGAGGGCCAGAAGAAGATGCACTGTGAGGACGACGTTTTCCATGGATTGCCTGTCATGTGGTCGGGTCTGTCGCGCTATCTATGCAATTCCCGCGCGCCCCGCAACCCGGCAATATGGATAGCGAACGCCACCGGATACGCCCTGGCGCCGGATCAGGGCGCGCCGTGGAGGTGATCCGGCTGCCATCGTGACCGGGCAAAGCCCTGCGACGGGAGAGCACGACACCTGGAAGGTAGAGAAGTAGTGCAGGAGATTGCTGACACAACAGAACCGAACCCGGAACGACTTCAGCGTGTGAACCTGTCTGACAAGACTAATCCCTGCCTGCCTTGGCGCCTGACGACGTGGGACCATGAGCAAACCAGGCCACACCGCAAGTGCGGGCACCGCGCCGAAACGAGTTCATAACAAGAAAGAGTCTATGGCCCCGCTTCTTGTGATTCTCAACGGCCTGCAAAACCAGTGATCTTAGATGGAGGCGAGTACCGGACCCGCTACCATTTTCCTAAGCCACTGGAAGGCTTGAACAATCGAGTGCGAGGTTGAGTTGTGCGTCGCACTTTGTGTCACACTTATGCTGTCTGGGTTGTGTCTCTGTCAACCGCTGGGTGTCGCTCAGGTGGCCTTCCTTTCGTCCTATAGGTGGCCCGAATGCCGCCTTGGCTGTCCCTTCGTCCAATAGTGGCGGCGGGTCATGGCGCGACGCTTCGTTCGCTCTATCGGTGGTGCGGCTGCTGACACCCGGCGGCTTTTCCGCCCTATGGTGAAGCCGGGTCGCGAGGCAGGGCATATCCCTGCCTGCGCGGGTGGGGTATGGGGGAAGTTGGCGCGTGGCGATGTATGGATGGGGCCACGAAAAAATGTGCCGTATTTTTTAAGTAGACGTTCAATCCGACGACTTAGCAAGGCCTTAGCTGCGCTTCGCTAGGCGACGATCATAGCCTTACACGTGCGTTGTAGGCTGTTGATACTTGATGATTTTTGCCAACCAAGTAGTGTGCTGGGAAAAGTGGGCAGAAATGAGCAAGACTGAAACGAAGTTCCTCGACGCTATAGGGTCCATCATGGGAACACCTGCTGGGCAAGAAGCGGCGATGTATGGTCCTATACGGGACCTGTTCTGTGACGTCTTGGGGTATCCCAAGCCAAAGGTACACATCGACATTGCGGGGGAGGCAGGCAGGCCGGACGTTACATGCCGGGCGCCTAGTGGGCTTACAGGTGCCAAGGGCAACGACATTGACATTGATTGGATCGTCGTTGAGGCGAAAGACGAACACGGCGCTTTCTCGAACGAAACCAAGCGCGAAGTGATCTTTTCAGAGAAGTCGAAGTACATCACCCCTGACACTGCTTGGTTCGTGATGGTCGAACCAAACGCAATCATTGCTCGCCCCACAATGGCGGACTATTCAATCTCCGCAAACGACTTGATTTTTAAGACAGACGGGTCGCAATCTCTGGGCGACTTTATCACTCTGTTTTCGCGGATGAAGTTTGACCAAGCGGGTGTGCCGGAACGCTTGAAATCTTTTAGGGACGGCGACGTTAGCCTAATCGCGACTGATAAACTTATCTGCGATGACAGTGCATCCAAACGTATTAAGAACAAGACTAAACTTGCCCGGCGTCACTTCTACACTGCTTTGCGAACAACAACGCAAGCCTTGCAGGAAAGTACATTGGCTGCACTGAAGGAACTAGCGCCGGAGATAAAAGCGATCCGGCAAGAGGTGGCGGATTTTGAGGAAACCTATGGTCCTTCCGTATTTGATCCTTATACGCTTAGAGTTTCTGCCAGTCCAGCTTCATAAGAGCTTGCCAAGACCTATCCAAGCGCTGCTGCTAAGTTGTCCAGAGACCTCAAGCGGCGCGGAAGCATATCGCGCCTTGCTCTAGACGGCCTGCCCAGTTTTGAGCGGCGCATATCAACACAATCCGAAGCCCAGACCTATGAGATGTTAGCCACGGAAACAGCCAACCTTGTTTTGGCTCGCATCCTGCTAATCCGGTTTTTTGAAGATCATAAGTTTTTCGGTGAGCATCGCTACCTCTGCAACGGTGGCGTACATGCTTTCCAGAGCCTGAGAGAAACCTTTGAGCAAGGCTATACTCGCCTTCTGCAAATGGCATATGAAAAAGCGGAAAAGCTGTATGCTGCTGCTTTTGATGAGACTGAACTCGACTGGGTGTTCTTTGCAGACAACCCCAACCTGTCCAACTCTATCGAATGGGCAATGTACCAGCTTTCCCGTTACGACTTCACCACAGTTAAGGGCGACATTCTGACCGGCGTCTATGACCGCTTTTTGGACAGAAAGCAGCGAAAGCGGTTTGGCGAGTACTATACGCCCACTTCAGTAGCGCGATACATCTTGGACGCCATGCACTTGTCACCTAATGACAAAGTTCTTGATCCGGCTTGTGGCAGTGGAACATTCCTGATTGAGCGTTATCAACAGGTCATCGGAGAAGATGTCGACAAGGGGCTAGGAAACTACGCGGAAGTCCTAGACGCACTTGAGCGCATCTACGGAAACGACCTGAACACCTTTTCAGCCGTCTTGGCCCAAATCCAGCTTCTTTGGCACGCTCTATCGTTCAAGGATGATCTGATTTCCAAAGGCTTTCCAGACATTCCTGTGTCAGACAAAGGGAATAGCATCGTCCGGTCCAACCTTGATGTCGGGCAACAGGGCCGATGGGCTGAGTATGATACGCTAAGCTTTGGCGGTGTGGTGGGCAATCCGCCCTACGTCCGCCCTGAACGCTCGGGCGCGCTTGATGCGAAGACGACCGAGTACTTTGAGAGTAAGCGTGACAAACCGGGGCAGAACGAAAGTTGGAGCGGCATTTCTGCCGAGGCCAACCTTTACGCACTTTTTCTCTACAAGGCGCTGGACAGTTGGTGCAAAGGCCCAGATCGACATGGCCTAGGTGCTGGCAAGGTGGGGTTTGTTTTGCCACTCGCCCTTTGCGGGACGAATGAAAACGCAGACATCAGGAGGCTGTTCGCACCCGGTGGCAGGTGGACCATCACAGAGATTGTTGATCTGGAATTAATCTGGCGTCACATTTTCGATGCGGATGTCCTACCCATTGTTTTGATTGCCGAGGCGAGACCCCCAAAGCTGGCTTTGACTGACGAGGCTATTTCGGGAAAGACCGACACTTCACATGATCCAGCTTTGGCGCAGCAGGTGCACGCCGCGCGGCTCGACAGGTGGATAGAGGGACGCATTAGCAAGGCCGTGGGCGAAGATGCTACCGCATACTGGACAGCCATACGAGACCGCAACGCGCCACGCTTTACCCCGGATAAGGTGAGGATCAAGCTGGCGACAAAGGACAGCATTCACTTTGAAGAGGGTGTGAAACGTCCCAGCTTTGACTTTGACAGCGTGACAGCACAGGAGGTCGATTATGCCGACGTGTTCTCGGATGATGGGCGCATTCTTACCCGGCTGACGCCTGCGCGGTTGGCGGTTGTCAGAAAGCTACGCAAGAACCCACGTTTTGAGACCGTGCTCGCGACTTACTACTACAAACAACGTGGGGCGAACCGAGGCACTGTTCGGTTGGATGCACCTTCTACGGGCCAACTGGACTGGGAACACCGTGAGATGATTTCCAGAGGGATTGTATTTGCAGGCAAGAAGCAGAAGGCCGCACCCGGACAGGGGCATACTGTTTACAAGGCAGAAAACATCGTTACCGGCGCGATATTCGGTGAGCCGCAGGACACCGGCATCGACATTTCAAAGGCCCGAAACAAATACCTGTTCGCGTTTCAGGACATATTGCCAGAGCGCATGTGGGCAGTAGCCCGCATTGCAGTCACTCCGAATGCAGTTTCTTTCGATCCTCACAAAGTTGCTTTCACTGATACTGCAACTGTTTTTGTCCCGCGTGACAAGGCAACAGATTTTCCGTTCGATCTTTTCTTTGTGTCGCGACCCATCCGATACTTCTACGTTCTGTCGCTTCGGATGTCGTATATGAACATGATACGCAGCGACATTTATCCTACTAACCTGCGCCTTTTGCCTTGGTCAGACAAACTATTGCCAGTCACGAAAGGACTTGAGGCATTGAGGGCGGATCTGGTGTCGGCTTGCGAGCATGAGTACCAGACAGAGGCTATTATGCGCACTGCTTTGGACGCCTTGAAACTGCCAACACTGACAGCGGCCATTATAGCGCACCCGAAAGAAAAGGTGGAGTGGTCTGAGAGCTTTCAAATCGCGGCAGAGAAGATCGAGATCACAGCGCCGGTTGTTCGGTCGAAGACAGAAACGGGTTATCGCGTGCAGGTGTCAAAGCAACTGTTCGACTGGATCGAGGTACAGACAAAGGAGATTGCCGCTGGCGTTGCCGCCGCGCTCAATACTCTTGACGGGGAAACCATTGACCGCGAGGGCATTCTGAAACTTGAGATACCATCCACTGCCAAGGCACTGTCTGATCATCAGGCAGTTGTGGACAGGTTCGCGAAAGCCGACCACAAAGCCGGGATTGAAGCCTGCGTGGACAAGATTGACGCACTGGTCGGACCAGCACTGGGGCTATCCGAGGATGATCTGGCCGCTATCAAACAGGACATGGAAACTGACCCCTTCTTTAAGAACGTTGTGCCGCGCTATCCCGCGTCTGAAACCCGCTTGCACGGTTATCGCACGGGCTTAGATAGCTCGGACCGCTACGGTTGAGCGAAGAGACAAGAAGCAAGTTGGCACTGTCTGGCGAAAATCCCTCAAGCAAAACAGTTGGGCGGAAAACAGATAGATACGCAGACGAAAACGCACGGCGGTTTGACACGCAATGGGAAACGGTTTTGCGCTCGCTTACTGGTCGCTCTCCATCTCCATGTCGAGATAGCTTTCGTGGTCCAGCATCTCGCAGCGAACGTCTTCCAAGGCGTTCTTCGACAGGCCGCGCCGGTCCAGCCAGTCAAGATACTGGTCCAGTTGTGCCTTGAAGTAGGCTTGCACCTTGTCGCGTATCTCGCTCTGTCTCAGTCCCGCCAATGCATTGTTCTCGCGCAGTATTCGCCCACAAGATGCAAGATGACGGGCCAAATCACCAGCCCGATCCGGGCAACGGGTCCGCAGGGAGATGCGAACCGTGGCCCGCTTTCCCTCTTTGGACGGAGGGATAGGCCAACGGAAGTAAAAAACACCGTGCCGAGAAGGGCTTAGATAAGATGACAGCATCATAGGGCGTGTGTCCCACTTTGTGTCACACCCGACTGTCCAGCCGCTAACCCTATGATTTAGAATGAAATGGAGGCGAGTACCGGAATCGAACCGGTGTACACGGATTTGCAATCCGCTGCGTCACCACTCCGCCAACTCGCCGACTTTGTGGTGACAGCGGAGTATCCGATCGTCCGGGCCGGTGCAAGAGGTCTGCGGCGGGAATTCGTTGCGGGCAGGCATTGTTCGCGCGGGGGTTCTGTGTCAAAACCGAAACCGAAGAATCCGAACGCATGAGTTTAGCTGATGACCGACTATACCGAGCGCCGCACGATGATGGTTGATACGCAGATCCGCCCATCGGATGTGACGAAATTTCCGATCATCGACGCGATGCTGTCAGTCCCGCGCGAGGCTTTCGTGCCGCGCAACCTGCGCGAGGCCGCTTACGTTGGCGAGAATATCGATCTGGGTGGCGGGCGCGTGATCCTGGAGCCGCGGACATTGGCCAAGATGCTGGATGCCCTGGAAATTCGGGGCGATGAACTGGTGCTGGATATCGGATCGGCTCTGGGCTATTCGGCGGCGATCATGGCGCGCATGGCCGAAGCCGTCGTCGCCGTCGAGGAGAATGCCGATATGCTGACCGATGCCGGTGGGCTGCTGGTCGAGAACGGTGCCGATAACGTGGTCCTGCATGAGGGCGCCCTGACGGCAGGCGCGGCAGAACACGGGCCGTATGACGTGATCACCATCCAGGGCGCGGTTGAACATCTGCCGGAGGGCCTGACCGACCAGCTCAAGGACGGGGGCCGCATCTGCTGTCTCTTCATGGAGGGTGCATTGGGCGCCGTGCGCATCGGCTACAAGATTGATGGCCGGATCAACTGGCGGTTTTCGTTCAATGCCGGGGCGCCGGTTCTGCCCGGCTTCGAACGGCACGCGGCGTTTACGTTCTGATCGGGCGGGGCCCGCATTGCTGGAGGCAGGTGTGATGAGAAACGTTTTTGCTGGCATACGTGCTGCCGGGTTAGTCGTGGCGCTGGGGGTCGGAGTGCCGGTGGCTTCGGCGGCGGAAACGCTGGCGGATGCGCTGGCAGGCGCCTATGAGCACAGCGGCCTTCTGCAGCAGAACCGTGCACTCTTGCGGGCGGCTGACGAAGACGTGGCCATTGCCGTGTCCGGGCTGCGGCCGATCATCAGCTGGTCTTCGGATGTCACGCGCGCCTTCGGTCGCAACCGCAACGTGACAGGGTCGACCAACAGCAGCTCCACAGACGTGAATATCGGGATCACCGGACAGCTATTGCTATTTGATTTCGGTCGGACACGCCTGCAGATCGAAGCGCAGAAGGAATTGGTTCTTGCGACCCGGCAAGGGTTGATCTCGGTCGAGCAGCAGGTGCTTCTGCGCGCCGTCACCGCCTTCATGAACGTGCGCCGCAACAGCGAATTCGTGTCGATCCGTCAGAACAACCTGCGGCTGCTGCAAGAGGAATTGCGCGCCGCCCAGGATCGTTTCGAGGTGGGCGAGGTGACCCGGACGGACGTGGCGCAGGCCGAGGCGCGCCTGGCCAATGCCCGCAGCGGGCTGGCGCTGGCGCAAGGCGACCTGCTGCAGGCGATCGAGGAATACGCCGCGGCCGTGGGGCGCAAGCCCGGCACGCTGGTGTCGCCGACCAGGCTGCCGCGCCTGTCGGGGGATGTCGAGAGCGCCAAGGCGGTTGCCGTGCGTCAGCACCCCGACATGCGCCAGGCCCAGCATAACGTTGCCGCCGCTGATCTGAACATCCAGGTCGCCAAGGCGGCAATCAGGCCAACGGTCAACCTGGCGGCGCGCCTGAACGCCGGAGAGGAGATCGGTGGCAGTAGCTATGCGCGCAACGGATCGCTTGGGGTTGAGGTCACCGGCCCGATCTACCAGGGTGGGCGGCTGAGCGCGGCCACCCGGCAGGCGATGGCGCAGCGCGACGCCCAGCGGGGCGCCCTGCACGAGGTGCGCCACCTGGTACAGCAGAATGTGGGCAATGCCTATGCCAACCTGCGGGCGGCCCGTGCGGCGGCGACAGCGGGTGAAGAAGGCGTTCGCGCCGCAACGGTCGCCTTCCGCGGTGTCCGGGAAGAGGCCAAGCTGGGGGCGCGGACCACGCTGGATGTGCTGGATACGGAACAAGAGCTGCTGGATGCGCGGGCCAATCTGATTTCGGCGCAGGTGGATGTCTATATCGCGGCCTACACCGTGCTTGCGGCCACCGGGCAATTGACGGCGAAGGACCTCAATCTCGGGGTACAGACCTACGACGCCGCCGCCTATTACAACCTGGTCAAGGACGCGCCGACCAACAGCAGCAAGCAGGGCCGGCAGCTGGACAAGGTTTTGCGGGCATTGGGCAAAAACTAAATCCTTTTCTAATCGGTTGTGTGAAAAGATGCGCAGGGATAAGCTATGCGCAGGCAAGAGTGGTATTCAGACATGTCGAAACCCGTAACAAACGTGGAAATCGAAGACGTTCTGTCGTCGATTCGCAGGCTCGTGTCGACGTCGGACCGGGTCGAGCGTGGTGAGGTTGAACCGTCGGACGAGGTTTCGGACAAACTGCTTTTGACGCCGTCATTGCGGGTTGATGATGATGCAGAGGCCGTGACTGCCGACACGGATAAATCCGTTGATGATCAAGATGTTGCGGAAACTGAGGGGGAGGCCTTCGATACCCCCGAAACGGCTGGGGAAACGACGGAAACGGATTCCGAGACGGTGTCGGACGAGGCGCTTCTTGAAAAGATTGCCGAATCCGCAGCGGTTGACCGGGCCGATGAGGCGATGGACAGCCCGGCAATGGATACCGATGACGCCGGGCCGGCAGAAGAGCAAGAATCTGCGGAAGGGCTGGACGAAATCCTGGCCGAAACTGCGGAGAATTCGATTGAAATAGACGAAATTTTACCCGGCGGGCAGGACGATGCCGCAGAGGGCGGGGACGCGCCCGAGTTCCTGATTTTGGACGACCGTGAAACCGAGGCGGAACCCGGTGCCGATGGCGGGGATGAGGCCGCAAACAACCTTCAGCTCCGTGCCGCGGAGTTCGAAGAAATCATCGCCTCTACCGATGACGCCTGGGATCCTGACGGCACCACCGAGGACGAGAATGCCGCCAGCCCGGTTGGTCCGGTGCCGTGGCAGGATGACGGGGGGCAGGCGGATACGGCCGACGCGCCCGGCGATGAAATTGACGGGATGTTCGAGTTCGCCAAATCCGACCTTGCCGACGAAACGGACGATGCTGACGACGGATCCGTCGAGGGTAGCGGGGAAGCAGAGGAAATCGCGCGGTCCCAGGCTGACGAAGCTGCCGGCGATGATCCGCAGGCGGATGTCGAAGCAAAGGATAATGATCTTGCTCGGGTCATGGCGGATGTCGCACGCGAATGTGCCGAAGAGGATGGCAGCGATGCCGAGACGGAGGCCGAGGAAGCGCTTGCCGACGATGACCCGGCGCCGTTTGTGTTCCGGTCCCAGTCAACCGCCCGCCATCTGGACGATGATGTACTGAACCCCGACGACCAGGCCGAAGACGCGACCACTGTTGCCGTGGAAGAGGCGATGCTGGACGAGGAGGCGCTGCGCGATATGGTCAGTGACATCGTCCGCCAGGAATTGCAGGGCGCCCTGGGCGAGCGCATTACCCGGAACGTGCGCAAATTGGTACGCCGCGAGATTCATCGCGCGCTGGCCAGTCAGGAGCTTGAATAACCGGGCGGCGTCTCGGCCAGCTGCAACAGCCGATCCAGGTCCATATGCGCCTCCAGGTGGCGCGCCAGGGCATCCAGCGTTGCCTCGACATCCGCCGCGAAGTTGATCCGTGACGCGGCCCCGAACTCGGCCAGGAACGAGGCGCGAAACGCATCCGCGGTGAAGAGCCCGTGCAAGTAACAGCCCCGGACACGCCCATCGGCGCTGGCGGCGCCGGCCGGGCGGCCATCAACGGACAGCCAGGCGCGGGCGCAATCGGGGCCATCCGTATCGCCCAGATGGATCTCGTAGCCCTCGACGGGATCGCCGGTGGCGGTGTAAGTGGCCCGGGTCAGGGTCACCCGTTTCTCCGGCTTCATCACGGTCGCGATGTCCAGGTGGCCCAGCCCTTCGACATGGGTTCTGCTGCCTTCGATACCCTCGGGATCGGCAATCGTCCGGCCCAGCATCTGGTAGCCGCCACACAGGCCCAGCACATGCCCGCCGCGCCGGATATGCGCGGCCAGGTCGATATCCCAGCCATTGGCGCGAAAATCCCCAAGATCGGCAATCGTGGATTTGCTGCCGGGGATCAGCACCAGCGTGGCATCGCCGGGCAGGGGGCGGCCGGGCGGGATGATCTGAACCTCGACATCCGGTTCCGAGGACAGCGGATCGAGATCATCGAAATTGGCGATGCGGGACAGGCGGGGTACGGCGATCTTGCAGCCGCCGCCCGCGGCCGACGCGATGTCCAACACATCCTCGGCGGGCAGGCGCCAGGACTGATCGAACCACGGGATCACGCCCAAAGATGGCCATCCGCTGCGGTTCACCGTCTCGCGCAGGCCTTCATCGAAAAGTTTAGGATCGCCACGGAACTTATTGATTGCAAATGCCTTAATGCGGTCTGTGTCTGCTGGATCGAGAATTGTTCTGGTGCCGACGATCTGGGCGATCACGCCGCCGCGGTCGATGTCACCGATCAGCACCACCGGCACGCCCGCGGCCTCGGCAAAGCCCATATTGGCGATGTCGCCCCGGCGCAGGTTGATCTCGGCCGGGCTGCCCGCGCCTTCGACCAGGACAAGATCGGCGCTGGCGCAGAGCCGATGGAAACTTTGCAGAACCGCGGGCAAGAGCTGCGATTTCGCCTTGCCGTAGTCTGCGGCGCGCAACGTCGCAAAACGCTTGCCGTTGAGGATGACCTGGGCGCCGGTGTCGGTTTCGGGCTTCAGCAGGACCGGGTTCATGTCCGTATGCGGGGCGCGCCGCGCCGCCAGCGCCTGCAACGCCTGCGCGCGCCCGATCTCTCCGCCATCGGCGGTGACCGCGGCGTTGTTGGACATGTTCTGCGGCTTGAAGGGCGCAACGGACAGGCCGCGATTGGCAAAGGCCCGCGCCAGCCCCGCCACGATCATCGACTTGCCCACGTTCGAGCCCGCCCCCTGGATCATGATTGCTTTTGTCATGGTCTGCCCCATACTCCCTTGTCAGGTGATAATCGCCGCCCGCGCCAAGGAAAAGACATGAACACACCGGCCCACCTGATTTTTGCCGCGGCGGCCTTTGCCCGCCCGCATGACCGGAGACGGACCATTGCCGCGCTTGCGGGGGCGCTGGCGCCGGACCTGTCGCTTTACCTGATGGCCGGCATATCGCTGTTCGTCTTGGGCCTGAGCCCCGCTTATGTCTTTGATACGCTGTATTTTTCCGATGCGTGGCAGATGGTTTTCAAGATCGACAATTCGTTCGTTCTCTGGGTTGCTATCCTGGCGGCCGGGCGCTTGGCGGGATCGCCCACGACGGTGGTATTCGCTGCCGCCGGACTGTTGCACCTGGCGTTTGACTTTCCGCTGCATCACGATGACGGGCGCGCCCATTTCTGGCCGCTCAGCGATTGGGTGTTTCACAGCCCGGTCAGCTATTGGGACAGCCGCCATTATGGCGGCATCGTCGGGCCGGTCGAAATGCTGGTATCATTTGCCTTGTGCGTACTGCTGTTCTTTCGCTTTGGCAGTTTACGGTCGCGCGCGGTGATCTGCGCCGCCGCGGCACTGCAGATCAGCCCGGTCTTCATCTGGGCCTATGTGTTTGCCATCGGGACCACATGACAAACGAAAAGCCCCGCCATCTGGCAGGGCTTTCGGAAACCTCTGGGGTTTCAATGTGATCAGGCGGCTTCGGCCTGTGCTGCCGCGGCATTGCGGCGTTCGCTTTCCTCGCGCGAGAGGGCCACGGATGTGCGCACCCCTTTCGAGACAAACTCCATCAGGCCCTCAACGACGCGTTCGTTGGGGTCGATCCCGGCACAGGTCAGCACCTCGCGCCCGTCGCGAGAGCGCGCCCAACGCGCGATCTGTTCCGGCCCGTTGCCATATTTCTTGTCGTCAGAAATGGCATCGTCCAGTGCAGCCAGTACGACGGCTGCGAAAAGTTTACGTGCACGATTGCCTTGCTCGCTTTTGAAGGCTGTGCCGTCAACGAAATCCTTCATGGTTCGTCCTTGTTTTTCTTTGCTCTTGTAATTTCGGCGTGGCGCCCTTTATGACGACCTTTCACTGATTCGGATAGGCCTTAATTGCATAGCTTCCATGCGTTTTACGCATGGCTTTCGCATCTGCAGCACGAGATTTCGTCGTCTTGCGCCCTGCCATGTCCCCA
Source organism: Roseovarius sp. CAU 1744 (assembly GCF_039839345.1). Classification (NCBI taxonomy): domain Bacteria; kingdom Pseudomonadati; phylum Pseudomonadota; class Alphaproteobacteria; order Rhodobacterales; family Roseobacteraceae; genus Roseovarius; species Roseovarius sp. CAU 1744. The sequence goes on along the minus strand of NZ_JBDOQV010000005.1, from coordinate 288,591 downwards.
GATATAGGGTGAGTCAAAATCCGATCAACCTTTTGACAAGGTTTTGCCAAATGCCGAAAATCAATGGAAACGAGATCCGTCCGGGAAATGTTCTGGAGCATAATGACGGGCTTTGGTCCGCGGTCAAGGTCGAGCATGTGAAACCCGGAAAGGGGGGCGCCTTTGCCCAGGTCGAGCTGCGCAACCTGCGCAATGGCTCGAAGCTGAACGAACGGTTCCGCAGCGCCGACAAGGTCGAGCGGGTGCGCCTGGAACAGAAGGATCAGCAGTTCCTGTACGAGGATGACGGGCAGCTGCATTTCATGGACGCCGAGACCTATGAGCAGATCCAGCTGCCGGCGGACATTCTGGGGGATCGGCGCCCGTTTCTGCAGGATGGTATGACGATCACGGTCGAATTCTACGACGCCGAGGCGCTGAACGCGACGCTGCCGCAGAAAGTGACCTGCACGGTGGTCGAGACCGAACCGGTGGTCAAGGGCCAGACCGCGGCCAACAGCTTCAAGCCGGCGATCCTTGATAATGGCGTCAAGGTGATGGTGCCGCCCTTTGTCGGCCCCGACGAGGCGATTGTCGTCAACACCGAAACAATGGAATACGCCGAACGCGCCTGAACACGGCACCCGGCGCATTTCCTGACAAGCCGGGCCGGTGTCGGCGTGGCCCCATCATCCCTGCCAGTGACCGCCTTGAGCCCAAAGTTGCTACCCATCGGGATGAGCCTAATGTCCGGTCTGGCAACAGTACGATCGTCTGTCTACTGACCTTCGCAGTTTTCGTCATCGCATTTCCAACCTTCAAAGATTGCCAGCCAACGCCTCTCCTCTGCACGCCAAAATTCTACAGCATCGACATCTTCCTTATGGGTTGGAAAAGTAAGAATACCTTGAGAGGTTCGGACAGAAACTGTACAGTTTCTTGTCACCAGAAAGCAGCTCGCAAAGCGATCAATTCGACCAGTTTCATCCAATAGAAATCGGGTGTTCGTACCACCACCCCTCAAGATAAAACTGCCGTCGTGCAGTGTCGTTGCATCGGGGCCTCTTTTCGTAACAACGTCGCCTGAATACGCTGCACCTGCCTGATCGAGTGCATAATACGCATCGAACTGTTTGATTATCGGCCTGTTACCAAGCTCTACATATCCGTATGCGTTGCAAGTATCAGCATATACCGGAGCGCCGGTCTTATGACAGATAGAAACATTGATTAACTCATATGTACTTCTCTCGGACGACTGAACCGGCCTGTAAACGCGGGGGATAGCGTATATTTTACCACCATAAATCAAACGTAAGTGGTCGGTTTGTTGATAAAGCACGGCAGTAAGCTGAAAAACGATCAAAAGGACTACTGGAACCGAACCAAGTTCGCAAACCTTTCGAAAATCAGAAATTGTTTGATTTGTTCTGCTGTGTCGAATGGCGAGAGCGACGAAAGCCAGCGCACCGACTGCAGAGAGTACAATCCGTACAGGAATTAGGTGAACTCCTGGCGCGATTGGGTGGTATGCGGCTGAAATCAAGCCGGGTAGGAGCAGAAAGAACAAGACCAAACTACATACGACCGCGAGCCAGTTGAGAACCCCGACGTTGAAGCCTAAGAACATAGTTAAACCTCCAACGCTCACTATTGCTCTTTCAGAAAAATAGCTGAACGAAGCTTAAGCTCCCCCAGAAAAGAATGTGCAGGTGGATTGGATCGATAGAAAGTCAGGAATACCTGACCTTGTAGTTCAGCATTTCGAGCCGGTCTTGTGCTGAAACGATTAAAGCGGATATTGGTGAAATCACATTGCATGACTGCTTCGTCCGCAAGGCAGCCATTACGTTAATCGGCCAAGGTGATCGTGGCCTCCTCGGCCTGCATCTTGCCGGCCGCCCGATCAAATCGCAGATAGGCAATGGCCCGATCGCCGGCTTGGGTGAAAAGCGTACCGGCGGGTTTGCCGTCTGCAGTGATGGGCGTTCCCACAGCTGCCCGGCCTTTGATTCGGACCGTTCGCAGCCCTTTGCGCAGCTCGGTCTTGTGTTTCATGCGCGCGGTCACCTCCTGGCCCACGTAGCAGCCCTTGCGAAACTCGACGCCGTTCAGACGCTCGAACCCGGCCTCGAGGATGAAGGTATCCGGGGTCAGCTCGATCCCGGTCTCGGGAATGCAATGGGCCACGCGGATCGCGTCGAAATCGGTGCCGTCATCGCCGCCTTCCTCGCCGTAGCGCCGCCAGCCCATGTCGGGGTGGCGCGGATCGGGCAGGGCGCCTTCGGGGGCGGGGCCGGTGCCCCGGAACACCTGCAGGTCCGAGGGTGCAATGTCGACATCCGCGCGCAGTTTGTACATCGTCAGGCGCTGGATCAGGCCGGGGGCCAGATCGGCATCGGCATCGAGCAGGATTGTGCCATCGCGGCGCGCCAGGAAGAAATCGGCCAGGTATTTGCCCTGCGGTGTCAGCAGCGCGGCATAGACCAGCCCCTGGCCCAACCGGGTGATGTCATTGGTAACCAGCCCTTGCAGGAAATCCGTGGCGTCGCTGCCGGTTATTTCGTGGATCGTACGGGTCATGACCTCTCCAAGCTTTGGCCTTGTTGTAATATATGTCATGGCAGTGACTGCAACAGGGGCCAGAGATGCGCGCAAAATTATCTGTCGTGATCCCCACGCTGAACGCGGCGGAGGCGCTGCCGGCCTGCCTGGGAGCATTGATGGAAGGGGTCGAGGCGGGGTTGATCCGCGAGCTGGTGATTTCGGACGGCGGATCGCGGGACGCGACTTTGCCGATCGCCGAAGAGGCGGGTGCAGTCCAGGTGTCCGGGCCTGCGTCGCGCGGGGGGCAGCTGCGGCGCGGGGCGGCGGCGGCCGAAGGGGACTGGTTGTTGTTTCTGCACGCGGATTCGCGGCTGCCCGCCGGTTGGGCAGGTCTTGTGACGGAACATATGGAAACCGGTCTGCCAGCGTATTTCCGGCTGAAATTCGATGTGAGCGGTGCGGCGCCGGTTGCGGTTGCCGGCTGGGCGAATGTGCGGTCCCGGGTGTTCCGGCTGCCCTATGGCGACCAGGGACTGCTGATTTCGCGCCGAGAATACAGGGCGATCGGCGGATATGCCGACATCCCGCTGATGGAGGACGTGGCCATGTCCCGGGCGCTGAAGGGGCGGCTGAGGATGCTGCCGGCGGCCCTGACAACCAGCGCCGCACGCTATCGGCGCGATGGCTGGCTGCGCCGGGGGCTGCGCAACCTGTCCCTGCTACTTCGGTATTTCGCGGGTGTGGACCCTGACCGGCTGGTGCGGCGCTACTGAGGGTCAGAACTTCGGATTATGCGTCGCTTCGTAGCGGGACTGGGTTTCGGTACTGTCGTATTCGGTCGCCACCCACTCTTCGAACCCGATCGGGTCGCGCGCGTTTCGCTCTTCGTAGAGATCAAAGATGAACCCCAGAATGCCCGTGCGCGACCATTTCAGATGCAGGTATTTTATGCTCAGCATCTTGCGGGCTTCGGCGAGGGGCCTGCCCTCAATCACCAGCAGGTAGATCGCGCTGGCAAACCCGGCCCGGTCGGCGCCCGATTTACAATGCATGACAAAGGGCTTTTCGATCTCGCGAAAGGCACGGATCACCGCCAGGATGTCGTCGCGCGGGGCGGCATAGCGGGCATGAAGCGTGCAATTGACCAGATGCAGACCCAGCTTGCGGCAGCTTTCCTCTTCGACGAGGTAATGCGCCGCCCCGGCCGATCCGCGCAGGTTCAGGATCGACCGGATGCCCATCGCCTTGAGCCTGACGAAACGCTCATGGGTGGGTTGGTTCGACCGGTAGACGCCCGGCGCCACCTGAAAGAAGTTGGTCCAGAATTTGCGCAGGATCGCGTGATCGAACCAGAGGTTGTAGATATTCGCGCGGCGACGGTTTTCCGGTGTCGACAGGTCGGTGTTGTAGGAGGCACGCAGATCTTTTTCCCAATCGGCGATGCGTTTGAAGAGGCTCATAAGTGTCGCGCGCTCCGTAAGGGGCCTGCCCGGCCCGGCTCGCCACCATGTAGGCAAGGGCGGCAGGTAAGACAAGCCACAAGATGGTGGCTGACGCGGTGTCGGGTATGCGCCGATGCGGGCCCGTGATCCGGCCCTGTCGTGCCGCAAGCCGAAGGGGCGGCGTGCCGGTCAGCTGCGCTGGCTCAGCCGGGCGATCCCCCGATCCAGCACGAACCCGGTCACCAGCACGATGGGAAAGCCGAAAACCGCCCAGATTGCCATGAAAATCCAGAGCAGATTCACCAGACCCATGACCAGGGCGGCGTTGGTGTAATTCGGGGCGGATGGCAGGTTTCCTCGTCTCATGTCGGGTATTCTAGCGCAGATCGGCAAGCCTCAGGTTAAAATCCGCTCAAAGATGCGTTAACGGCGCGCCTTTGCCAGTATTTCGGGCAGGGCGTGTTCCAATAATGCCAGGTCCGCGGGCCTGCCGCAGCTGATGCGGATGCAGCGGTCCTGCGGGGCCACGAAGGGCATGCGCACGAAAATTCCCCGCGTGACCAGGGCGTCCAGCACCCCGCGGGCAAAGTTTCCGTCCTGTCCGCAATCGACCGCCACGAAGTTGGTGGCGGATGGCACCGCCGTCAATCCGTTATCCACGGCGATCCGGGCGATGTCGGCGCGCGAGGCGGCGACCTTGGCCTGCGTCTCGTGCAGCCAGTGCTGATCCTGCAACGCTGCCAGGGCGCCGATCTGCGCCGAACGGTTCAGGCCGAAGTGGTTGCGGATCTTGTCAAAGCTGCGGATCAGCGCCGCCGCGCCGAACGCGTAGCCGATGCGCGCGCCGGCCATACCGTAAGCCTTTGAAAACGTGCGCATTCGTATGATGCGGGGGTCGTCGATACCTGTTTCCGGGGCGGTGCCATCGGGGGCAAATTCGATATAGGCCTCATCCAGCAACAGCAGACACCCGTCCGGCAGCGCCTCCATCGCCTGCATGATGTCGGCGCCGCGATGCCAGGTGCCCATCGGGTTATCGGGATTGGCCAGGTAAACCAGCTTCGCGCCCAGTTCTGCGGCCTTGGCGAACAGCGCCCCGATGTCTTCGTGGTCATCCCTGTAGGGAACCTTGTGCAGCACACCGCCGTAACCCGCCACATGGTAGTTGAATGTCGGATAGGCGCCATCCGATGTCACAACCGCGTCCCCCGGGGCGACCAGCAGCCGAACCAGATAGCCCAAGAGCCCGTCAATCCCTTCGCCGACCAGGATGTTTTCCGACGGGCAGCCTAGATGCACCGACAGCGCCTGCCGCAGGTCATGGCTGGCCGGATCGCCGTATTTCCAGATATCGCCCGCGGTGGCCTGCATCGCGGCCACGGCCTTGGGCGAGGGGCCAAAGACATTCTCATTCGCCCCCAGCCGCGCCGCAAAGGGCTCCCCGCGGCTGCGTTCCTGCTCTTCCGGGCCGACAAAGGGCACGGTGGCGGGCAGGGATTGCACAAGTTTGGTGTAGCGTGGATCGGCCATGGCGGCAGATAACGGTATTGCGCCACAGGCCGCAAGACCTTGAAAATAGGGGGCGCATGGTTACCTCAGGCCGTGTCCGAGTATGAGGGAGGGGCAGATGCCCGATTTCACACGCCGCGGGTTCATCGCCGCAAGCCTGGCCGCCGGCACGGTGCGCGCCATCCCCGCCATTGCCACGCGTACTGGCGGGCGGCGCATCCTGACGCTGGTCTACGACAAATCCCTTGGCATGATGCGCGCCGTTGAACGGTTAGTGCCCTGACGTTTCTCTGGCGGCTCGTAGCGTTTTAGGGTTTCATCGCACCAACCAATAGGGAGGGTGCCATGAGCCGTGTTTCCGTTGACATTCAGGACCATATCGCGCGGGTCACGCTGAGCCGCCCCGACAAGATGAACGCGGTCGATCCGCAGATGGCCGAGGCAATTGTCGACGCCGGTCGCAGCCTGATCGAGGCCGATATTCGCGCCGTTATCCTGTCCGGTGCGGGCAAATCCTTCTGCGCGGGGCTTGATGTGATGAGCTTTGCCAAATTCGCCGCGGGCGACCCAGAGGCGCTGGTGATGCCCCGCACCCACGGCAATACGAACCTCTTTCAGGAGGTCGCGATGGTCTGGCGGCGGGTGCCCGTGCCGGTCATCGCGGCGCTGCATGGCGCGGTCTACGGTGCGGGGTTCCAGTTGGCGCTTGGCGCCGATTTTCGGGTTGCAGATCCGGATACCAAACTGGCGATCATGGAAATGAAATGGGGCCTCATTCCGGATATGGGCGGGATGGTCCTGCTGCCGCGGCTGGCGCGGTCTGACGTGATCCGGCAGTTGACCTACACTGCCAATCCCGTGGGCGCAGCGCAGGCGCTGGAATGGGGCCTGATCACCGAAATCGCCGCAGATGCCAACATGAAGGCCATCGAATTAGCCACTGAAATCGCAGGGAAAAGCCCTTCGGCCATCCGCGCGGCCAAGCGGCTGATCGCGGTGGCCGAAAGTGGCGCGGACGAGGATGCGGTGCTGTTGGCCGAAAGCCGCGAACAGACCGACCTGATCGGCAAGCCGCACCAGATGGAGGTGATCGCCGCCAACATGGCGAACCGCAAACCGGTGTTCAAGGGCGGTGCCTGAAGGCCCGAAACCTTCAGAACGCCCCGTTTCAGCCGATCTCGTTCAGGCGCGCCAAAGCGGCGGTCAGCTTGCCCGCCTCCTCCTCGCGCAGGGCCAGGTTCTCGCGGGCCTCGGTGACGACCTCTTCGGGCGCGCTTTCGACGAATTTCGGGTTGTTCAGCCGCCCGCGCAACCCGCCCATTTCCTTGTCGAGCTTGCCTATTGATTTCTCCAGCCGCGCCTTCTCTTCGCCCACGTCGATCACGTCGGCCAGCGGCAGGCCGAAGTTCGCGCCCTCTGCGGGCACTGTGATACTACCCTTGGGGAAGGCATCGACCGTGCTCAGGCTGTCGATCCGCGCAAGCCGCTTGATCATGGTCTCGTTGTTCTCCCAGGCCGCGCGGCCCGCCGCACTGAACTCGGTCACGACCAGCGGCACGTAAAGCCCCACGGGCACCCGCACCTGGGCGCGGGCCGAGCGGATCGCGTCGATCAGGTCGATCACCCAGTTCATCTCGCGGTCGGCGTCGGCGTCCACCAGCTCGGCGCCGTAGGTGGGCCAGTCGGCGTGGATCAACATTTTCTGACGCTCTGCCAACGTGCCCCACAACTCTTCGGTGATGAAGGGCATGATCGGGTGCAACAGGATGAGGCACTGGTCAATCACCCAGGACATCGTTTCTTGCGTCTCGGCCTTGGTGACTTCGTCGCCATCCAGCAGCAGCGGCTTGGAAAACTCCACATACCAGTCGCAGACCTTGCCCCAGACGAAGGCATAAAGTGCCGTGGCCGCGTCGTTGAAGCGGTAGCCCGCCATCGCCGCATCGACCGCCTCGCGCACCTTCGCGGTCTCGCCGATGATCCATTTGTTCACGGTGGCGGCGGGCTGGGGCAGGGTGCCGTCGCTGCCGGTCGCCCCGTTCATCTCGGCAAAGCGGGCGGCGTTCCAGAGCTTGGTGCCGAAATTGCGGTAGCCCTTGATGCGTTCCATGTCGAGCTTCAGGACACCGCCAAGCGCGGCCATCGCGGCGGAGGAGAAGCGCAGCGCGTCGGCGCCGAATTCGTCAATGATCTCGAGCGGGTCGATGACGTTGCCGAGGGATTTCGACATCTTCTTACCCTTGGCGTCGCGGACGAGGCCATGCAGGTAAACGTCATGAAAGGGGATGCGCTCGGTCACCGGTTTGTTCTCATCCAGAACCGCCATTTGCATCATCATCATCCGCGCCACCCAGAAGAACAGGATGTCCTGCCCGGTGACGAGGACCGAAGTTGGAAAATATCGTTTCAGTTCAGGCGTTTCCTCGGGCCATCCCAGCGTTCCGATGGGCCAGAGACCCGAGGAAAACCAAGTGTCGAGCACGTCGGGGTCGCGGACAAGACCTATATGAACGTCTGATCCACGGTCGTCATCTAAATCATTTGATCGACTTTCAGCTTCGAAATAGTCATCACTCTCGAAAACGACTGCATCATCAGCGTCTTCAGGGAATCTGAAGTAGTGAGTTTTGGCTTGTGCGGCTGCTTCTTCGAACGTTGCGGCGCAAAACGAGTGACGATGCTCTGGATCGTAACTGAAATGAGGGTGCTTATTTCCTCGAGCCTTTGCTTTTTCACCTTCGACGTAGCTCGGCCCATACCACACCGGAATCTGATGCCCCCACCAGAGCTGGCGGGAGATGCACCAGGGCTCGATATTTTCCAGCCAGTGATAATAGGTGCGCTCGCCCGACTCGGGCAGGATTTTGACCGTGCCGTCCTTTACCGCCTCCAGCGCGGGGCCGACGATTTTGTCAGTGTCGACAAACCATTGGTCGGTCAGCATCGGCTCGATCACGACCTTGGAGCGGTCGCCGAAGGGCTGCATGATCGGTTTCGACTCGACATAAGGCACGGTGCCGCCATCGAAACAGACATTGCCGTCCTCATTGGGCTCGCCCGGGATCATTACGGCCAGGCCCTCGGACGTGATTTGCTCCACAACCTTCTTGCGCGCCTCGAACCGGTCGAGCCCGCGCAGGTCATCAGGAACGAGGTTGATGCTGTCGGCCTCAGTCTCAGACAGCACCCGCTCGCCCTTGGCCACGGCCATCGCGATGGCGGCCATCTCGGCATAGGGCGCGCCGTCGTCGCGCATCTGCGCCTTGGTGTCCATCAGGCGGTACATTGGGATGCCGCCGCGCTTTGCCACGGCGTAGTCGTTGAAATCATGCGCGCCGGTGATCTTGACCGCGCCCGAACCGAAAGTCGGATCCGGGTATTCATCGGTGATGATCGGGATCAGGCGGCGGTGTTCCTTGGGGCCCACCGGAATTTCGCAGAGCTTGCCGACGATTGGCGCGTAGCGCGCGTCCGACGGATGCACCGCCACCGCCCCGTCGCCCAGCATGGTTTCGGGCCGCGTCGTGGCGATCGAGATGTAATCGCGGGTTTCGCGGCGCACCACGTTGCCGTCTTCATCTTGCTCCAAATACTCATATGTCTCCCCGCCGGCCAGGGGGTACTTGAAATGCCACATGTGGCCCGGCACCTCGATATTCTCGACCTCCAGATCGGAAATCGCGGTCTCGAAATGCGGATCCCAGTTGACCAGCCGCTTGCCGCGATAGATCAGGCCCTTTTCGTACATCTCGACAAAGACCTTGATCACCGCGTCGTGGAAATTGCCCTCTTCCCCCTCGGGGGCCGAGGGCGCGCCGGACATGGTGAAGGCCTCGCGCGACCAGTCGCAAGAGGCGCCGAGGCGCTTCAGTTGCCCGATGATCGTGCCGCGGGACTTGATCTTCTGCTGCCAGACGCGTTTTTCGAATGCCTCGCGGCCCATTTCCGTGCGCGAGGGCTCCTGGTTGGCGGCCATTTCGCGTTCGGTCACCATCTGGGTGGCGATGCCGGCGTGATCGGTGCCCGGCTGCCAGAGCGTGTCGAACCCGCGCATCCGGTGCCAGCGAACCAGGATGTCCTGCAGCGTGTTGTTGAAGGCGTGGCCCATATGCAGCGAGCCGGTGACATTAGGCGGCGGGATCATGATCGAAAAGGCGGGTTTGCCGGGCTTCGCGTTGGCCCCGGCGGCAAAGCACCCGGCCTCTTCCCAGGCTTTGTAGATGCGGTCCTCGGCCTCGGCCGCGTTGAAGGTCTTGTCCATCCCCATGGGGCGCCTCGTGTCATATTCCCTTTGATCGCACGTCTAGCGAAACCGTAGCGCAAGGGAAAGCCGAACATCGTAAATTGTTGCAGCCCCGTGACAGGCCACGCAATCCGTCGCAGAGTGGGGCCGAGGCAATCGGAGGTGGACGATGGACGGAGTGACCCAGTGGCATGTCACCGAAACGGGCGAGGCAATAGCAGTGCCGGTGGGCGCCGGACCGCATCGGCTGGAGTCGCAGGCGCCGGGATATGTCTGGCTGCATGTCGATACGGCGAAGGGCGGCGCCCGGCACTGGCTGGAGGCGGCGGGCCTGGAGCCACTGGTGCTGCGGGCCCTGCTGGCGCCCGAGACACGGCCACGGTGTACATCGCATGGCGACGGCGTGTTGATGAACCTGCGCGGTGTCAACCTGAACCCGGGGGACGAGGTCGAGGACATGATCTCGCTCAGGATGTGGATCACCGGCAAACTGCTGGTCAGCGTTCAGCTGCGTAACCTGGTGGCGGTGGCGGATGTGCAGGCCGGGTTCGAGCGAGGGCAGGCGGCAGAAAACCCCGCCGAGCTGGTGGCGCGTCTGGCGCTGCGGCTGGCGGACCGGGCCGAGCCGGTGGTGGCGGAGCTGAACGAAAAGGTCGACGTGCTGGAGGATCAGCTGATCGACGGCGTGGTGGCGCCGGCCTCGCGGGCGGATCTTGCCCATGTGCGGCGGGTGTCGATCATGTTGCGGCGACATATGGCGCCGCAGCGCGATGCGCTGAGCACCTTCGAGATCGAGGACCTGCCCTGGGTCGCGGGCGAAAGCCGGCCCCGGCTGCGCGAGGCGACCGAGCGGGTGACACGGCTGGCCGAGGAGCTGGACGCCATCCGCGACCGCGCCCAGGTGGTGCAGGATCAGATCATGGATGCCCGCGCCGAGGTGATGAACCGGCAGATGCTGGTGCTGTCGGTCGTGGCCGCGATCTTTCTGCCGCTGGGGCTGATCACCGGTCTTCTGGGGATCAATGTCGGGGGGGTGCCGGGCGCCGACAGCCGCGCGTCCTTCTGGATCGTGACCGCGGTGCTGGTGGCGATCGGCGGGCTCTTGTTCTGGTGGTTTCGCAAGCTGGGGTTGCTGGCAAAAAGGTAACAACCACAACGCGAGAAAAAATTTCAAAAAATATACTTTGGCGCGAATCCCTTCCTTGCCCTACAGTGACCGCATGACGGTCGCCCGCAATTCTGGGATCTGGCGGCATCAGTGAACGGTTTCGGATCGCCGGTTTTTTCTTCCTGGCCGGCTGGATCCCCAAGCAGGTGCGCACAGGGGCAAGCTGTGTGCACCTGCACGGTTCTGCGCCCCTGAAAACGCGTCAGAGCTTGTCGAGCGCCTCTTGCAGTTTTTCCTTCTCACCGTCGCGCAGCGTGACGGATTGCCGCGCATAGGGAAATCTGCGGGCGGTGACTTCGGCCTGGAATTCCTGCAGGGCTTCGACCCGCTCCTGGTACATCTGCCGGTGCAGCCGGCCCAGATCACGGAAGGCGTGGGCATGTTTCGGCGGGTTGTCCCCGCTTTCGCCGCAGATATCGGACATGAACAGAAAGATGATGTCGCCGGCATTGCCCGAGCCGAGTGAGACGGTGACAATCGACGTGCGGTCATTCAACAGTTTCAGCGTGTCTTCGGCCACACATTCGATCTCGCAGGCAAAGGCGCCGGCGGCCTCGTAGCGCTTGAACTCGTGATAGATCTTCATCGCCTCATCCGCCGTTCGGCCAAAGGCGCGCAGACCGCCCGCCCAGTGAGAGAGCGTGGGCACAAGACCCATATGGACCTGCACGGGGATGCTTTCGCGGGCCAGCATCTCGACCACGTCGAAGGAGCGGTTGGTATAGTACATGTCCGCGCCCTTCTCCATGCAGTCGATCGCGTGGCGCAGGATCTCGTCATGGGTTGCGAACTGGCCCCAGACCATCGCCGTGCCGACAAAATGGGTGGGCGCAAGCTCACGGCAAAGTTCCATCTGGCTGTCCCAGCAGGTCAGGATGTCGATGCCGGCATCGACACAGGCGCGGATTTCCCCGGCATTGGCAGGGTTTACCATGGTCAGGCGCTGGCCGGTCTTCTTGAGATCCTGCAGATCCTTGACCGTATAGTTGCGCCGGCCGGGTTTGCGCCCGAAGGTATAGATGTCTCGCATGGCTTATTCTCCGGCCCAGATCTTGCGGCGGCGTTCCTTGATATGCGCGTTCCCCTCTGGCGTGCCGTCGTGGAAGGTGTTGAACCACTTGTCCCACGGCGTTTCCCATGTGCCGTAGTTGCAATCGAAGAACTTGTGGTGCAACTGGTGGAAGAAATCGCCAAGGCCCAGCCTGGCAGCCTTGCCAAGCCTGATATTTTCGAACCCTGCATGGGATGTCGGTGCGCCGATCAGGTGGTGGAAGATCAGGAACAATACATGCACCGGGTGCGCCGGGATCAAGAAGAAGATCATCGTGTCGAACATCAGGAAGAAGCTTTCAACCGGGTGCATTGCCAGCCCCGACCACGGGCCCGTGTTGATGTTCCGGTGATGCCAGGCATGGATGCGGGTATAGAGCGGCCCGACATGCAGCAACCGGTGCAGCCAGTAGAAATGGAACCCCGCCCAGACCGGGACCAGCACGATCAGGGTAAGGAACCAGACCGGGTTGGAGTGCAGGGTGATCAGCGTGGCCCAGCCATTGGCATAGGCGTGCCACATCAGCGCCTCCCAGAAGGTAGCGAATAACAGGGCCGGCCCCAGCGTCCAGAACATGTTGTCCCAGACCTGGTTCCTGAAGGTGAACACCTTGGCGCCCCTGGCCATTGGCCGCAAGTCATAGCGGTATTCATCCTGTTGGGTGCGGTATTTCCACAGCGCCAGGTGCAGCCCGCCGGCGACCACCAGCAAGATCACCAGGTCACGCAGCCAGATCTGGAATATCCAGCCAAAGGCAAGCGTCCGGGCCTGTTCCGGATCGGGCGTGAACCAGGCCCAGACAGCGAAGGCCGCCAGCAGGAAAAGGAACCGCTGCGCGACCGGGTTCCAGTTGCGCAGGAGATATGCGGCAGAGGCCAGCGGCCGTGCGGGCCAATCCCAGTAGGGGGCCAGTTGCAGGGGCAATTCCGGTGTATTGTTCCAGATCCGCCGCGGCGGGGATTTGGATGCACCTTTCGTGTTCACGGACGTATCCATGTCAGCACTCCGTTGATTTTACGGCGATTCTACCGTTCGGCGGCGACGGTCTTGTCGGTCAGCGGCTCGCGCGCGCCGGGGCGGATGATCTGCGGATCATAGGGCGTGCGGGCAAAGACCTCCTCGACCATCGGCGCAAAGAATTCCAAGGGCAGATCGTCATATTCCGGGTCAAAGCTGGCCTGGTCCCAGCGTTCGCAGAACGCGGCGCAATCGTCGAAATACGGGTTGTCGCGATATTTGTCGCGCTTGTGCTGATCGCCGCCCACGTGATGGCCGTAATAGAGCATCTGGAAATCGCCGTGGGTGGCGACGCACCATGTCACCTGCTCGCGCACGAAGGGTTTGAGGATCGTCGCCGCGTATTCGTCGTGGTTATAGGGGGCGTAGATGTCGCCGATATCGTGCAGCAGCGCGCCGACGACCCAATCGGTATCCGCGCCGTCGCGCCAGGCCCGCGTGGCCGATTGCACCGAATGGCCCAGCCGGGTGATCTGATAGCCGGAAAGGCTCTCGTCCAGATCGACGAGCGCCTTCAGCAGCCGGCGGGCGGTATGCCGGGTGTGGTCGATCTCATGCGTGGTCAGGAATTCGTATTCTTCCTTGGTGCCGTCTTTCATCTGGGTGAAGTTCACACGTTCCATGGCCGGGTTCCTTTCCTATGACGCCGCGTAGAAGGAAACATCGCCACTGGCGCCTTGCGCAAGGGCCTTGGCCTGTTCGGCGCGAATTTTGCCGTAGAGTTCCAGCGAGGCGGGGCTGAAATTGTCAGTCGGCGGCATGTAGTGGATGAAATTGCCGCTGGTATCCACGCCCCGCGCCATCATCGCGAAATCGCGATCGGCCACCTGTTGGCGCGCGTCCGGGTTGAGGTAGCGGATGGCAAAGCCGATGCGCCGGTCGTCCGATCTGTTGGGGCCTGAGCCATGGATCGTCAGCCCGTGATGCAGCGACATCTGGCCGGGCTGCAGGGTGATATGGGTCTTGTCCTCTTCGGCCACGTCAACGGCGATTTCCTGGCCCCGGCTGAGCAGGTTGTTGTCGGAAAACGTGTCGTTATGCGGCAGGATCGGGTTGGTGTGAGAGCCTTTGACGAAATCCATGCAGCCGCTTTCCACGGTGGCGGGCGACAGGGCGATCCAGGCGGTGACCTGGTCCGAGGTTTCACCCAGCCCCCAATAGGTCAGATCCTGGTGCATCCCGACCACATGGGTTGTCCGCGGTTCCTTGATGAAGAACTCGGCCGACCAGATCATCAGGTTCGGGCCAAGAACGCCCTCGACCGCGTCCAGCACGCGCCTGTCCTGCGCCAGACGCGCGGCCATGGGCAGCACGCACTGCGCGTTGACCCGCTTGTAGGTATTGAGCGGCAGCGGCAGGTCGGCCGACTGCCAGTCGCGCTCGATCTCCTCCAGTTCCGCACGGTGCGCCGCGGCCTCTTTGGCGGTGAAGATGTCAATCGGAAAGAGAAATCCATCGCGCCAGTAGCGCGCGGTCTGGTCGCTGTTCAGTCGGGTGTCACGATGTGGCAGGGGCATGGCAGGCTCGGGGTTCCTGGGGTGGATCTGCTGGCAGGGTAAGCGATGCGGCGGAAATTTCAGAACGATAGTGCTGGACGCTGAGGGTAAGTTGAGCTTAGCCTGAGATATGTCGGTTAACGTCCCCTCACTCAACTGGCTGCGGGTGTTCGAGGCGGCGGCGCGGTGCGAAAGCTTTGCCCGGGCCGCGGCGCAGCTGAACATGTCGCCGGCGGCCGTCAGCCAGCAGGTGCGCGCGCTGGAGGAGCGTCTGGGCGTGGCCCTGTTCGACCGTCATGCCCACGCGGTCAGCCTGACCGAGGTTGGGCGGGCTTATCTGCCATCGGTGCAGCAGGCACTGCTGACCCTGGAGAACGCCACCGAAGGGCTGTTCGGGGCCGCCCGGGCACAGCAGCTTTTCGTGCAGTCGGTGCTGGTTTTCGCCCAGGGCATCCTGGCCCGCGGGTACGAGAATTTCGCCCGCACGCACCCGGATATCAACCTGACCCTGACCACGGCGAACCTGCCGCATGAATTTGCCCGCGGGTTCAGCGACCTTCAGGTCATCTTCGGCAGCCCGCAGGCCTATGGCGCCGAAAGCGACCTGCTGATGGGGGAGCGGCTGTTTCCCGTCGCATTGCCGGAGATTGCCGCCTCGGTCGCGGGGCCTGCCGGTCTGCTGCAACACCGGCTGATCGAGGTGGCGACACACCGGGCCGGCTGGCCGCATCTGTTTGACAATGTGGGGATTTTGCCCGGGCAGGCGCGGTAAATCTACGCCGACAGCACGATCATGGCGATGGCGCTGGCGGCCGAGGGGGTGGGCATCGCGCTGGCCCGCGCGCCGGCCAGCGACAAGGCGATGCACGCGGCCGGGCTGGTGCCGTGCCTGCCCGGGGTCGCGGTGCAGGGACGCGAGGCTTATCACCTGGTCTATCCAGAGCGGGCGGCCCTGCGGCCGCCGGCGCGGGCGTTTCGCGACTGGTTGCTGGCATGGTGCGAGGAACGGGAGCGATCGGATTGAGTGCGCTGGCGCGCACGCAGGATGTCTCGTCGTCCGGCTCCGCCTTCCTCCTCGGGGCGCGTTGGCTGGCGTGACGCGTCTAAGGGCCGCGGTCCAGCTTGGTGGCGAGGTGGATCAGACTCTCGGACCGGTTGACGCCCTTGGCCTCGCCGATCCGGTCCAGGGTTTCGTCCAGGGCTTCGGTTGTCATCGCTTCCAGCGTGACGATCAGGTCGAACCGGCCGGAAGTGGTGTGTACCCGGCGGACCTCGGGCAGGGATCTGAGGCGCGAGAGCACCGCCGGTGCACTGCGCGGTTCGATGCTGACAAGGACGGTCGCGCGCAGGGGCGGGCGGGCGGAGCTGCCCAGGCGGAGGCTGTAGCCGAGGATCACGCCGTTGCCTTCGAGCCGGTCGAGACGGGCCTGGACCGTGGTGCGCGCCAGGCCCAGCTTGCGGGCCAGCGTGGCCACCGGCATTCGGGCGTTTTCCCCCAGCAATGCCAGCAGCGCCAGGTCGGTTTCGTCTGTTTGCATTATTTTTTCGTCATTTCGCCATTATTTATGGGCAATATACATAAATAGACACGTGAAATCGACGCCATTTTTCCGGATCATCGGGAAAAAGATCATATGAGGCAGAGTGATGCACGAATCTCCGAACTGGCCCGACCCCCGGGCTCATATCCTGCGGCATGCGCCCGACACGGCGATGGTGTATTTCTGTCCGGCGGTATTGCAGGCGACGGCGCGCCGGTTCCAGCGCGGGTTCGACGGGCTGGTGACCTATGCGGTCAAGGCCAATGCCGGCGAGGAGGTTCTGACCAACCTGGTCGCCGCCGGAATCCGCGCCTTTGACGTGGCCAGCCCGCGCGAGATGTATGCGGTGCGCGCGGTCTGCCCCGATGCGGTGCTGCATTATCACAACCCGGTCCGGTCCCCCGAGGAGGTCGCCATTGCCGTGGCCCTGGGTGTGACCTCTTATTCGATCGATTGTGCGCACGAGCTGGACAAGCTGTCGGCCGTGCCCAAGCGGGCCGAGATGTCCGTACGGCTGGCCCTGCCGGTTGCCGGCGCGGCCTATGATTTCGGGGCCAAGTTCGGCGCTGACCCGGCGCGCGCGGCGGCCTTGCTGAAAGAGGTGGCGGCGCGCGGTTTCGTGCCCTCGATGACCTTTCATCCCGGGACGCAATGCGCGGATCCCGCTGCCTGGGGCAGCTATATCCGGGTGGTGGCGCAGGTGGCCCGCGACGCCGGTGTCCGGCTGGCGCGGCTGAACGTGGGCGGCGGCTTTGCCGCGCACCGGGTCGGGGCCGCACCCGACCTGGAAGCGATCTTTGACCATATCCGCGCCGAGGTGGATGCCAGTTTCGGCGATGACGCCCCCGCCCTGGTGTGCGAGCCGGGCCGGGCGATGGTGGCCGATGCCTTTACCCTGGCCGCGCGGGTCAAGGCGTTGCGCGGCGACGGGTCCATATTCCTGAATGACGGCGTTTATGGCGGCCTCTTCGAGGTGCGCGACATCGGGTGCACGGACCGGGTGCGGGTGCTGGCAGGCAATGGCGGCTGGCGGTCGGGCGCCGCGCGGGAGCGGGTGATCTTTGGCCCGACCTGCGACAGCATCGATCGCCTGCCCGAACCGCTGCCTTTGCCCGGGGATATCGACGAGGGGGATTATGTTCTCTTTGCCGGAATGGGGGCCTATTCGCGGTCGCTGACGACCCAATTCAATGGCTACGGGCTTGGCGCGCCGGTCACGGTGGCGGCGCTTTGACAAACCCTCCGGACTCACGATCTGTTGATCGTTCGGCGCTCCGGCGCCCTGGCCGGGGCCCGGTCTGACAGGATCCGACCCGTCGGTAACGGGGTATTCACGAAACCGGTAGAGGATGTCTGCGGCGGCGCTTCTATCCGCCGCCTCGCGCCGTTATGTTTTGTCGCGAGGATGATGTAGGACTAGATAGAGGGCAGGGCGACGTGGTGCGTTTCGGGCCGCCGCGCCCCGGCCCGGCAATGCGGCGCCCGGACATGCGCCGCAGAAACAAGGTAACGGTCAGGAATGTTCTGGCGCAAATGGACAAGATCCCTCTACGAATTGCTGCGGCCGGGTCAGCGCAGCGGGCAATCGGCTTATGCACGGGTACGGGGGCAGGTCACGCATGTGCTGATCCTGGATGGGACGATGTCGTCGCTGACGCCGGGATGCGAAAGCAATGCCGGGCTGACCTACAGGCTGCTCTCCGAGGTCAGCGGGCCGGGCTTGTCGGTCTATTACGAGGCAGGGTTGCAGTGGCAGGACTGGCGCACGACCCCGGATGTGATGATGGGGCGCGGCATCAACCGGCAGATCCGACGGGCCTATGGCTATCTGGCCAGCCGCTACAAGCCGGGTGACAGGATTTTCCTGCTGGGCTATTCGCGCGGCGCCTATGCGGTGCGGTCGCTGGCCGGGCTGATCGACACGGTGGGCCTGTTGACCGACAGCCACGCGACCGAGCGGAACATCATGACTGCCTACCGGCATTATCAGTGCAATCCGGGCAGCCCGGTGGTGAAGGCGTTTGCCGCGGAGTTCTGCCATGTCGAGACACCGATCGAGATGGTCGGGGTCTGGGATACGGTTAAGGCGCTGGGGCTGCGGCTGCCGCTGCTCTGGCGGTGGGCGGAGGCGGCGCATTCGTTCCATTCGCACCGGCTGGGGCCCTCGGTGCGACACGGGTATCACGCGCTGGCGCTGGATGAGACGCGCGCGGTCTACGAACCGGTCCTGTGGGAGACATCGCCGGATCACGCCGGCCGTGTCGAACAGGTGTGGTTCCGCGGCAGCCATGGTGATGTCGGCGGCCAGCTGAACGGGTTTCAGCCGGCGCGGCCGCTGGCGAATATTCCGCTGGTGTGGATGCTGGAACGGGCCGAGGCCTGTGGATTGATGCTGCCGGAGGGCTGGCGCGCGCGGTTCCCGACGGATGCCGAGGCGCCGTCGGTCGGGACGTGGCAGGGGTGGGGCAAGATATTCCTGCTGCGCTCGGCGCGGGTGATCGGCGAGGATCCGAGCGAGCGGCTGCATGAAAGCGTCGTGGACCGGGCGCGCGCGGGGGCCGAAACCGAACAGGCGGTCTGAGCCGGGCGGCAAGGCGCGAAAGCTCCCTTTTTGCGCCGCCCACCCGCCCGCCCCGGCGCAAAAAGGGAGCGGGCCGGCGGGGTCAGCCGATATCCGGCGCTTTCATGATCAGGCAGGTGGTGGAGCCGGTCGCATAGAGCCGACCGTCGTCGATACCGCGGATCTCGCCGCTGGCGATGCCGGTGGAGCGGCCGGCGTGATCGACGGTGCCGGTCGCGCGAACCGCCATGCCCAGCGGGATCGCCCGGGTGATGTTAATCTTGTATTCCAGCGTCGTGTAGATCGACCCCCGGGGCACCCTTGTCATCACCGCGCAGCCCATGCAGCTGTCGAGGATGGCGCCATACCAGCCGCCATGCAGGCCGCGCATCGGGTTCGTGGCACTGAATTCGGGAGTGCCCTCGAAAATCACCCGGCCCTCTTCGGCAAGGATCGGGCGAAAGCCCAGTGTCGCGCCGATCGGGGGGCCTGCCAGTCGCCCGGCGACGACGTCCTGCATGAATTCCAGCCCGGAACGCGATGCCAGGTCGGCCCGATCGGGAAGCTCGTCGAATGTGGTAGCGATTTTTTGGGCCATGTTACCCCCGTTTCCGAGTGTCGCATTTGACAGGGAAACCGGGGGCATTCAAGGGGCGTCAGGCAACATCGCGCAGTTCGACCTTCGGGGTGACCCCCAGGGCATGGCAGATGTCGCGGGTCAGCTCTGGCCGGTTCAGCGTATAGAAATGCAGATCCTCGACCCCGCCATCCAACAGGTCGCTGCATAATTCGGTGGCCAGCGCCGTGGCCAGCAGGTCATGGCGGTTATCGCGGATCGCCTTGTCAAACAGATCGTCCATCCATTGCGGGATGTTGGTGCCACAGGCGCCCGAGAAACGCCGCGCGTTCTGCCAGTTCTCGATCGGCAGGATACCGGGGATGATCGGGGCGTCGATACCGGCCTTGTCGCAGGCGTCGCGGAACCGGAAGTAGGTATCGGCCTCGAAGAAGAACTGGGTGATCGCCTCGGACGCGCCGGCGTCGATCTTGCGCTTGAGCCAGTCGATATCGGCTTGCTGGTCGGCGGCTTCGGGGTGTTTCTCGGGATAGGCGCCGACGCGGATGGTGAATTTGCCGGTCTCGGCCAGGGCCGAGATCAGCTCGCAACTGTCGGTGAACCCGTCGGGATGGGGCCGAAACGCGCCGCTGCCCTTGGGCGGGTCGCCGCGCAGGGCGACGATCTCGGAAACGCCGGCGGCGGCGAAATCATCGGCGATGGCCAGGGTCTCGGACCGGCTGGCGTCCACGCAGGTCAGGTGCGCCGCGACGTTCAGGCCCGAGGAGGCGTGCAGCGTTTCCACCGCGTCGCGGGTCAGCTCGCGCGTGGTGCCGCCCGCGCCATAGGTCACCGAGACAAAGCGCGGATCAAGCGGCGCCAGGGTCTGTACGGTATCCCACAGGCGAAACGAAGCCTCTAGCGACTTGGGCGGGAAGAATTCGAACGAGATATTGGGAGCGGACATGACGGTGTTCCTGCGGAAATGATATGTTCCCTTGTTGCATCGAACGTGTTGTGAGACAATTTCATAATATTCACGATCAAGATGAGGTTCGCTCAATTTATGCATATCGAGTTCCGGCATCTCAAGACCATCCAGGCGATCCACCGGGCCGGTGGCCTGGCCCGTGCGGCGGACATCCTGCATATCACCCAGTCGGCGTTAAGCCACCAGATCAAGGGGTTGGAGGATCAGGCGGGGGTAGAACTGTTCGTGCGCCGGTCAAAGCCGCTGAAACTCTCGGCGGCGGGCCACAGGCTGCTGCGGCTGGCGGAGAAGGTGCTGCCCGAGATCGAGGCGCTGGAGGCCGAATTCGAAGGCGTGCGCGAGGGCAGCGCCGGACGGATGCACATCGCGATCGAATGTCACGCCTGTTTCGAATGGCTGTTCCCGGTGCTGGAGCGGTTCCGCAAGACCTGGGCGGATGTGGATGTGGACATTCGCCCGGGGCTGGCCTTTGACGCCTTGCCGGCCCTGCAGAAAGAGGAGGTGGACCTGGTGGTGTCGTCTGACCCCGAGGATCTGCCGGGCGTGATCTTCAAGCCGCTATTCGACTACGAGCCGGTGTTCGTGGCCTCGAGCCAGCATCCGCTGGCGGCGCAGCCGTTTGTCGTGGCCGAGGATTTTCGCGACGAATTGCTGATCACCTACCCGGTGGACCGGTCGCGGCTGGATGTGTTTACCGAGTTGCTGACCCCGGCAAAAGTTGAACCCAGGGCGATCCGCCAGGTCGAGCTGACGGCGGTGATCCTGTTGCTGGTGGCGTCGAACCGGGGGGTGGCGGTGCTGCCCGACTGGGTTGTACGCGAAGTGCGCACCAGCAGCGATTACGTCACCCGCAAGGTGACCGAGACAGGGCTGACCAAGCGGTTATATGCGGCGATTCGCGAAGAGGATGCGGATAAACCCTTCATGGCGCATCTGATCCGGCTGGCGCGGGAAATTCCGATCAGATTGCAGCGCGACACGAAGGCATGACGCCGCCCGATCGAGTGCGCTTGCGCGCACGCAGGATCTCTCGTCGTCGGCCTCCGGCCTCCTCCTCGGGCCGCGTCTGGCGCGGTTCCGCGCCGCATTGGCCGGTGCTGCGTTTTTGGCGGGCCGGCCCCCTTGGCAAGCGCGGTTTCGGGGCGTATACGCGCGGCCTGAACCTTGAGGAGCGATCGCCATGGCCGGAAGTGCCAATCTGAATGTCATGCTGAGAGCGGCACGCAAGGCGGGCCGTGCCCTGGCCAAGGATTTCCGCGAGGTCGAGAATCTGCAGGTCAGCATGAAGGGCGCCGGCGATTTCGTCAGCCGGGCCGATATCGCGGCCGAGCAGATCATCAAGTCGGAACTGATGAACGCGCGCCCGACCTATGGCTGGCTGGCCGAGGAGGGCGGCGCCGAAGAGGGCAAGGATCCGACGCGGCGCTGGATCGTCGATCCGCTGGACGGGACCACCAATTTCCTGCACGGGCTGCCGCATTGGGCGGTCAGCATCGCGCTGGAACACAAGGGGCAGATCGTGGCCGGGGTGATCTATGACCCGGCCAAGGACGAGGCGTTCTTTGCCGAGAAGGGCGAGGGCGCGTGGATGAATGAGAGCCGGTTGCGCGTGTCGGGCCGCGACCGGATGATCGAGGCGCTGTTCGCCACCGGTCTGCCGTTTGGCGGGCGGGGCGATCTGCCCGATACGCTGCAGGACCTGGCGCGGCTGCTGCCGGTCTGTTCGGGCGTGCGGCGTTTCGGTTCGGCGGCGCTGGACATGGCCTATGTGGCGGCCGGCCGTTATGACGGCTTCTGGGAACGACGGCTGAACCCCTGGGACCTGGCGGCGGGCATCATCATCCTGCGCGAGGCCGGGGCGCTGGTGGAGCCGATGCGCGAAGGTGGAGATATCCTTGAGGATGGCGAGGTGATCTGCGCCAACGAAGCGATCTTCGAGAAATTCGCCAGGGTGATCCGCGACAGCTAGGTGTCGGACGGGTGGTTGACGCCATCCTCCCACGGGATCGGCTCGAAATCGGCCGGGTTGACGCCCTCGATCGTGCCCAGGTTGACGCCGAATTCATTGGGGTTCGACCGGCGCTGATGATGGGTGTAGATGCCGCAGACGCTGCAGAAATAATGCTGCGCCGTGCCGGTGTTCCAGGTGTAGAGCGAGAGCTTGTCGGCCCCGCGCACCACCTCGAGACTGGCCAGCGGTACGCTGATATTCGGCGCGGCGCGGCGGCGGCAGAAGCTGCAATCGCAGCGGTGCGGCTCTTTGGGCCCCTCGGGCAGGGTCAGGCGCAGTTCGACCGCGCCGCAATGGCAGGTGGCTTTGGTAGTGACGGTCATTTTCGGCGTTTCACGACAGGGATGCGGCTGCGGCCGATCCGGTAATCGGCCTCGGGGTGGGGCGGGTGGCCATCTGTCCGGGCCCAGAAACGCTGTCCGCCGAGGCGCAGGAAAAGCGGCAGCGTGGCGCCGATGCCGATCACGAAACCGCCCGCATGGGCCCAGTAGGCGACGCCGCCGGCGGACGGGTCGGAGCCCACGCCATTGACAAGCTGCAGGGCAAACCAGATCCCCAGCATGATCCAGGCGGGGATCGGCAGGATGCGGAGGAAGAACACGAAGAAGAGAAAGATATCGACCTTCGCCCGGGGAAAGAGCAGCAGATAGCTGCCCATGACCGCGGCGATCGCCCCCGAGGCGCCGACGGTGGGCACCAGTGAGGCGGGCGACGACAGCACATGCACGATGCCCGCGCCGATGCCGGCGGCGAGGTAGAAGAGCAGGAAGGGCACGTGGCCCATCTCTTCTTCGACATTGTCGCCGAAGATCCACAGGAACAGCATGTTGCCGCCCAGGTGCATCACGCTGCCATGCAGGAACATCGAGGTGACGAGGCCGGCATAATCGCCCTGCGCAGAGACCCGTACCGGGATCATCGCCCAGCCATCGAAGAAGGCGTTGATTGCCCGTGGATCGCTGAAGAGCGGCCAGTAGCCAAGGAAGATGACCACGTTGACCGCGATCAGCGCGTAGGTGACGTACGGCGTGCGCCCCGAGGGGTTATGATCGCGGATGGGTATCATCGGGGCCACCGTGGCGGCCCCGGCAGATGCCGTCAAGGGGCGGTGTCAGGCATTGCCACCCAGCAGGGCCGCGTTGCCGCCCGCGGCGGTGGTATCGACGCAGACATGGCGCTCATGCAGCACATGGCCGGTGTCGGGCAGGCCGGTGATCAGCGGCAGGATCGGGCCCTGCCGGTCGGCAAGCGCCGTGGCGTAGCTGCGCGCGGCGTCTGCCCCCCCCCACCAGAGCGCGCCGGAAAGATTGCGCAGCTGCGTCAGCGCCTCGGCCTCGATGCTGCCGGTCGCCTCGGCGGCGATGCCACCCAGTGCCGTGACCGCCTTGGCCTGTGCCGCTACCGCTTCGGCACCCGGGCCCAGGCACAGCACCGCATCGCGCGGATCGGCGGTCAGCCGGTTGGATTCGCCGGTGGGGCCAGGCAGTACCAGCGCCTGACGGATCGGTTTTTCCGTCTTGTTGACCTTGTCGAGGGCCGATTGCACATCGCTAACCGTCATTTCGCCGGACCACGCGCCGCCTTCGAGGGGGGCGGTTGAGGCCGAGAACCGCGCCAGGTAATGCGGGCCGCCCGCCTTTGGCCCGGTGCCCGAGAGGCCCTTGCCGCCAAAGGGCTGAGAGCCGACGATGGCGCCGATCTGGTTGCGGTTCACGTAGAGGTTGCCGGCGTTCACCCGCTCGGTCACGTGCTGAACGCGGTCGTCGATCCGGGTCATCAGGCCGAAGGTCAGCCCGTAGCCGGTGGCGTTGATCGCGTCGATCACCTTGTCCAGTTCCTCGGCCCCGAAGGTGGCCAGATGCAGGACCGGGCCGAAGATTTCGCGTTCCAGCGCGTCGATGCCGCTGACCCGGATCAGGGTGGGCGCAATATAGGTGCCCGCGTTCGGGGTCTTCAGCTCGTGCATCAGGCGGCCTTCGGCGCGGGCCTGCTGAATGTGATCGGCGATACCCTTGCGGGCGGTTTCGTCGATCACCGGGCCGCAATCGGTGCTGATCTGCCAGGGCTCGCCGATGACAAGCGCGTCCATCGCCCCCTTAAGCATCCTGATGAAGGGCTCGGCGATGTCCTCCTGAACGTACAGGCATCGCAGCGCCGAACAGCGCTGACCCGCAGACTGGAAGGCCGATTCGACGATGGCGCCGACGGCCTGTTCGGGCAGGGCGGTGCTGTCGACGATCATCGCGTTCAGCCCGCCGGTTTCGGCGATGAGCGGCGCGCCGGGGGCGAGGTTTTCTGCCATCGCCCTGTGGATCTTCATCGCCGTCGCGGTCGAGCCGGTGAAGGCCACGCCACCCACCCGCGGATCCGAGGTCAGCGCCGCGCCGATGGCGCCGCCGCCGGGCAGCAATTGCAACGCGGTTTTCGGCACGCCCGCCTTGTGCATCAGCGACACCGCCAGATGCGCGATCAGCGGGGTCTGTTCGGCCGGTTTCGACAGAACGGCATTGCCTGCCGCCAGGGCCGCTGCCATCTGGCCGGTAAAGATTGCCAACGGGAAGTTCCACGGCGCAATGCAGGTGAACACGCCCACGGGTGGCGTTGCGGGGGCGTTGGCCGCGTAGTAACGCAGGAAATCCACCGCCTCGCGCAGCTCGGCCACGACGTCGACCCAGATCTTGCCGGCCTCGCGCGCGAGGATGGCGAAGATCTCGCCGAAGTTTTCCTCGTAGAGATCGGCGACCTTGTTGAGCACTTTCGCGCGTTCCTCTGCGCTGACGTCCCACGGCGCGGCCTTGGACAGCGCGGTTTCGATATCCGCGGCGCTGGTATTGGCGACCATGCCGACCACATCCGCCGGATCTGCTGGGTTGATGACCGGCCTGGCCTCTTCCGGATTGGCCTTGCTCGCCAGGATCGGGGCCGAAGACCATTGATGCGAGGCGAACGGCGCGCGCGCGCCTTCGATCAGGTCCAGCGTCGGCTGGTGCTTGAGGTCGAACCCCTTGGAATTGGGCCGTTCGGGCAGGAACAGCTCGGGCCCGGTGGGCAGGTCGGGGGCCGGGTCGTTGATGGCCTCGAACGGGTCGCGGGCCACGGTCTCGGGTGATACGTCCTCGTCCACGATCTGGTTGACGAAGCTGGAATTCGCCCCGTTTTCCAGCAGGCGGCGCACCAGATAGGCCAGCAGGTCGCGATGGGCGCCGACCGGGGCGTAGATCCGGCAACGGGTACCCTCCGCCTTGAGCACGATGTCGTGCAAAGCCTCACCCATGCCGTGCAACCGCTGAAATTCAAAGGTTTTCTTGTCCTCGGCCATGTCGAGGATGGCAGCAACCGTGTGGGCGTTGTGGGTGGCGAATTGCGGATAGATCCGGTCGGTCATGCCCAGCAGTTTGCGGGCATTGGCGATATAGCTGATATCGGTGGCGGCCTTGCGGGTGAAAACCGGGAAGCCGTCGATCCCCTCGACCTGGGCCAGCTTGATCTCGGTATCCCAATAGGCGCCCTTGACCAGCCGGACCATGATCCGCCGATCCAGCGTTGTGGCCAGATCGTGCAGGTAATCCAGCACATGGCCCGCGCGCTGACCAAAGGCCTGCACGACCACGCCAAACCCGTCCCACCCGGCCAGCGCGGGCTCGGCCAGCACGGTTTCGATCACATCGAGCGAGAGCGACAGGCGGTCGGCCTCTTCGGCGTCGATATTGAGCCCCATGCGCGCGGATTTCGCCAGCAGCGCCAGCGAACGCAGGCGCGGCACAAGGATGTCCATGACCTGTTCGCGCTGTGCCACCTCGTAACGCGGGTGCAGCGCCGACAGCTTGACCGAGATGCCCGGATTGTCGCGGATATCATCATGGGTGCAGGCCTGCGCGATCGCGGTGATGGCACGGGAATAGGCCAGGTGATAGCGGGTGGCGTCGGCATCGGTGCGCGCGGCCTCGCCCAGCATGTCGTAGGAATAGGAATAGCCTTTCTTCTCCATCCCCGCGGCACGGTCCATTGCGCCCTGGATGGTCTCGCCCAGCACGAATTGCCGGCCCATCTCCTTCATCGCGCGCGCCACGGCGGTGCGGATCACCGGCTCGCCCAGGCGCTTGATGGCGCTGCGCAGGTGGCCCACCGGGCCGGGCTTGTCCTCCTGCAGCACCTTGCCGGTCAACATCAGGGCCCAGGTCGAGGCATTGACCAGCGACGAGGTGGAATGCCCCATATGCTTGCCCCAGTCCGACGGTGCGATCTTGTCCTCGATCAGCGCGTCGATGGTTTCCGCGTCGGGGACGCGCAGCAGCGCCTCGGCCAGGCACATCAGGGCCACGCCCTCATCGGTCGACAGTCCGTATTCGGCCAGGAATACCTCCATCAGGCCAGGGCTGGACTGGTTGCGGATATCGCGTACCAGCTGCGCCCCGCGCGCCGAAATGCGGGCACGGTCCTCGGGTGACAGACCGGCCTCGGCCACCAGCCGGGCCAGCGTCTCGTCCTCGTCGGCATAGGTGGCATGGTCGATTTTACTGCGAATGTCGGTATCGTAAGGCATGATGCACCCCAGCTTGGCAATTTGATCTATTCTATCACCATTAAATGCGGTAAATGTCCTGTAGTTTCGGATTTTCCAGGTCATTTAGACTGTGAAAAGGGGATTTTGATATGCGAAATGACAAGTCAGAGCTGGACGGGTTCGACCGGGCCATTCTGCGGGTGCTTGCCGGGGATGGTCGAATCAGCATTACCGACCTCGCGCGCGAGATCGGCCTGTCGAAATCGCCCACCCAGGCGCGCCTTCGGCGGCTGGAAAACGAGGGCGTGATCACCGGTTATTCCGCGCTTTTCGATCCGATCCGGCTGGGGCTGGACCACGTGAGCTTTGTCGAGGTGCGCCTGAACGATACCCGCGAAAAGGCGCTGTCTGCGTTCAACGCGGCGGTGGCCAGGATTCCCGAGATCGAGCAGGTGCATATGATCGCGGCCGATTTCGACTACCTGATGAAGATCCGTACCCAGAACATGAGCGATTACCGCCGCGTTCTGGGCGAGCAGATTTCGACCCTGCCACATGTGGCACATACCTCGACCTATGTGGCGATGCAGGCGGTCAAGGAAAGTGTTGTCCCGGATGTGATTTGACCTGAGAAGATCACGCGCCATTATCGGGGTCATGAAACACGTGATCCTTGCCCTGATGATATCCGGCCCCGCCATGGCCCAGACCTGCCCCGACGCCCCCGACCACAGCGAGGCGCTGAGCGGGCTGATCGAGGCGGTACAGGCCGCCCCGAACGAACGCAAGGCGCGGCAGATTTCCAATGACATGTGGCAATACTGGGCGGATGCGCCGGATGCCTATGCACAGGAGTTGCTGGACGAGGGGATGAGCCGCCGCGAAGCTTTTGATTATGACGGGGCGATGGTGGCGCTGGATGCGCTGGTCGAGTATTGCCCGGACTATGCCGAAGGCTATAACCAGCGCGCCTTTGTGAATTTCCTGCGCCAGGATTTCGCCGCCGCCCTGCCTGATCTGGATCGCGCGATCGAGCTGTCGCCGCGCCATGTCGCCGCGATTGCAGGCCGTGCCCTGACGCTGGCAGGCATGGAACGGCGGGCCGAGGCGGCGCTGAGCCTGCGCGAGGCGCTTGCGCTGAACCCGTGGCTATCCGAACGCCATCTGCTGCCATCGCTGGAGGCGGGCGAACAGGAACTCTGAGCCGTCTTTACACCCGCGCCAGAGCGGATATTGTCCGCCCACCTGGGCCCGCGTGGTGGAATGGTAGACACAGGAGACTTAAAATCTCCAGGCCGTACAGGCCGTGCCGGTTCGAGTCCGGCCGCGGGTACCAGGGGTTAGCCGACACGGCATTCATCGGTCAGGAAATCCGGCAGGTTCCGGGCGGTGACGGCGGCCTCCCTTACCAGGTGGTCGAAATGGCCGGTCAGCGCCTGCACCCGTTCGGTGTCGCGAAAGGCCATGTAGTTCTGGCCGATATAGATGACCGCCAGCAGCGGGCCGAAAATCGTTACCGGTGCGGAATAGATGCGCCGGGCGTCATAGAGGTAGAGCCGCAGGCGCGGGTAGAGCTGTTGCGACACCTCGAGCAAATAGTCGATCTGATCGCGGCGCACGCCGGCATCGAGGTCGCGGTAATAACCTTCGCCGCGGGCAAAGCTGGTAAGTTCGTACATCGGCACGGCAATCTCGTAATCCGACTGCGTGTTGCGCATCCAGGCCAGCCGGTCCTCTGACGCGCCGATCGCCTGATCGGTCGACCGGCCCAGATGGGGGGTATATTCCCATTCCAGCATGGCGCGGGTTTTCAGCATGTCGGGCAGGGCCGCGGGCACGTGGCGTATCTTGTAACCCGCGGCCTCCTTGTGCCACTGGAAAATCTGTTCATCGACCAGCGCGCGGGGGGCCTCGGTCAGTGACAGCGAGGTGGCCAGGATGTCGGCGGCGGTTTCGGGCCGGTCGGTGAGCCCCAGAAGCCAGTCGGCCGAAACCCCGAGCGCGGCGGCACATTCGCCAACCACCTGCGCGTTGGGCAGCCGCGCGCCCGCCCCCTTGAGCAGTTGCGAGATGGTCGACCGGTCCACGCCCACGCGCCGGGCAAGCGCGCTCTGGTTGATCTTGCGCTCGCGCATCGCGTCGCCAAGCCGGGTGCGAAACAGGTCGGCGCGCATCCGTTTGTCTGTTTTTTCTATCATGTGGTTAATTTTATCACCAATGCAGAAGAATGTTAACCAGAAACGAAATATCCTGCTGCCAGTTTCTGTCGTAACGTTTTCGTGAAGGATAACGTTTGGGGAAACTATGGAGACAAGACGACGCACGTTGGTCAAGGCCATCGCCTGGAACTTGTTGGGTTTCGTGGTGATGACGCTTGTGGGGATGGCCATGACCGGATCGGCCACAATCGGTGGCACGATTGCCATCATCAACACGATGATCGGGCTTAGCTGTTATTTCATCCACGAGCGTATCTGGGCGCATATTCGATGGGGGCGTGTTCATGGCTGAACCGCGTAGATCCGTCGAATGGCCCACGCTGGCGTTGCTGATGGCATGTTACGTGGCATGGGGGGTATCGGTGTTCTGGCTGGCGGCAATCTGGCTGCCGGTCGGGTTTGTCGCGACGACCTTCCTGATCGCGCTGCATTCCTCGCTGACACACGAGATGATCCACGGCCACCCGTTTCGCAGCGATCGCCTGAACGAGATCATCGGATTTCCCTGTCTCGGCCTCATGGTGCCTTACCGCCGGTTCAAGGATCTGCATATCGCCCATCATAATGACGAAACGCTGACCGACCCCTATGACGACCCGGAAACGAACTACCTGGACCCCGAGGTCTGGGCGCGCCAGCCCCGCTGGATACAATCGCTGCTGCGGTTCAACAACACGCTTCTGGGGCGCATCCTGATTGGCCCGGCGATCGGGTACACGGCCTTTCTGGCGGCCGATATCCGCGCCATGCGGGCCGGAAACCGGCAGGTCACGCTGGCCTGGGCACTGCAGATTGTGTCGGTTGCGCTGGTGCTGACCCTGGTCTGGTGGTCGCCGATGCCGGTCTGGGCCTACCTGGTGGCGGCCTATCTGGGATATGGCATCATCAAGATCCGCACTTTCCTGGAACACCGCGCCCATGAACAGGCGGGCGGGCGTACGGCCATCGTCGAGGACCGCGGTTTGCTGAGCTTTCTCTTTCTCAACAACAACCTGCACGTCGTGCACCACATGCACCCCCGGGTTGCCTGGTATGATCTGCCCGCGCTTTACCGGGCCGACAGGGACGCGTATCTGCAGCGCAATGACAGCTATGTCTACCAATCCTACGGGCAGATTTTCCGCGAGCATTTCCTGCACGCCAAGGATCCGGTGCCGCATCCTCTCTGGCCCCGGCGGTAAAATCCGTGCATGACGGGCCTCATGGAGGCCTGGATCACCCTATCAATCGCTGCGGCGGCGTTTCAGACGCTGCGGTTCATGCTGCAGAAACACCTGAGCATGGCGACGCTCAGCGCGGGTGGCGCCACATCGGCGCGGTTCATCTATTCGGTGCCGTTCGTGGTGACGCTGGCGCTGTGCTACCTGGGGTGGTCGGGGGCCGCGCGGCCTGAACTTTCGGGCCTGTTCTGGGCCTATGCGCTCTGCGGCGGGTTGGCGCAGATCCTTGCCACCTGGTGCGTGGTGGCGTTGTTTGCGCAACGCAATTTCGCGGTGGGCATCACCTTCAAGAAGACCGAGGTGATCCAGACCGCGCTGGTCGGCCTGATCGTGCTGGGCGACTGGATCACCATTGGCGGCCTGGCGGCGATCGTACTGGGCCTGATCGGGGTTCTGATCCTGTCGGATAACCGGATCGCGGGGCAGGGCGCGCGGCTGCTGAACAAGGCGGCGGGGCTGGGGCTGGCCTCGGGCGCGTTCTTCGCCGTCTCGGCGGTGGGGTATCGCGGCGCCACGCTGGAGATCGCCAGCGACGACGCGTTTCTGCGGGCCTGCGTGACGCTGGCGGTGGTGACGACCTCTCAGGCGATCGGCATGGTGGCCTGGCTGCACTGGCGCGAACCCGGCGAGATCAGCCGCGTGATCGCCGCCCGCCGCACCGCCGTCTGGATGGGCATCACCGGCATGGCCGGCAGCCTGTGCTGGTTCACCGCCTTCACCCTGCAGAACGCGGCCTATGTCTTTGCCGTGGGCCAGATCGAGGTGATTTTCTCGCTGATGGCCTCGGTTCTGTTCTTCCGCGAAAAAGTGGCGGCGCGCGAAGTGCTGGGGATCGGCCTTCTGAGCCTCAGCATCCTTGCGTTGGTGCTATTGGTCTGAACGGCGCCTAGTCATCCGACCGGGGCGTATGGCCACGCAGGCGGATGAACAGGCTCGCCTCGTCGTCATTGCGGAAAAACGGGACCGAGCTGGGCGGGGCGGGGTCATGGGCGCGGGCCGAGACCTCGGCCAGCACGACCTCGGTGATGAACGGCAGGTCGTATTCCTCGCGCGCCGTGGCCAGGGGCACCCATTGCAGGTGCGAAAGCTCGTCGCTGGCGGCGGAAAAATCATCCAGATCGCCGGCGATTTCATCCGCATCTATCAGGAAAAACCGTGCATCGAACCGGCGTGGCCGGCCAGGCGGGGTGATCGCGCGAAAGACGAATTGCAGTGCCCGCGCCACCGGCACGTGACCGCGGGCGGCAAACCCCTGCCAGTCTTCTGGTACCGCGCCTTTCCAGTCGCCGGGCTGACCCAGGACCAGCCCGGTTTCCTCCCAGAGCTCGCGGATGGCGGCAACGGCAAGGGCATGTCCGAGATCCTCATCGCTGTCCTCGCGCAGGCGCTCGGCGCAGAGCGGCGGCAGCGGCGCGGCTAGCGGAACGTCCGCATCGGCTGCATCCACCGCCCCGCCGGGAAAGACGAATTTCGACGGCATGAAGGCGGCCTTGGCGCCGCGCTGACCCATCAGCACATGCGGATCGGTGCCGCGCGCCCGCAGGACGATCACGGTGGCCGCGTCGCGAATGGCGGTCTTGTCGATGTCCATGCGGACCCTTTCCGTTATGAAAGGGTCAGGTCTTGTTTCCGAACCCGTGCATATGCCGGGCCCATTGAAACGCCACGATCGCCCCTTTCAGCCTGGGCAGAAGGTATAGCGACAGGCCGACGCAGCCAAGGCCGAATATGGTGAACAGCACCAGCGGCTCGGGCCGCCAGGTGGTGAAGACCACATGCAGAAGCGGCGCCATCAGGTGGCCCACGATCAGGATCGTCAGATAGGCCGGCCCGTCATCGGCGCGGTGATGCGACAGATCCTCCTGGCAGACGGTGCAGGTGTCACGCACCTTCAGGTAGCTCTTCAGCAGCGGACCACTGCCGCAATTGGGGCATTTGCCGCGATATCCCTTCCATACCGCCGGCCAGAGGGCGCGTTCTTCGCTGTTCAAGGTCTGTTCCATGGTGATGCCTGCTTCTTGTCCCGTTTCACTAAATTGGACCTGATTGTCTTTATATCAAAGAGGTGAATGCCGCCTTGCGTCCTGATGTCGCAAACCTTTGCCCGCGGCGGCCGCCCGAAAAAAATCGCATATCCGGCGACGGAACCTGCGGGATGCCCCGTAAGAGGTGTATGATCCGGCGCAAAGACCGGATCGGGGCAGATAACACTGAGATATCGAACGGAGAATCCCGAATGAATAATACCGCACTCATCACCGCCCTTGGGTTGGCAATATTCGCGGGCGGCGCAATCGCTGCCAATGACGCGGGCCAGGGCAAGCATCACCGGCCGCATCACAGCTTTGAGGAACTGGACAGCGACGGCGACGGAAAGCTGACAAAAGGCGAAATGGAGGCGCATATGCAGGCCCGTTTCAGCGGTGCCGATACGGATGGCGATGGCGCGCTTTCCAGGGAAGAGCTGTTGGCGCGGGTCAACGAGCGTCAGGCTGAACGGGCCGAGAAATACGTGGACCACATGCTGGAGCGCCACGATAGCAACGGTGATGGTACGCTGACCATGGATGAGATGAAGGCGCGTCATCAGGGCAAGATGTTCGCCCGGATGGACGCTGATCAGGATGGCGCCGTCACCAAGGAAGAGTTTGACGCCATGCGCGACAAGCACAAGGGCCGCAAGCATGGCGGTCACGGTGCCAAGGACAAGGCCGGCGACGCCAGCGAATAGAGCCGACCGACCGGGCGGGCCGATGCGGGCCCGCCCTTTCCTACCTGACGGGCAGAGGATATGCCGCTGGATAGCATGAGCGAAGAAAGCGACGAGGCATTGCTGTTGCGCTACGCGGCGGGTGATCAGGCGGCGGCACGGGCGCTGACCCTGCGCCTGACGCCGCGTGCCTATGCCCATGCCTGCCGGATGCTGGGTATTCCGGCCGAGGCCGAAGACGTGACCCAGGACGCGCTGATGCGCCTCTGGCGGGTGGCGCCGGACTGGCGCCCGGGCGAGGCGCTGGTCACGACCTGGCTTTACCGTGTGGTGGCCAATCTTTGTACCGACCGACTGCGCCGGGCGCGGGGGGTCGCGCTCGAGGCGGTTCCCGAGCCGGAGGACGACCAGGTCAGCGCGCCGGAACGATTGCAGCAACAATCCCGCGCTGCGGCCTTGCAGGCGGCGCTGAACCGGTTGCCCGAGCGCCAGCGGCAGGCGGTCATTCTGCGGCACATAGACGGGCTTTCAAACCCGCAGATCGCGGAGATCATGGAAATTGGCGTGGAGGCCGTCGAGAGCCTGACCGCGCGGGGAAAACGGGCGCTGACCGCCGATCTGGTCGGTAAGCGTGATGAACTGGGGTATACGGATGGCTGAAAAAGATACTGAAAACAAGATGTTGGAATCGTATTTTCAAGCGGCGAACGAAGTTGCTCCGGAGCCCTCGGGCCGGCTGATGTCGCGTGTTCTGGAGGATGCCCTTGCGGCGCAGCCGGCAAGCGAGGCCTTGCGCTCCGCTCCGGTTGTGGGGGGCCTGTGGCGTGACTTCCTGCGCGCGGTGGGCGGGTGGCCTGCCATGGCCGGCCTGGTGAGTGCGACGGTTGCTGGCCTCTGGCTGGGTATCGCGCCACCGGCTGCGCTGCCCGGTGCCACGATCGCCTATCTGGGGCTTGACGATGCCAGCTATCCGGTTGATGCCGCTCCTGGTCTTGGCTTCGACCTGTCCGAGGAGGCGCTGTGATGACAAGTGACACACCGACCGGGAATAACGGTATGAAACCTTGGCTGCGTTTACTCTTGATCCTGTCTCTCGCGCTCAACCTGCTGGTGGTCGGTGCGGTGGTGGGGGCGATGATCACCTGGTCCAACTGGCGGCCCCATCACGGGCCACGGCTTGAGTCCGGTGGGGGGCCGTTGACCCGCGCGCTCAGCCACGAGGACCGGCGCGCGATTGGCAAGGAGATGCGCAAGGCGTGGCGCGACAGCAAGCAAGACGGGCATGATCACCATGCCGAACTGGCCGGGCTGGTCGCCGATCTGAAGGTAACACCCTTCGATCCCGCCCCGGTGGCCGCGCGGCTGCGCCGCCATCGCCAGTCCTTCGACGAACGGCTGGACCTGGGGCTGACATTGCTGCTGGAGCGTCTGACGCGGATGACGCCCGAGGAACGCGCGTCTTATGCAGACCGGTTGCAAGAGGTGCTGGACAAGCGCCACGGCGGCAGGAAAGGCGGCAAGGACGGGAAATCAGGTGGGGAATAGGCCGTCAGGCCGCGGTTCTGGCCGAAAGCGTCACGGTGTTTCGCCCGCCCGCCTTTGACCCATAGAGCGCGCGGTCGGCCTGATCCAGCAGGCTGTCGACTGTCATCCTGGCGCCATTCGCCGGTTTCTGGCACATCGCCACGCCGATACTGACGGTGACTTGAATGGGCTCGCTCACGCCCGGCACCTTGATGGGGGTGCGCTGGATGATCCGGCACAACCTGCTTGCTGCCTGCTTGGCCTGTGCGCGGCTGGTTTCCGGTATGACGATCAGGAATTCCTCGCCACCCAGGCGGGCAACCAGGTCGTCGTCAAGCGCGTTGTTGCGCAGAATATCCGCAACCCGTGTCAGCACCGCATCCCCGGCTGCGTGGCCATGCTTGTCATTGACCTGCTTGAAATGATCCAGATCGGCAACCATGACCGCGAAACTGTGTTCGTCAGTGCGTTGCTTGCGGATCAGGTTTTCAACAAAGGGCAGGGCGTATCGCCGGTTATAAAGGCCGGTCAGCGGATCGATCACCGCGGCCTGCAACCCCACATGCAACTGGGCGCGCAGCTGATCCATGTTCTGCTTGCTCTCCAGCTGCGCGGCGATGCGCAGGGTCAGTTCGCCGGGATCCACGGTGCCGCAAATGACGTCGCTTGCCCCCAGGTCCAGCACTGTTGCCGCCATGCGCCTGATCTGGTCCGGCAGCACCGCGATGATCGGGCAGTTGCGCGCAGGCGGCGCGGCGCGCAGCTCGGCCATCAGGCGCAGGCTTTCGTCGCTGGCTTCCGGGTCGATCTGCAGCACGAAAAGATCGGGGTGGTCATGTCCGTTCAGCGTGTCGCCGGTATGTTCGGACGAGACGGCCACGAATTCGTGACGAGAATTGGCGCTAAGCGAGGCCCGCAGGCGCGTCGCGTCCGATATTTGCCGTGCGACAACGGTAATCCGGCCGGGGCGTGCAAATCCCTGTGGCGCCTCGGCAAATCCAAGGGCATTCGCCGTTCCCGTGTGCATTTTCAGGTCGTGGTTCATGTGGCGCTGCCGCAGCAGGCTGCGCAGCCGTGCCAGCAGCAGCGTTTCGTCTATCGGTTTTGGAATGACCTCGCTGGCGCCGGCCTTCAGCGCCCCGATACGGGCCTCCGGCGTGTCGCGGGGCAGGATAAGGATCACGGGCACGCTGTCATCCACATCGCAGGCACGGACCGCGCGGACAAAGGCGTTGCTGTCAAAATCAGAAAGATCGGTGCTGGCCAGTATCAGATCGGGCTTGTGCCGGGCCGCCATTTTCAACGCTTCGGCACCGGAGCGCGCCTGGAAGACGTCGTAAAAGGCCGCCGAGAGCTTTACTTTCAAAACGATGCGATTGGTCGCCAACTCATCAACGATCAGAATTTTTCCTGACATGGGGAGATTTCGCCTTTCCGACTGCCCCTTCCGTAAGCGGAATATCCATGTCAGAAGTTAAGAAAACCTTTCCGGATTTTCAGACTGATGAACAATATGCAGGAAACCGCCGAGACCCTTGCCCTGCAATGTCTTGCCTGGCTGGCGGGCAACGAGGAACTGCTGCCGGTGTTCATGGGCGCGACGGGCGCGACCGAAGAGGATTTGCGTAAGGGCGCCGCGGACCCTGTTTTTCTTGGCTCCGTCCTGGATTTCGTGATGATGGACGATCGCTGGGTCGTGGAATTCTGTGCCGGGCAGGGCATTCCGAATGACAGCCTGATGCGGGCGCGCGCCGCGCTTCCGGGCGGTGAGCAGGTGAACTGGACTTAAACAAAGGGAAAAGATTTTGGCAACAAAGGTTGACGGCCTCCTGTTCGACAAGGATGGCACGCTGTTCGATTTCCACGCCACCTGGAGCGTCTGGGCGGCGCGCATCATCCATGATCTGGCAGGTGCAGATAAGGACAAGGTCGTGCGGCTGGCGGCGGCGCTGGACTATGATCTGGACCGGCAGGAATTTGCCCCCACCAGCGTCGTGATCGCCGAATCCAGTCAGACGCTCGCCGAGCTTATCGTGCAGGTTCTGGGTCATTCGACGGTGCCCGAGGTCGAGCATTTCCTGATGATGAGCGCCTCGGAAGTGCCGCAGAAGCAGACCTTGCCTCTGGCGCCCTTCCTGGCAGAGCTTGCCGCGCGCGGCCTGACCCTGGGCGTGATGACGAATGACAATGAATATTCGGCGCGGGCGCATCTGAAATCCGTGGGTGTCGAGGGCCATTTCGATTTCATCGCCGGGTTCGATTCAGGCCACGGCGCCAAACCCGATCCCGGCCCGCTGCTGGCTTTTGCCCGCGCCACCGATCTCAGGCCAGCCCGCGTCGCGATGGTCGGAGACAGCACCCATGACCTGATCGCGGGGCGGGCCGCCGGAATGCAGACCATCGGCGTGCTGACCGGTTTGGCCACGACCGAGGAGTTGGCCCCCCACGCCGATGCCATCCTTCCCGATATCAGTCACCTGCCGGCCTGGCTGTCGGAATGACAGGCCATCCCCGCTTCGGGATCTGGCTGGCGTTCTTCGGAACCATGGTTCTGACGCTGGACACGATGCTGATGCGGCTGTCAGCCATGGGCGGGTTGCAGATGACCGCCTGGCGCGGCCTGTGCATGGGCAGCGTTCTGCTGTTGGTGTGGCTGGTGCGAAGCGGCGCGCGACGCCGCGACCTGCGCCACCTCGCCTCCGGACCGGGCCTGACGGTTGTTGCCTGCCAGTTCTTTAACTCGCTGCTGTTTTGCCTGGGCATTGCCCTGGCGCCGGTGGCGGTGGTGCTGTTCGGGCTGGCCGCGGTGCCGGTATTTGCCGCAATCTTTGCCTGGCTGATGATGGCCGAGAGGACCTCCGCGCTGACATGGATCACCATCGTCCTGGTCATGGGCGGGATCGGCATCGCGGTATCGGGCGGGACCGGCGATGCGATGGACCTTGACCTGGCGACCGTTGCGGGCGCGGCAATGGGGCTGGGGGTGGCCGTTGTCCTGGCGCTCAGCTTTGTCACGCTGCGCGCCCGGCCCCACCTGCCGATCCCGTTGCTGGTCGGGTCCGGCGCGTTTCTGTGCGGGCTCATGTCCTGTGCGATCATCGGCCCGCAGGACATGGGGCAGGGCAACATCTGGCCGATGGTGACCACCGGGGCGCTGGTGCTGCCGGTGTCATTCATTTCCCTCTCAGTCGCCGCCCGGCACACCCATGCGTCCAATGTCAGCCTGTTGATGCTGCTCGAGACGGTGCTGGGCCCGTTCTGGGTCTGGTTGGCGATCGGCGAAGCTCCGACAAGCCGGATGCTGGCAGGTGGGGGCATCGTGGTCGCCAGCCTTGCGGCGTACCTGTTTCTGACCATGCGCCGGCGGCGGGTCGCGCTTTAACTGTGATGGAGTGACAAAAACGACAACACATGTCGCTAAGTGGCAGACGATGCGTGCTCCACGGGTGTTTGGTTAAGACAGAGATCAGCCGGAGGGCCTGTGATGACGACCGACACAAGAAAAAGGCGCCGCAGCGGCGGCCGTGCGGGCAGCGCCGAGCGCCGCGGTTCAGCCGCGATCGAGCAGATGCGGTGGCAGCCGCCGGTCAATATCGACCGGCCTACCGAGCCGCTATCCGAGGAAGGCATCCAGGCGGTCCACGACGGGGCCATGCGCATTCTCGAAGAGATCGGGATTGAGTTTCTGAACCCCGAGTCGCTTGAGATTCTGCGCGGCTCGGGCGGGTGCACGATCAACGGTGAAAATGTCCGCATGGGCCGCGATTTCGTGATGGAAATGATCGCCAAGGCGCCCGGCCAGTGGACGATCACGCCGCGCAACCCGGACCACCAGATCACCATCGGGGGGCGGCACCTGAATTTCGGTAACGTATCGTCGCCCCCCAGCTATTGGGATATGGA
This sequence comes from Roseovarius sp. CAU 1744, assembly GCF_039839345.1. Classification (NCBI taxonomy): domain Bacteria; kingdom Pseudomonadati; phylum Pseudomonadota; class Alphaproteobacteria; order Rhodobacterales; family Roseobacteraceae; genus Roseovarius; species Roseovarius sp. CAU 1744. The sequence goes on along the minus strand of NZ_JBDOQV010000005.1, from coordinate 250,400 downwards.
GATTGCCAAGAAGGTCACGGGCACACGAGAAATGTGCCAGAACCTGTTGAAATTAAGTCAGTATTTCAACTGTATCCATTTTGTCGGGGGGTACCCGGTCGAGCCGCAGGACATCCACGCAAGCGTTCGTCACCTCGATGTGCTCTATGACAAGCTGACCCTGACCGACAAGGTCGCCCATGCCTATTGCCTGGGCAAGGAACGGGTCGAGGACGTGATGGAGATGGTGCGCATCGCGGGCGGGCATTCCGACGAGGAGTTCGACTCGGGCCCGAAGATGTACACCAACATCAATTCGACCTCGCCGCTCAAGCACGACTATCCGATGCTGGACGGGTGGATGCGGCTGGCCAGGCGCAACCAGGGTCTGGTCGTCACGCCTTTCACGCTGGCGGGGGCAATGGCGCCGGTCACCATGTCGGGGGCGGTCGCGCAGTCGCTGGCCGAGGGGCTGGTGGCGGTGGTGCTGGCGCAGATCATCCGCCCCGGCGCGTGCTGCGCGATCGGGACATTTACCTCGAATGTCGACATGAAATCCGGCGCGCCGGCCTTTGGTACGCCAGAATATATGCGCGCCACACAGATGACCGGGCAGCTGGCGCGGTTCTACGGGCTGCCGATGCGCGCCAGCGGTGTCTGCGCCGCGAACGTGCCGGACGGGCAGTCGATGTGGGAGACCTCGAACAGCCTCTGGTCGGCGGTGCAGGCGGGGGCGAACATGGTCTACCATGCCGCCGGGTGGCTGGAGGGCGGGCTGATCGCCAGCCCCGAGAAATTCGTGATGGATTGCGAAATTTTGCAGCAGATCCAGCGCTATATGGATCCGATGCTGACGGCCACCGGGCCGGATGAAATCGCGGTGGAGGCGGTGAAGGAAGTGGGCGACCAGGGTCATTTCTTTGGCATCCAGCACACCCAGGATCGGTACACCACGGCCTTCTACCAGCCCTATCTGAGCGATTGGCGCAATTACGAAGCCTGGGAGGCCGCCGGTGGCATTTGGACCGCGCAGCGCGCGCATCAGATCTACAAGGATATCCTCACCAGCTTCGAGGCGCCGCCAATGGCGGAGGCTATCCGCGAAGAACTGGCCGCCTTTGTCGAGCGCCGCAAATCCGAGGGCGGCGCACCCACGGATTTCTGACGCCAGCCGTTGGTCAACATGCGCTCGCAGGATTGCCCTGTGGGCAACGTGACATCGTGCCTGATGGCTCGGCCCCGGCATGGTAGCACCATGGAACCTACATTTGCGCCTGGCCGGTCACGTCAGTAATGCGCGGTATATCCACCATCGACGGCTAGCACCTGTCCGGTCACGTAAGACGCCGCCGGCGACGCGAGGAACAGCACTGCCGGGGCCAGCTCGGCGGGTTCACCCCATCGGCCCAGCGAGGTGCTCTGCGCAAGCCTGTCCGCCACCGCAGGATCCGCGGCCGCGGCCATGTTGGGGGCGGTCTTGAAGAACCCGGGCGCCACGGCGTTCACGTTGATCCCCTCGGGGCCCAGTTCGGCGGCCAGGGCGCGGGTCAGCCCGACCAGCCCCGCCTTGGCGGAGGTATAGGCGGCATCGCCGGGTTGTGCGATCAGCCCGGCGATGGAGGCGATGTTGACGATCCGCCCCGCGGCGCCACGGGCGATCATCAGCCGGGCGGCACGCTGCGCCAGCATGAACGGGGCGACAAGGTTCACGTCCAGCAGGCGCCGCACGTCATCGCCCCGGAATTCGGCAAAGGCCCGGCGGTCCCGCTGGCCCACGTTGTTGACCAGAATATCGAGCCCCGCACCGGCGGTATCCAGCCTTGCAAATGCCCTATCCACCTGCGCTTCGTCGGCGATGTCGAATACCAGCGGATGCGCCGTTCCGCCCTCATCGGTGATCTTTGCTACCGCGTCCCGCGCACCTGACTCGTTGCGCCCGTTGACCCAGACGATCGCGCCGGCCGCGGCGAAAATCCGGGCGATTTCAAGGCCCAGGCCGCTTGTGCCGCCGGTGACCAGCGCCTGCTGCCCAGCAAGGGAGAAAGGTCCGAAATTTGACAAGAAATGCGTCCCCGCGCCGATGATGTACCGGCGAAGTCTATGACACCAAAGGCGCGGACAAAAGCACTTGTTCGCAATCCGCTGATCGGGTCAAGTGACCCCGGAACGGAAAGGAGAGGTCATCATGGCCGAGCATGAATATTCCGCGCGCGTGGTCTGGACCGGAAACCGGGGACAGGGGACGGCAAGCTACCGCGCCTATGACCGGACCTGGAATGTGGAGACCCCCGGCAAGCCGGTGATTCATTGCTCGAACGATCCGCTCTTGGGCGGCGATCCGACGCTGCACAACCCCGAGGACATGCTGATTGCCGCGCTCAGCGCCTGTCACATGCTGTGGTATCTGCATCTGGCCAGCGATGCGCGGATCGCCGTGCAGGCCTATCATGACGACCCGCTGGCGGTGGGCGAGACCGATCGCAGCGGCGCCAGCCGCTTTCTGCGCGCCACGCTCAGGCCACGGATCACCGTGCCCCAGGGGACGGACCTGCGTCGTGCCGATGCGATTCACCATGAGATCCACAAGACCTGTTTCATCGCGCGGTCGGTGAATTTCCCTGTCGATTACGCGGCGGAATATACGGTGGCATAATCAACCTGATGAGGATGAATGACTGATCAGAGCCCTTCCTGTGAATTCGATTTTCTCTCGCCGTGCGCTCGCAGCACCAAGAATGCCGCAGAAGCGCAAAATTACGTGCCGTCTTGCAGCGTCATTTTCGGCCATTCGTCGGCCGCACAAAAATTCTAAGGCGACAAATTCAAGTAAGCGGACAAACCGCCTCTCGGTGCAGGAACGGCAACAGCTGCGTTCGGCGAGCAGTGAACCATCATTGTGAGTGATTATTGATTTGATTTCGGTTCAAAATAGTTTTCGTCTTCAAGTTTAAAATCAATCGCGAAGACACCTTCGTTATTTTGCGGTCGCCAAAAAAAAACACAATTTTATGGATTTGTTTATGTTTATTGGAGGTTTCTCAATCTGAACCAGGTCAACTTCTGGATAATCAGATGGGTACCAACTGTTGTGCCGTTTTTGGGAACCTTCTCATGGTCACAATACACAACACCATCGGGCATCCCAGCGAGCGACTTCACGGGTGACACACATGCAAATGTTCCTGCGGCACCGGGATATAGCTCTTCAGCCTCTACATGGATCGGCGAATCCTTCACGTTCAATGGTGAAGCGCCGACGCAAATTGACGTCAGCGACGAGGATGGAACTTTCGAAGACAGCAATGTCGAAACGGGCAGCGCGCAGGCGTTGGTTCAGGATGCCACGATTGATGGTACGCTTTAAATTGCTGGCTCTGTTGTTGAGAATGAGTTCTCTCTGATCGACGCCAGCGGGCAGTAAATCTATGTCGTTCTTATCAATGGTGAGAATTTCGGGTTCACCTATGCCAACGGCGAAGAGCCATCATCGGGTGAAACATTCACAGCCCAGCAAGGGCCAGATGGCGACTCGTCGGAGAATGCCGATGGCACCTCAACTAATTCCGACCCGTATGCGGATGTCATCTGCTTTGCGGTAGGCGCCGTGATTGATACAGAAGACAGTCCGCGGCAGGTGGAAACTCTGCAAACCGAAGATCAAGTTGCGACTTTGGATCACAGCCTCAAGCCCATTCGATGGATGCAAAGGAGCCATCAACCACTAGACAACTATCCGGACAATGGAAGGCCGGTTTCGATCTGCGCAGGTGCACTGGGGCCAGGATATCCTAGCTCTGATTTGGTCTTTTCGCCACAGCACCGGATTCTAGTCGGAGGCAGACAACTCAGCGAGCTATTCGAAAGGGAAGCTCTTGCGCCCGCCAAAAATATCACGCGAATGCCGGGTGTCCTATCTAATTGAGATAGACGATCGCGCCATTCAGGACAGACGCAAAGCCCACCCATGCAATGTATGGAATAAAGAGCAGAGCGGACAGACGGTCAGGACGCCATGCGGCCCGAACGAAGCACACGATAGTCAGCAGAAGGAAGAGAATGATGCCAAGTGCCAACTCTGGCCTTTGAGCGGCGAAAAACACCGGCGACCACAAGAAGTTCAAGCACATCTGGGCGAACCACAGCCGCATCAGAGAAGTGCGGCCCTGATGCTGATACAGGCGCCAGCCAACGAAGGCGATAATCACATACACTACCGTCCAGACCGGTCCGAAAATCCAGTTTGGTGGATTGAAATTTGGCTTCTGAAGCGCCGTGTACCACTCTCCGGGGGCGGTGATCGTACCAATTGCGATGCCACCGCCCATGACCACAAGCAAGAAGAACAGCAGCGAAAGAAAGTGGTTCATTATTGAAGAGCCTATTACGATGTCAGCGAAAGCTACCGGCGCCTGTTGTCTATGTATGATGACCGGAAGAACCTCATTCACGGCTTAAGACTGTTCAGCGTTCGCATTCTGGAAAACCATCAGAGTGATGAAGAGCCCAGCGATAACCAGAATGTGGCCCACGGCCATCACGCCGAACAGATAGTAACTGCCGAATGACACGCTAAAAATAGCACTCCACATCCAGGCGAGCATTTGCATTATCATGTGAGCTGTTGGCAGAGAGTAAGATTTCAACGGGTTTTTTGTTTCGTCCATGATGACGTCCCATTGTTCCTTTACGCTTGAGGTGCTGACCATGACTTTCTCCTTGTGTCGCGCTTGATTAAGCGCAGTTAGATTTTTCCAATAGGATGAAAGCGCCCTGCTGTGTGCCAGGGCGCTGTCGAAATTAATGGCAGTCGGGGCGCTCGCCAGGCAGCAGCACTTTGTCCACGACGTGGATGACGCCATTGTCAGCCATGATGTTGGCAACAACGACGTTTGCCATTTCACCAGTACCATCGGCGATCGCGACACCGCTTGAAGATTTGATGATGCAGAGACGCTCACTGGCTAGGATCGGCTTGAAGTAGTTCTGTCCGGAAGGGATCATTTCGGCGGTGAGTTTCCGGTCGTCAACGTGATACAGCAGAATGTTGGTGAACTGACCCTTGTTTTCGGGTTTCAAAAGGGTCTCGACCGTGCCTTCGGGCAATGCTGCAAACGCTTCATCAGTCGGTGCGTACACAGTAAAAGGTCCGTCACCTTTCAAAGTATCTACCAGCTCTGCAGCACTGAGAGCTGCCGCAAGCGTGGTGAACTGGCCGGCCTCTACAGCCGTGTCAACGATATTCGCAGCTTTCGAAGCTCCGGCTGAAAGTGCAACGGCAATTGAAGTTGCCAAAACGGTCGATTTCAGTTTGTGGATCATCAATTCATTCCTTTTTTCTCGTTTCTGAAGCGCACATACATTTGCGGGCTTGCCATTTCTTTGAATATTGCGAAAATACTTTGCATCAAGTGCAAATATCACTAAATGAAAATTATTTGCACAATGTTCAAAATTGACTCAGTATGTTGCCTGAAATGAAATCTGGAGGTTCGTAATGTTGTCGGACTCACTTAGCGAAGGGCTGGAAGCGTACGGGATCGGGCCGGCGATTCGCGAACTACGCATTGGAAAAAATCTTGGCCTGGAGCAATTGGGGAAACACACCGGCTTATCTGCCGGAATGTTATCAAAAATTGAACGTGGTCATGTATTCCCAACACTTCCTACGCTGTTACGCATCTCGATGGTATTCGGTGTTGGGCTTGACTATTTTTTTCAGCCGGCAGAGGAAAAGCCCGCTCTGGCCGTAGTTCGTAAAGAAGACCGGTTACGAATGCCAAATACAACAGAAGGACGGCCAAAGTTCCATTTTGAAAGCTTGGACTTTCCGGTTCCGGACCGTTGTATTGAATCCTACCTGGCCGAATTCTCCAGTGCAGTTCCAACGGAGCCTCATACTCACGCTGGCGCTGAAATGATTTATGTTATTCAAGGATCGCTCAACATTCACATTCATGGAGACGTGCACGCACTCGAAGAAGGCGATTCAATGTATTTCGACTCACATTTCGAGCACACCTATTCGCGCGCGGGTGAAGCGAATAGCATCGCATTGGTCGTAGTTAGTAAGGGCAGTTCGATGCGCGACCAGCGTGTTAATACCTGAGGAGGCAGTTAACGGTAGAGACGTATCGCTGATACGGCGACATCCGCCTGATATTCGCGCCCGTAAGCGAGGATACCGATCCGGCGCAGGCGCTTGGGATCGAACGGAACATCTGTCTTGTTTGGTGTGAAATCAGAAAACGGCAACCGAATCGTCGTCCATACTTTCGCGGCGATGAATGCCGTGCGGTAGGATTGCCACGGTCGCGAAAGCTGGTCTGTTCTCAGTCGAATTTCATATTCTTCGCCGTTGCCGAGCACGTCAATCTCGATACCTGCCCAGCCGCTTGCATCGAAGGTCTGGTCGTCGTTCTGAAGATCGAATGCCATCTGGATGAAGCCGCCGTTGTTGTCCAGTGACACCTCGCCTGCAAGGCGCGTCGCCTCTCGGCCGTCCAGCGTGACATCCGAAATCTCCCCCGCAGAAACGCCGCCCATCACCGTATCGGCAACAAATTCCCATTGAGGATGCAGGTTCAATCTATGCTCCTTTCCGGCCACGGGCGAGGCTGACAGACAGCAGGCCAGGATCAGCGCCAGCGCGTTTTTCCGTGGCACATACGGCTCCATCGCAACTCATCATGCAGCGCCACAAACTAGGGCTGTTCGGAACAAAACAAGTGTTGTGTTGGTTATCGATAGAAATCGGAAGTGCACCAAGGCGGCATCGGTGCGGCACGGAAAGGAACAGACAGAGATGACAAAGGATCATGGGCCCTCGATCAAGGATGACGAAACTTACGAAGCGTTGCGTGATCAGGGGCATTCCAAGGAGAAGGCCGCGCGGATCGCGAATGCGCAGGCCAACGAGGACATGAGCCCGTCGTCGAAGGGGGGATCGGCGCCGCCCTACGAAGAGTGGCACAAGGACGACCTGATTGATCGTGCCACCGAACTGGAAATCGAGGGCCGTTGGGACATGACGAAGGACGAGCTCATCAAGGTGCTCCGGGAGGAAAGCTGATGGCGTCCTCAAAAAGTAGGGCTGAAATCTGGGACGAGTGGCAGGAACTAATCAACATGGCGCCACAGGAACTGGCGGACTGGCTGGAGCGTGACGAAAGCAAATCGGTCGGAGATAGCGACTCGGGCGAATCCACAGGGCACAAATCAGGGCGGCGGATCGTCGAGATCAAACGCACGAACAAGGACGCGCTGACCGAGGACGACTGGGATCACATGGCGCGGGTCGTCGGGTATATCAAACGTCATCGCGCACAGGGCGGGCCCGAAAGTGGCGTCGACGCCAGCGACTGGCGGTATTCATTGATGAATTGGGGACACGACCCTCTGAAAGAGACCGCGTGAACACGGGAGATAGCGACAAGTGATCTGAGTGACGGCGATCAGGTAAAATTGGATTGGGGCGATGGCGAAGACACCGGCAAGATCGTAGAGCGTTTGTCCGAAGACATGACCAAGACGATCAAGGGCACCGACGTCACCCGGAAGGCGAGCGGCGAGGATCCGGCCCTCCTGATCGAACAGCCCGATGGTGATCGTGTCCTGAATTCGCCGTCCAAGATTTCGGCGGCCTGATCACGCCGTGTCTTCGGACTGAACCTCGGACAGGCGATAGGCGACCCCTACCGACAATCCGCTCAGGATGGCCAGAACGGCCAGCACGGTCTTTGCCCCGGCGAGATCGGCCAGCAAACCCAGAAGGCCGCCGGTCAACAGCAGCAACCCGATCACCGAATTGGAGAGCGCGGTATAGGTGGCCTTGCGACCGCCGGTGTCCATATCGGTCAGGTGCGTTTTGCGCCCCGCGCGCGCTCCATGGTAGGCGAGTTGCGCGATGAAAACCAAGCCGGCAAGCACGAACCCGTTCGTAATTGTGCCCCGGCTGAAGGCCAGAATCGCCGCCAGTGCAAAGGTCGCCGTCGCGATGACCCCCGCAACCATCAGCGTCTTGCGGCTTGAGCTGTCCGCGAAGACCCCCCAGATGTAAGAAGACAGAATGGCCGCGAACGACGACGCCAGCATCAACAGACCGAGATTTCCGAATGTATCGGTGTCTCCGGACCCCAGAAGAACCAGAAACGGCGGTGCAAGCGCGGTCGAGATCAGCAGGGCGCGGGTCGCGATATAGGTGCGTAGCTCCGCATCTTCCTGCAGGGGCTGCAGAAGCGAGTGCAGGCTGCGATCGTCGGCATCCGCGTCACGGTCCGCCTTTTCCCTCAGCATCGAAAATATTGCTGCCGCGCAGAGCCAGAGCAGGCCCGCCACGGCGATTGCCGTGGCGACCACGGACGGGCTGCGCGGAATGACACCGGTGGCGAGGCCAAGGGCGAAGGCCAGCACCGCGACTGCTGAAAGCGTCCCGGCGGCCCCGGACACCCGGCCGCGCTGGCCTTTTTCGACCGTGCGCGCCAGCACGTCCTTGTGACTTGCCGAACAGGCAGAGCGAGCGACGGCCAGGAAGGCCAGGCATATCACGATTGACCATCCCGCCGCGGCATCGCTCAGCATGACCGCAGCGGCGGCCATTCCCAGTGACGCCAGACCCTGACCGGCGGCCCCCGCGCTCCAGAAATACTTGCGACGGGTGCTGCGTTCGATCTGCCGTGCGATCAGCAGTTGTGGCAGCAGGGCACCGGCCTCGCGCACCGGGACAAGCAGCCCGATCAGGTATCCCGGCGCCCCGAGCGTGTTGAGCAGCCAGGCCAGAACCAGTTTCGGATCAATCAGCCCATCTGCGGTTTTCGTGGCCGTGAGGGAAGTCACGTGTATGATCTTCTGTCGGTTCATTCCGGTGATCTGCCGTTGGTCTTTCGCGATGTTCTGGGGGCTTACTAACATACCGGGCCTTGGAGATAGAGCGATGTCAAGAAAATCAAACCGGCACATCGCGGCAAAAGACAACCCGGTCTGCGAAAATCGTTTTCTCCCCGTCTGGCGGCCAATCATGTTTCACCTGTGCAATTTGTCGGCGGTCAGCTTGCCAAGCGGATCGGGAGGTTTGTCAGGGAACTTTTGGGCCCTAGATCTGTTGAACAGTACCGCTAGCGAAACGAAGAGGTCACAAATGTCGCATAATCACACCGATTTCGAAGATCAGAAAAAAGGCCACCGGGGTGTCCTTCTTGGCATTGCTGCTGTGATAATTTTTGTCGTGGTTCTTTTCGGCTTCATGCAGGGCGACGCACTGAGCGGCAATGGTGAGGCGCAGGGATCTAAAGAAAATGTCGAAGCGGCTGCGGATTGAGTTATGCCTAAAGAACCGACGTTGAACATCAGTGCGGAGAAATGCACTTTGGTCCGTACTACTGAAATTGGGCAATAAGAAACGACAACATTGTCTGACCGGAAACATCAGATGACAGTTCCGAGTCCCAGAGCACGATTTTACAGTTACTTTGTTTAGAGATATTATGGAGTCATCTTTTCCAAGATTAGTACATCCTAAGTTTCGAGATCTTAATGAATGTAGAAAATGCCAGCACAAATTGGGATCTTCGAAAAGATGAATCCATGGTGCAGGCAGTTATCCACACGCGCTTGCCAATTTGCATAACCGACCCGTCATTGCCCGATAACCCTATCGTTTTTGCGAATTTCGCGTTTTCAGCCCTGACTGGTTACCGGCATGACGAGGTGATCGGAAAAAACTGCAGGTTTCTGCAAGGTAAAGATACGTCGGCTCGCAGCATTGATGCCATCAGAAACATAATCGAAAGTCAGGCCGTCGATACAGTCGAAGTCCTCAACTATAGAAAAGACGGTACGTCTTTCCTGAACGCTCTCCAGATTGGGCCAATTTATGATGACAATGGTAGATTGGTTTTTTTCTTTGGCTCTCAATTGGACATTACAGCTAAGAAAGAAGCCGAACGAAAAGCTCGCGAACTGGCTGATAAAGAGCTACTTCATAGGCTTCGTAACATAGTAAGCGTTCTGAGCGTCATCATGAAAATGACCGCACGAGAAGAGTTCGAAGTTTCTCAATACTGTCAGAAAGCAATCGGACGTTTGGATGCGTTATTTCAAGCGCATTTCGACACGATTGTTCAGCCTGGTAAAAAGCGCCCGGATATCGGACAATTGGCATCTTCGATATTGGATGCATACGCACCGTTAGGGAAGCAACAGTACGAATTGTCGGGCACGAACGACGCGCTTCCGAGCGCGTTGATATCTCCTGTCGCTCTCTTACTGCATGAATTGGCGGCAAATTCTGTAAAATATGGTGCACTCAGTTGCGAAAGAGGGAGCGTTGATCTGACTTGGGATCGATCCCGGGACCTTACTGAGAATATCATAATAATCTGCTGGAAAGAGAGCGGGGGGCCAAAAGTTGAAGCTCCAAAAGCCTCTAGCGGAACCAATATAGTAGAAGCTGTCGTAAGTGGCGCTGGCGGGGTTCTAGAGCTCGACTGGAAGCCTGGCGGTCTGGCCGCGCGTGCCGTGTTTCGGTTCAGACCGAGCGACGTGAAAGATTGAACGCGCGCTTCGTCCCCTCTTCGATGGTCCGTCAAGATCGCGACGAAAGGACGGTTTGAATTTCGCCCCTCAGACTGGCTTTCAATGACCGCTCTGGCGAAATCGGCTGCAACGCAGCGATAAGGGTGCAGCACCTGCGCGCGGATGCTGCGTCAGCAAACATCCGGAAGGGCAACGGCAGCTTCGTCCCACAAGGCTGCCCTTCGAACACGCGCCTGTCACTTGCCCTCCGCGGCAGCACGGCCTAACAGAGTCCCATGAAAATATTGTTTCTGGGTGATGTGATGGGCCGGGCCGGGCGCCGCGCCTTGGTCGAGAACCTGCCGCGCCTGCGCGAAGAGTGGCGGCTGGATTTCGTGGTGGTGAACGGCGAAAACGCCACCGGCGGCATGGGGCTGAGCGGGGCCCATGCGAAGCTGTTGCTGGAGGCGGGCGCCGATTGCCTGACCCTGGGCGATCACGCCTTTGACCAGAAGGACATGCTGCAATTCATCGAGACCGAGCCGCGCGTCCTGCGGCCGCTCAACTATGCCAAGGGCGCGCCGGGGCTGGGCCACCGGGTGTTCCAGGATCGGCGCGGGCGCAAGGTGCTGGTGACGCAGGTGCTGGGCCAGGTGTTCATGAAACGCGCCTTCGATGACCCGTTCTCGGCTGTCGACCAGGTGTTGCGGGCGCATCCGCTGGGCGGTGCGGTACAGGCGGTGCTGGTCGATATCCATTGCGAGGCGACCAGCGAGAAGATGGGCATGGGCCATTTCTGCGATGGCCGCGCCAGCGTGGTGGTGGGCAGCCACACGCATGTGCCCACGGCCGATGCGCAGATTCTGCCCGGCGGCACCGCCTTTCAGTCCGACGCGGGCATGTGCGGCGACTACAACAGCGTCATCGGCATGGAGAAATCCGAACCGATGCGCCGTTTCGTGACCGGCATGCCCAAGGCGCGGTTCACCCCCGCGCTGGAAGAGGCCACGCTGTCGGGGCTCTATGTCGAGACCGACGACAAGACCGGCCGCGCGACACGGCTGCGCATGATCCGCCTAGGCGGCAGGCTGGAGCAGGCCGGCCCATGAACGCCCGGCTCTACGGGATGCTGTTTCTGATGGGGTCGGGTTGGGGCCTGTCGGTGCCGCTGTCAAAGGTCGCCGTCAGCACCGGCCATCAGCCTTTCGGGTTGATCTTCTGGCAGCTGGTCATCGTCGTCATCGTTCTGGGCGCGATTTGCCGGCTCAGGGGCAAGCGGCTGGAGCTGGGCCGGCCCTATTGGCGGCTGCTGGTCATGGTGGCGCTGACCGGGGCGGTGCTGCCGGACATCTTCTTTTACCTGTCGGCGGCCCGGCTGCCCGCCGGCGTGATGTCGATCATCATTTCGAGCGTGCCGATGTTTTCGCTGCCGATTGCACTGATGCTGGGCAATGAGGGTTTTGCCTGGCGGCGGCTGGCGGGCCTCCTGGTCGGGCTGGGCGGTATCCTGCTGCTGATCGGCCCCGACGCCAGCCTGCCGGACCGGGCGATGGCCGCCTTCGTACCGCTCGCGCTGCTGGCGCCGCTGCTCTACGCGACCGAGGGGAACCTGGTGGCGAAATGGGGGACGCAGGGGCTTGATTCCGTTCAGGTCCTGTTGGCGGCATCGCTGTTGGGGATGATCGCGTCCCTGCCGATGGCGCTGATCACCGGCCACTGGATCAATCCGCTGGCGGGTTTCGGCGCGCCCGAGGCCGCGTTGGTGGGGGCCGCCGTAATCCATGCGCTGGTCTATGCCGCCTATGTCTGGCTGGTGGGGCAGGCGGGATCGGTCTTTGCCGCGCAGACCAGCTATCTGGTGACAGGGTGCGGTGTGCTGTGGTCCATCGCGCTGCTTGGCGAAAGCTACTCCACCTATGTGTGGGCGGCGCTGGCGCTGATGCTGCTTGGCATGTTCCTGGTTCAGCCGCGCCGCGCTATCCTGCTTGCTCCTGCTGCGGGAGTGCGGGAAACTGGGCCTGGATAAAAAGGGAACCATCGCGCGTGATTCAGCTATTCGAGATTTCTCAGACCGGGCAGGCTGTGCTGGCGCTTGGTATCGTGGCCGTGATGTTCGCGCTGTTCCTGCGCGAGGTCTACCCGACCGAAGTTGTGGCGATCGCCGGGGCGGCGGTGTTGCTGGTTTCGGGGCTTCTGCCCTATGACGCCGCGCTGGAGGTGCTGTCCAACCCTGCGCCCTGGACCATCGCGGCGATGTTCATCGTGATGGGGGCGCTGGTGCGGACCGGCGCGCTGGACGCGTTCACTGCCGTGGCCGAACGGCAGGCCAAGGTGAACCCCAAGATGGCCATCGCGATGCTGCTGGTATTTGTCGTCATCGCCTCGGCCTTCATGAACAACACGCCCGTCGTGGTGGTGATGATCCCCGTCTTCGTGCAGCTGTCGCGCACGCTGGGCACCAGCGCGTCGAAGCTGCTGATCCCGCTCAGCTATGCCGCCATACTGGGCGGCACGCTGACCCTGATCGGCACGTCGACCAACCTGCTGGTCGACGGTGTCGCGCAGGCGCAGGGGCTGAAGCCATTCACGATTTTCGAGATCACGCCGCTGGCCATCGTGCTGGTGATCTGGGGCATGATCTATCTGCGGTTCGTTGCGCCCCGGCTGCTGCCCGACCGTGACAGCATGGCCGACATGCTGTCGGACCGCTCGAAGATGAAATTCTTTACCGAGGCGGTGATCCCGCCGGAGTCGAACCTGATCGGCCGCGAAGTCACCGGCGTCCAGCTGTTCAAGCGCGACGGTGTCAGGCTGATCGACGTTATCCGCGGTGATCTGTCCCTGCGTCGCAACCTCGAGGGGGTCGAGTTGCAGGTGGGCGACCGCGTGGTGCTGCGGACCCGGATGACCGAGCTTCTGAGCCTGCAGCGCGACAGGAGCCTCAAGCGGGTCGATCAGGTGTCGCAGGTGGAAACCACCACGGTCGAGGTGCTGATCACACCCGGCTGCAAGATGGTTGGGCGATCCCTGGGCAACATGCGCCTGCGCCGCCGCTACGGCGTCTATCCGCTGGCGGTGCACCGGCGGAACCAGAATATCGGCCGGCAGCTGGACGACCTGATCGTGCGGGTTGGCGATACGCTGCTGCTGGAAGGGTCGCCCGAGGACATTCAGCGCCTGGCGCGCGACATGGACATGGTCGATGTCTCGAAACCCTCGGGGCGGGCCTATCGCCGTGGTCATGCGCCCATTGCCCTGGGCGCGCTTGCGGGTATTGTCCTGCTGGCCGCCTTCGGTGTCGCGCCGATCCTGCTTCTGGCGGTGCTGGCGATGGCGGTGATCTTTCTGACCCGCTGCATCGACTCGGACGAGGCGTTTTCCTTTGTCGATGGCCGGTTGCTGGCGCTGATTTTCTCGATGCTGGCGGTGGGGGCGGCACTGCAGTCATCGGGTGCGGTCAAGCTGATCGTCGATCTGATCACGCCGGGGCTGATGGTATTGCCGGGATTCCTGGTCATCTGGGCGATCTACCTGCTGACATCAGTGCTGACCGAGCTTGTTTCCAACAACGCGGTGGCGGTCGTGGTGACGCCGATCGCCATTGGCCTCGCCGACGCGATGGGGATCGACTCGCGCGCGCTGATCGTCGCGGTGATGATTGCGGCCAGCGCCAGTTTTGCCACGCCCATCGGCTATCAGACCAACATGATGGTCTACGGGCCCGGCGGCTATCGTTTTGCCGATTTCCTGCGCGTGGGCATTCCCCTGAACCTCAGCGTCGGCCTTCTGGCCAGTGCGCTGATCCCCACTTTCTGGCCGTTGTGACATGAGTATATCTGCTGCCGCCGCCGCCCGGCCCGGATGGGGCGTGTTCTGGATGATCGTTACCGGCGCCCAGTTCGTCGCGGTCACGGTGCTGGTGAAATCGCTCGGCACCCGCATCCCCGCGCCCGAGGCCGCATTCCTGCGCTATGTGCTGGGGCTGGTCTTCTTTGTGCCGATGCTTGGGTCGCTGTTCCGGCAACGCTTTGACCGGCCGCTCTGGCTGATGTTCACCGCCCGTGGCGTGGCCCATACCGGCGCGGTCGCCCTGTGGTTCTATGCCATGGCGCGCATCCCGATCGCGGATGTGACGGCGATGAACTATCTCTCGCCCGTCTATGTGACCATCGGCGCGGCGCTGTTTCTGGGCGAGCGGCTGGCCCTGCGGCGTGTGCTTGCCGTCATCGCGGCGCTGGTTGGCACGCTCATCATCCTGCGCCCCGGCTTTCGCGAGATCGGCACCGGCCACCTGGCGATGCTTCTGGTTGCCGTCTTCTTCGGGGTGTCCTACCTGCTGGCCAAACAGATGACCAACCGGGTCAGTCCGGCGGTGGTCGTGGCGATGCTGTCGGTGATCGTCACCATCGGGCTGGCACCGCTGGCGGCAATGAACTGGGTCACGCCGACCTGGACCGAAACGGCGATCCTGTTTGGCGTCGCCTGCCTGGCCACTGCGGGGCACTACACCATGACGCTGGCCTTTGCCGCCGCGCCGCTTGCGGTGACCCAGCCGGTGAGCTTCCTGCAACTGGTCTGGGCGGTGCTGGTGGGGGCGCTGTTCTTCAATGAAGGGGTGGACATGTTCGTGGTGCTGGGCGGTACGGTGATCGTGGGGGCGGTCAGCTTCATCAGCTGGCGCGAGATGGTGCTGAAACGTCGGGCAGTCACCCCGAACCCGTCGGCGACCAAGGTATAGGGCGCCGGTTCCCGCCTGCGTCGACAGGAAGGGACCGATCTATTCGCGCCGCGCAGCGATGCTGCCGGGGATCAGCGTGATCGGTGACAAGGCAGGTTATCCGGGATTGCGATCCACGACGGTGGCGCCTTCGGGGATCGGCGTCCACTCAAGCTTCTCTTCGGCCCAGATATGCAGATCGGGCTTGACCCAGCTTGCGTCGTCCAGTGTGCCCGCCTTGATGAAATAGAGCGGGCCGTAATGCGGGCCGCCGCCATAGAGCGAACTGCCGCATTTCGGGCAGAAGCGCCGGAACATCGGATTTCCGCTGGAACCGCTGTGGTCCTCGTATGTAGCGACCTCGCCTTCGACAGTCAGGCTGTCTTCGGGCACCGCCACGTTGAAGGAATAGGTTGAGCCGCTGATCTTGCGGCAGGTTTCACAATGGCACACGGCCTGCAGTACCGGTTCTGCGTCCGAGCGGTAGCGAACCGCGCCACACAGGCATCCCCCCTCGATTTTCATGTCGGCCTCCTGTTGAAAATACCGTGGAAGTCTACACCGGACCGCCCATTTTGTGAAATCGGCCAGCAACACGCGCCCGGGCGGCGGTGGCGATGGCCCGGGCCGGTCAGGCCTGCATCGCGCGCACCGCCACTGCCTCGAAGCTGGTCATCAGCTGCGTGGGCCGCAGCGTTGCCAGCCGTGCAAGGACCACCTTGCTGGGCCGCGCACTGTCCCGCAGCGGGCGGATCGCCAGCGAATGACCATCATAGGTCCGGTCCCCCTCGGGCCGGGTGACCAGCAGGGAATACCCCAACCCCCACCCGACCATGCCGCGAACCATCTCGATCGAAGGAGAGCTGTGGCGAACCCGCGGCTGTAGCCCGGCATCCCGGAAAAGGCTCAGGAAATACTCCTTGCTGGGCGGCACTTCGAGCAGGATCAGCGGCTCATCGACCAGGTCTGCCAGGGCGATGGATTGCCGGGCGGCAAGCGGATGATCCGCAGCCAGCGCCACGTAGGGCGTGCGTTGGGCCAGCGATGTCGTGTGAATTTCGTCCGGCAGATCGATGTCATAGAGCAGCGCCATATCCAACTGACCCTCGCAAAGCACCTCGATCATCCGGTCCTGTGGCCCTTCGCTCAGGCGCAGGCTGATCCCGGGATGCTGGATGCTGAGCTGGTGAATCAGCCCGGGCAGGACCGCCGGCGCCAGCGTGCTGAAACTGCCAAGCCGCAGTGTTCCCACCAGGCTGGTGCCGGTATCCATCGTCTGCCGTTCCAGATCGGTCGCATGGGCCAGCAGGTTGCGGGCCGATTGCACGATCTTTTCCGCTGCTGCCGTTGCGGTCACACCGCGGGAGGGATGGCGCAGCAGCAGTTGCACGCCCAACTGGTCCTCAAGCTTGCTGAGGGCCACGGATATCGTGGGCTGCGAGACGTTCAGCCGCTCTGCTGCCCCGGCGACCGACCGACAGTCGATGCAGACGACGAGATATTCCAACTGGCGCAAGGTAAAACGGTGCATATATTAGTTAAAAACTATCTATACGCTAAATACAATGAATTTTGATTATCTTTGGGCCGTTGCTATCGTCTGTCCAGCGGAGGATACGACCATGACAGCGGCATTTCGCAAGCCCGAACCACAGCACGAAAACCCCGACCGTTTCATCGCCGCGATGGCGGGGGCGGCGGCCCAGGTGTCCGTCGTGACCACGGATGGGCCGGCAGGGCGTTTCGGCGTCACGGTCAGCGCGTTTTCGTCGGTATCGGCCGAGCCGCCGCTGGTGCTGGTCTGCATCAACCGGCGCAGCCCGGCGATCGATGCGATCACGGCCAACGATGCGTTTTGCGTGAACCTGCTGCGCGACGATCAGGCCGATATCGCCAATTGCTTTGCCGGCCGCCCCGGTGCGCTGACGCCTTATGATTTCGCCTGCACCGACTGGCAGACCGCCCATACCGGCGCGCCGGTGCTGTCCGGCGCCACCGCCAATTTCGACTGCACGGTGGAAACCGCCTATGATGCCGGCACCCATCGCATATTCATCGGCCGCGTGCGGCAGGCCCTTGGCCACAATGCCGCCCCGCTGGCCTTTTCCGGGCGCGCCTATCAGGCGCTGCGCCCCCTCTGAACCAAAAACAGGAACCCGACCATGATCCGCACCGGAGACGAATACCGCCAATCCCTGAACGACGGCCGCCAGATCTGGATCAACGGCGAGCGCGTCGACGATCCCTGCAACCATCCCCAGTTCAAGCCTGTGATCGATGTGCGCGCGCGTATCTACGACATGCAGCACGACGCCAGCACACAGGAGGCGATGACCTACGAGGAACAGGGCGAGCGCTTTGCCATCGGGTTGCGCCTGCCGTTCGAGAAACAGGACTGGCAGGACAAGCGCGATGCTGTCGACCTGGTGATGAATGATGTGGGTGGCGTGGTCACCCGTGTCGGGGACGAAACCATCGGCGAGATGTGGTCTTTGTGGGACGGCAAGGACATCCTGAACGAGATCGACCCGCGTTTCGCCACCAATATCGAACGCCACATTCACCAGGCGATCAAGGATGACCCGTTCCACGTCTCGGCCAATACCGACCCCAAGGGCGACCGGTCGAAGGCGCCGCAGGATCAGGATCCGGACATGCTGGTGCATGTGGTCAGGGAAACCGATGCCGGCATCGTCATCCGCGGCGCCAAGTATGAAACCGCCGCCGCCTATTCCAACCAGGCGTTTCTGAAGCCCACCATCGCCAACTGGGGCAGCGACAAGCTGAGCGATTATGCGCTTGGCTGCATCGTGCACATGAACGCGCCGGGGGTGAAGCATATCTGCCGCACCGGGTTTGCGGGCCGTGCGCCGGATGCCGATTACCCGCTGTCGAACCGGGTGGATGAGATCGACACGCTGATGATCCTGGATGATGTGCTGATTCCGTGGGAGGATGTGCTGTTCTACCAGCATACCCGCGCGGCCGCCTTCATCCGCACCACGCTGCACCGCTATTCGGCCTTCCCGTTCGTGCAGCGCACGCTGAGCTTTGCTGATCTGATCATCGGCGCGGCGCTGTGGAACGTGAAGCAGACCGGCCTGGACAAGCAGCAGGCGGTGCAGGAGAAGCTGAGCGAACTGGCCGTCTGGCGCGAAGGCATCGACGCCTTCCTGACCGCGTCCGTGGCGATGGCCGAGAAAAGCCCCAACGGCCTGCTGATGCCGCACCAGTCGATGCTGATGTCGGGCCGGGTGCACGCGCTGACGGGCCTGCCCAAGATGATGCATATCGCCCGCGAACTGTGCGGCGGCCAGATCTGCGTGACGCCCGATGCCGCCACCTTTGCCGCCGCCGATACCAAGCCGTGGATGGACAAGTTCTATTCGATCAATGACGAATGGATCGCCGATGACCGGCGCAAGCTGCTGAGCCTCGCGCGCGATCTGCTGAACTCGGATTACGCCGGGCACCGCCTGACCTTCCAGCTTTTTGCGCAATCCCCGCCCTTTGCGCAGCTGGCCGCGGTCTATCGCAATTTCGACTGGCAGGGACCGCTGGAATTTGCGCACCGGGCCGCGGGCCTTTCGGATAACGTCTGGGGCAAGGGCACCCGCCATTAGGGCGCCCCCCAATAACTGTCACCGGTTCAATCAGGATTACCCCATGCTGCACAAACGCATCCGCCCCTTCAATACCAGGGAAACCTACCCCGAACAGAAGCTGGACAACGACCTCAGCCAGGGCGTCGTCGCCCGGGGCACGATGGTGTTCCTGCGCGGACAGGTCAGCCAGGATCTGGACACCCGCGAAAGCCTGCATGTGGGCGATGCCGCCAGGCAGACCGCCAAGACGATGGAAAACATCCAGATGCTGTTGCAGGAGGCCGGCACTACGATGGAGGCAGTCTGCCGTATCGTCGTCTACCTGACCGACATCCGCTACCGCGAGGCGGTCTATCAGGAGATGGGCAAATGGCTGAAAGGTGTGCATCCGTGCTCGACCGGGCTGGTCGTCCCCGCGCTCGCCCGCCCCGAATGGGTGGTCGAGATCGAGGTGACCGCCGTTATTCCCGACTGAGGCCGCCGATGCACACTGCTTCCGATCTTCTTGCGCAGCTGTCCGAAACAGCCAGCGGCCCGCTGGAACGGGCCCATAGCGCCGAACCGCAGATCTACTGGGATGAAGACATTGCCGCACGCGAGGAAACCGCGATTTTCCGGCGTGACTGGATCTGCCCGGGTCTGGCGGCGGAGATTCCCAACCCCGGCGATTACCTGACCTTTACCATCGCCGGTGATCCGATCTTCTGCATCCGTGACAAATCG
Source organism: Roseovarius sp. CAU 1744 (assembly GCF_039839345.1). NCBI lineage: Bacteria > Pseudomonadati > Pseudomonadota > Alphaproteobacteria > Rhodobacterales > Roseobacteraceae > Roseovarius > Roseovarius sp. CAU 1744. The sequence goes on along the minus strand of NZ_JBDOQV010000005.1, from coordinate 230,867 downwards.
GGGGAAATCAGGACCTATTCCAATGTCTGCCGGCACCGGATGATGCAGCTTCTGGAAGGAACCGGATGCACCAGCCGGATCACCTGTCCCTATCACGCCTGGACCTACTCGCTGGATGGCAGGCTGATCGGCGCGGGCCACATGGAGCGGACGGAAGGGTTTGACAAGAAGTCGATCTGCCTGCCGGAAATCAGGACGGAAATCTGGCAGGGATGGATCTATGTCACGCTCGATCCCGACGCCATGCCCGTGGCCGAGGCGCTGGCGCCGCTGCATGATGTGGTCGCACGCTACGGCATGGAACATTACGTGCCCGTCCTGCACGAGGAACATGTCTGGGCCACCAACTGGAAGCTTCTGACCGAGAATTTCATGGAAGGCTACCACCTGCCCGTGGCGCATAAGGCAACGGTCGGTGCGTGGTTCCCGGTGGAGAAAACCGTGTTTCCGGATCAGGTCCATGACGCCTTCACCTACCAGACCTTCATGAAGCGCGGCGACGCCACCTATGGCAAGGCGCATCCCGACAACACCCGGCTGGAAGGGGATTGGCGCAACACCTCGGTGCTGCCGACGGTGTTCCCGACGCATATGTATGTGCTTGCCCCCGATCACCTGTGGTATCTCAGCCTGCGCCCGCGCGGGGTCGGTCAGGTGGATGTGCGTTTCGGCGTGGCGATCGCGCCTGAGGTCGACGCGATGCTGGGCTTCGCCGATGAACGCGCGGCCTGGATCGAGGAATTGACGAAGTTCTTCGAACATGTGAACACCGAGGACCGGCAGGTTGTCGAGGGCATCTATGCGGGGTCGCGATCCTCTCAAGCCACGCCTGGCCCGCTCAGCTGGCTGGAGCGCGAGATACATGATTTCCAGAAATACCTGTCGCGCCGGCTGGGCGACGGGACAGGAGGCCGCAAATGACCTTTTCCATCGCCGGGCGCTGCGCCCGTACGGGACAATTCGGGGTGGCGATCACCACCTCTTCGATCTCGGTCGGATCGCGCTGCCCCCATGCGCGGGCCGGGGTGGGGGCGGTGGCCACGCAGAACATCACCGATCCGCATCTGGCGACATTGGTGCTGGACGCGATGGAGGCAGGCCAATCGGCAGCCGATGCCATCGCCGGCGTGACCCAGGGCCGCGAGAAAATCGAGTATCGCCAGCTGACGGCGGTCGATGCCAACGGCACCACGGCCCATTTCACCGGCGCGCATATCCTTGGCACCCACGCGATCAGCGAGGATGACGGGTGCGTGGCCGCGGGCAATCTTCTGTCCTCGACCGCCGTGGCGAAAGCGATCACCGACGGTTTCATGGCCGATCCTGCGGCGCATCTGGCCGAACGGTTGCTGCAGGGGATCGAAGGCGGGCTGAAAGCAGGAGGTGAGGAAGGCCCGGTGCATTCCGCCGCGCTCATCGTCGCTGACCGGATGCCGTTCTACCTTGTCGATCTGCGGGTGGATTGGGAAGACAGCTGTCCAATCACGAAATTGCGTTCTTTGTGGCAGGGTTACGAGCCGCAGATGATGGACTACCTGAACCGCGCGATCAATCCCGCCGCCGCGCCAAGTTACGGTGTGGCCGGCGACCCCTAGAGGAAGCTGGCAGGTATATCCCCGAGACCTCGCGTGACGGTCAATCATCGCGGTGCCGAACTCTCGATGTCCAGCGGAGCGGTTTCAACCCAAAAGACTCGCTGGTTTCGTCGTGCGAGTCCGGCGCTGTTGCCAATGCCGACCGGACCGGCAACGCGCGGCATGTGTCTTTTGGATCAAGGACCGCGCAGGCCGCAGAACGGTCATGGGTTTCAATGAAGTCGCGATAATCTGTTCCGGTAAAGTGATCTCTGCCATGTTGCAGGCTTGCTTGTGGCGGCGGGGCGATCGCGCTACATCATTTGCATTCACACAAGGGACCGACGTGCGCGAAATTCCCCCCAAAGACATGCCTGTTTCGGTGATCGTCCCGGCACGGAATGAAGCGGGCACGATTGCCCGGGTAATCGGGTCGATGGCGGCGATGACCGCGGTGGACGAGGTCGTGGTGGTCGATAACGGCTCGTCAGACGACACCGCCGCCGTGGCCCGGGACGCTGGCGCGCGCGTTGTGGCCGAGGCGCAGCCGGGGATGGGGCACGCGATCCGGGCGGGGTTCATCGCGGCGCGCAACGATTGGGTGATGAAGGTCGATGCCGATCTGGACCGGTTCGACATCTCGCGGTTTTCACGGATGATCGAGGCACGCGCGCCGGGGACCGGCCTGATCAAGGGGCTGTGGCAGGATCCGCGCGATCCGATGCCGATGACGCGCTACCTAGTGATGCCCGCGCTCAGGCAGATGTTTCCGGGGCTGGAGGGGCTGCAGGCGCCCAATTCCGGCCTTTACATCTTTGACCGGTCGCTGATCGCGCTGTCGGAGATCACCGGAGGCTACGCCGCCGATCTGGACGTGATGCTGCGGGTTCATGCCGCCGGTGCGGGTGTTTCCGAGGTCGATATCGGCCGGATCGACAACAACCCGCGCGATGCCGGTCACTACAGTGCCATGACCGAGACGATCATGGGGTTCTTTCTGCGCCAGCGTGACCTGCGGATCACGCGCGAGATCGTGGTGCTGGCGAACGGCGCGGAACAGGTCGCCGGGGGGTGTCTTGGCACGATTGCAGGCCATGCACGGGCAGGGGGCCGGGTGAACGTGTTTCTGGATCGCGCGGAGGCTGAGGCGGTCCAGATCTTGCGCGCGGCCTTGCAGGCCTTTCCGACGGTCCGGATCGAAACCCTCGCCAGGGCTATCGCGTTTCGGCCGGTATCTACGGCCTCAGGTGTTCTTGTGATCGCGCCACAACAGGCGCTGGAGGTCGAAAGCGCGCTGCGACCGGCATTGGACGTGCTTGCCGGGAACGCAGAGATTGATGTGCAGACCCTGCTTCTGATGCCCGATGATGCCGCCAAGGAACCGCTAGGGGCGGACGAGGGTTTTGATATCGCGAGGGGTCTGCAGATCAAGGTGGATGCGCTGCAGGAGATGGGGCTGCCTTTCAGCGGCACCTCGCAGCGCGAGGGGTTCGCCGTCAGGCCCCTTTGAAGTTGATCCGCGACTCGTGGGCCAGTGCCTCGTCGGTTGCCAGGCGGCCCATCGCGGCCTCCCGGCGCTCGGCTTCTGCCTTGGCGCGGCGCTCGGCGCGTTGGGTGCGGATGCGGCCGAATTGACCCACGCCGATGGCAAAGAGGATGATCAGCCCGCCGGGTATCAGGCCGCGGCCCGGATCTTCGCCCAGCAGTACCATGGCGATCACCAGCGCGGCCAGCGGCGAAAACGATGTCGCCAGCGAGACATCCCCCGAACGCGCGTGTTTCAGGCCGAGGTTCCACGAGAACTGCCCGATGATGATGACGATGATGGCGTAGACCCAGACATATTTCAGCACGATCGGCTGGAACAGGTCCTGGAAATGGTTGGGGCCATAGAGGTAAAGCGCCAGGAAATAGTAGATGATCGTGCCCAGTACCGTACGGTAGACCGAAAAGATGCCAAGTGGCACGCCCTTCAGCCCGATGCGCGTCACCAGGGTCGAGGCGATGAAGGAAAGCGTGGCAAAGACGGTCGCGATCTCACCTTTGCCAAGCGTGAAGGCGGTGTCTCCGCCCTTGAGCGAGATGATGACGACCGCCCCCACCAGCGCGATCAGCCCGGCGGCAAACGCCCAGGGGTCGAGTTTTTCCTTCAGGACAAAGACCGTGGCCAGCAGAAAGAGAGGTGGCTCGATCCGGCCGATCAGCACGACATTGGTGACGGTGGTGTAATCCAGGGCGATGAAAAACAGCGCCGGGGTCAGGGCCGATGACAGAAAGGCCGACAGTGTCAGCACGCCCCAATCCTTGCGGGTCAGTTGGCCCAGGTTTTCACGGGTCCAGTCCTTCCAGAACATGAAAACCATCGGAATGAGCGAAATCAGGCTGCCCAGGAAGAGCAGGTTGCACAGCGACACCGCGTTGCGTCCCATGACCGTGTTCTGCCGTCCGATATCGGCCAGCAGCGAGACGATCGAGTTGGACGAGGCGTAGACGATCACCGCGACCCAGACCAGCACCGCGCCCATCAGCGCCTTGGACATGCCGGTGTCGGGTTGGGTGCTTGCGGTGCTCATTGATCTGGTTCCTGAAAAAATCGTGTCTACCTGCATAGGGGCGCGGATGTCGTTGGGTCAAGCGGCGTGAAGGGGCAGCGCCGTCACGACCCCGTCACGTTGCGGTCAGGCGGCGAAACATTGTTTCAGAACAGCGGGATGGGTCACGGCGGCGTGGTGGGGTGTAACAATCCGGACGATCCGCCGCGTATCAGGCGCCTTTGAAGTTCAGCTTGCTTTCATGTTCCATCGCCTGATTGCTGGCGCGACGGCGGGTCTGCCGGTTGCGGTGACGACCGAGCTGTCCGACGGCGATTCCGATCAATATGATGACGCCGCCGGGGATCAGCCCGGGGCCGGGGTCTTCGCCCACCAGCAACATGGCAAAGAGAATTGCCGCCAGCGGTGAAAATGACGTCGCCAGCGAAACATCGCCGGAACGGGCGTATTTCAGCCCGAGATTCCAGGAAAACTGGCCGATCACGATCACCACGATCGCGTAGACCCAGATCCATTTCAGCACCACCGGCGCGAAGAGGTCCTGAAAATGAGCAGGGCCAAAGAGATACATCGCCACAAGGAAATACAGCACCGCGCCCAGCACCGTGCGGTAGATCGAAAAGATGCCCAGGGGCACGCCGCGAAGCCCGACGCGGGTCACGATGGTCGAGGCGATGAACGACAGCGTCGCGGCGATGGTCGCCAGCTCGCCGGCGCCGAACCGGAACAGGGCGCCGTTGCCGCGCATTCCGATCATCAACACCGCGCCGATCAGCGCGATCAGGCCGGCCCACATCGCCCAGGGGTTCAGTTCTTCGTTGAGGAACAGCCAGGTGGCAAGCAGGAAAAGCGGCGGTTCGATCCGGCCGATCAGCACGACATTGGTGACGGTGGTATGTTCAAGCGCGTAGAAGAACAGCCCCGGCGTGACCGCTGACGACAAGAACGCCGAAACCGTCAGAATGCCCCAGTCGTGGCGCGACAGCCTGCGCAGCTTCTCGCGCGTCCAGTCGCGGTGAAAGATCGCCACCATCGGCAGGACAGAGATCAGCGAGCCAAGAAACAGCAGGTTGCAAAAGGTGATCGCGTTGCGCCCGGCAACCGGGTTGGCCCGGCCTATGTCGACCAGCAGGGTGACGATCGAATTGGACGAGGCATAGACCAGTACCGCCAGCCAGGCAAATGCCGCGCCCATCGTGACAAAGGGCAGGCCGCGCCGGGCCTTGTCGGTTGGTATCATTCCGCGAAATTGCTTGTTGCTTTCGGTGTAGGTCATCTGAACTGCCCCCGATGGCTTTCCATAGAGGATACGCGCACGGTTCCTCACATCGCGGTCACGTTCCGGTCAGGGAACGGAATCGTGTTTCAACCTCTGGCTGTGTTCACATCCGTGCGAGCAGGGACACCCACGGACTAAGGCCGATTTGCGCTTGTGCCTATATGCCAGTGACGGCAAGTTTGGCCATAGAGCCACCGGAGGCACCAGACATGATCGAGAACCAGGGCGAGCGCGAACAGAAGATCGTCACCATCTTTGACGATATCTATAACCTGCCGGATTGCCGTGCTTATTACAGGGCGATGGATCATGCGGGGTTTCGGACCGCGCATTACGCGGCCGCCGCGTTCCGGGCGGTGCTGGCCGAGCTCAAGCGCGTGCGCGGCTTGTCCTCGGCCGGGATCGTGGATTTCGCCTGCGGCTACGGGATCGGCGGGGCCCTGACGCGACATGACCTGTCACTGGATGACGTGCTTCTGCGGTATCGCGACAGCTGGTTCGACGCGGCAAGCCCCGAGGCCGTGATCGCCGCCGACCGGGACTGGTTTCGCCCGCAGCGCCGTGCCGGGCAGGATGACCGCTATTACGGAATCGACATCGCGGACCAGGCGCTGACCTATGCCCGCGGGGTTGGAATCTTTGATGAGGTCTTTGCCGAGAACCTGCAGGCGGATGATCCTGGTCATGCCCTGCAACAGGTGCTGGCGATGACCGATCTGGTGATCGAATGTGGCAGCGTCGCCCATATGCTGCCTGCAGCGCTGGATCGTGTGCTGCGCGGCGCCGGCGGGCGGACGCCCTGGGTGATAACGGCACCGATCCGGGGCAATGACAGTGCCGAGGCGATCGAGATCATGGCGGATCACGGTCTGACGGTCGAGGCGCTGGAAGTGCCGCCGTTCCGCCATCGACGGTTCGCCGACGCGGATGAACAGGCCCGCGCCATCGCCAACGCCCGGGCGCGCGGGCATGACACGGACGGGTACGAGAGCACCGGCTATTTCCACGCTCAGCTGTTCCTGGCCCGCCCCGCAAGCGAGGTCACGCCGGTTGCCAACTGGCCGGTGTCGCCGGTGGCCGCTGCGTGACCTGTTGTTTCACAAGCGATAGACTGCGCGAACAAGACCGGGAGGGCGGATCATGCCGGACATCACCATTCTGACCGAAGCGGAGCTGCGGGCGCTGGTGCCTTTGGACCTGGCCGCAGTCGATTGTGTCGAACAGGGTTTTGCCGCGCTGGCAGGCGGGACTGTCGCAATGCCGCCGATCATGTCGATGGCCATCCCCGAAAACAACGGTGAGGTCGACGTCAAGACCGCCCATATCACCGGGGCGGAAAGTTTCGCCATCAAGGTGTCGCCGGGGTTTTTCGACAACCCCAAGCTTGGCCTGCCAACGACCAGCGGGCTGATGGTGGTGTTCTCCGCCCGCACCGGCCAGGTCGAGGCGGTATTGCTGGACAATGGCTATCTGACCGATATCCGCACCGCCGCTGCCGGGGCCGTGGCGGCGCGTCACCTGGCGCGCAAGGACGCCTCGACGGTGGCGGTCATCGGGGCGGGTATGCAGGCCCGGCTGCAGCTCAGGGCGCTGACGCTGGTGCGGCCGATCTCGCGCGCGGTGATCTGGGCGCGCGACGCCGACAAGGCCCGCGCAGCGGCGGACGCGCTTTGCCAGGAGTTGGGGATTGAGGTGCGCGCAGGCTCGGACGCGGCCGGGGCGGTAAGCCGCGCTGATATCGTGGTGACAACCACGCCCGCAACCGCACCGGTCCTGATGGCGGATTGGCTGCAGCCCGGACAGCATGTTACCGCGATGGGGTCCGATCAGGAGCACAAGAACGAGCTTGAGCCCGCCTGCCTGTCGCGTGCCACCCTCTATGTCCCGGACCGCCGCTCGCAGACCGAATTGCTGGGCGAATTGCGCGCCGCCCTGCAATGCGGCGTCTGCGCGCCAGAGCAGAGTTTCCCCGAGCTGGGCGATATCGTCACCGGCAGCCTGCCCGGGCGGCAGGCTGACAGTGACATCACCATCGCCGACCTGACCGGCACCGGGGTGCAGGATACCGCCATCGCAACCCTTGCCCGTCAGCGCGCCCAAGACCGCGGCAGCGGTGCGGTCATTTCCGCGTGAGTTAACCCGTCACGCCGGCAAGAGGCGTTCACCGACACCGGAATTCCGGCATTTCCGAAAATCCCGGGCAAGGGCCCGCCTTTGTATTGGCGTCATTCCAGCCAGCAACCGGTTCTATTCGTCGACATCGTCCATATCCGCCTGTCCCGAGAGATTGCGGCGCACGTGGCTCCAGCTTAGGCCGACGCCGAGCACCAGTGACAGCGCGGTGATCCCCAGCCACAGGTTGACGGAACGGTTTTCCAGTTTGAGCCAGCCCAGATCGTAGAGCACCCAAAGCAGCGCGGCGACGATGGCCAGCACCAGGCCCATGCCGAACGCCCCGATCGAGCGCAGCGTGGCGCGCAAGTAGATTATGTAGTCCACCAGCAGCAGAAGCCCCATCAACACCGCGACCGGCATCTGTTCGGCCCAGTTGGCGCGGGCCCAGCGGACATAGTTCCACTCGGTCGGGTTGAAGGTGGCCGCCAGCAGCACGAAGGCCACCAGCCAGCGCAGCACGAATCCCATCGGTGTCTCCCACGTAACTTTTGTCCACAACCTCTTCCAATCACATGGCCTCTGTCCAGTGCCTGCGGCGAATTAGCTGTTTCACATAACCGCCTGCACCGCTATACGGGCGCGGGTTCACCAGCATCGGAAGAGGAACAGCCGTGGCAAATGTCGTCGTCGTGGGCGCCCAATGGGGGGATGAGGGTAAAGGCAAGATCGTGGATTGGCTGAGCGAGCGCGCCGATGTGATCGCACGCTTTCAGGGCGGTCACAATGCCGGGCACACGCTGGTAATCGACGGCAAGGTCTACAAGCTGCACGCGCTGCCCTCGGGCGTTGTACGCGGCGGCAAGCTGAGCGTGATCGGCAATGGCGTGGTGCTGGACCCCTGGCACCTGATGGGCGAGATCGAGACCATTCGCGGGCAGGGGGTCGACATCACCCCCGACACGCTGATGATTGCCGAGAACACGCCGCTGATCCTGCCGATTCACGGTGAACTGGACCGCGCCCGCGAAGAGGCCGCCAGCAAGGGCACCAAGATCGGCACCACCGGGCGCGGCATCGGCCCGGCCTACGAGGACAAGGTCGGGCGCCGATCAGTCCGGGTGGCGGATCTGGCGGATGACGCGACGCTTGAGGCGCGGGTGGACCGCGCGCTGCAGCACCATGATCCGCTGCGCAAGGGCCTGGGGATCGACCCGGTGGACCGCGATGCACTGGTCGCACAGCTGCGCGAGATTGCGCCGCAGATCCTGCCCTTCGCGGCGCCGGTCTGGCAGGTGCTGAACGAAAAGCGCAAATCGGGCAGGCGGATCCTGTTCGAAGGCGCCCAAGGCGCGCTGCTGGATATTGATTTCGGCACTTATCCCTTTGTCACCTCCTCGAACGTCATTGCCGGGCAGGCGGCGACGGGCGTGGGCATCGGCCCCGGCGCCGTGGATTACGTGCTGGGCATCGTCAAGGCGTATACCACCCGCGTGGGCGAGGGGCCGTTCCCGACCGAGCTGCACGACGCGGACGGCCAGCGCCTGGGCGAGCGTGGCCACGAGTTTGGCACCACGACCGGCCGCCAGCGCCGTTGCGGCTGGTTCGATGCCTGCCTGCTGCGCCAGACCTGCGCCACCAGCGGTGTCAACGGCATTGCCCTGACCAAGCTGGATGTTCTGGACGGTTTCGAGACGCTCAAGGTTTGTGTCGGCTATGATCTGGACGGCAAGCGGCTGGATTACCTGCCGACCGCCGCCGACAATCAGGCCCGCTGCACGCCGATCTACGAGGAGCTTCCTGGCTGGAGCGAAAGCACCGAAGGCGCGCGCAGTTGGGCCGATCTGCCGGCCAATGCGATCAAATACGTGCGCCGGGTCGAGGAACTGATCGATTGCCCCGTCGCGATGGTGTCGACCTCGCCCGAACGCGAAGACACGATCCTTGTGACCGACCCGTTTGCGGATTGAGCACATGCCGCTCAGCTATAAATCCCGCCGGCGGTGGTCGCTTTTCATCCTGCTGATCGGATTGCCGGTCTATATCGTGGTGGCGGTCAGCGTGGTGAACATGCTGGACCGTCCGCCTATCTGGGCGGAACTGCTGGTCTATATCGGGCTGGGGTTTCTCTGGGCGCTGCCATTCAGGTTCATCTTCAAGGGTGTCGGGCAAGCCGACCCCCAGGAGAATGGCGAAGACCGCAACGGCTGAACTTTGACGATACGGGGTTCGGCGTTGCGCGAAAGGTGTTGAAGGCACCCGCTTTGCCGCTCTTGCCCTGCACCAAAGCGGCAGTGTCTGCCGCTGCCGCGGTCGAAACCAATCACTAGAGCGTTTGATACTTGGTCGTGATCCGGCTGCCGGCTGCCTTGGCGGGCTCGGCGACTGATGATCGTCCGGCCTTCGATGTTTGAGGCGTTGACTCACGAGTGGTGAACGGTTAAACAAACATTTGTTAGGTTAATAGTGAACACGGGAAACGAATGCGATGAAATCCGCCTTGCGAAGGTCAAACAACCGCAATGACATGCTGCTTGATGCCGCGGCCGAGCTGTTTGCCACGCAGGGGTTCCGCAACACGACGATGCGCGATATCGCCAAGAAATCCGGGATGCTGCCCGGGTCGATCTACTATCACTATCCTTCCAAGGAAGATCTTCTTCTTGCCGTCTACGAATCCGGCGTCGCGCAGATCGTCGAGGCCTTGGAAACGGCCATCGCACAAGCCGAAGACCCCTGGGAGCGCCTTGGCCTTGCGATTTCTACCCATATCGAGGCGATTACCCGCGACAGCCATTACATGCGCGTGATCAATCGCGTGTTGCCCGAACAGGTTCCCAATCACAGGGATATGCTGACCGATTTGCGCGGGAAGTACGAAAGATGCCTTCAGGCGCTTATCGAAGACCTGCCCGTAGCCCCGTCGGTTGACCGGAAACTGCTGAGGCTGATGGTTCTCGGGGCGGTAAACCATACGCAGTTCTGGTTTGATTCCGCCGGTCCGCTGACACCGGCTGAGGTCGGCCAGGCCTTTACCAGATTCCTGATCGAACCGGTTGGTTCGGACCAGGCTACAGCGAGATCTTCACGAAAGGAGGGCAGCAATGCAAGCTGAACAGCTACGTGTGCTGGTGACAAAGATCGGTTTTGATGGCCATGATCGCGGCAGCCGTGTCGTGGCGGCCTATCTGCGCGACGCCGGGATGGAGGTGATCTATACGCCGCCCTGGCAGGAGGTGGCCGCGGTCGTTGCACTGGCGATGCAGGAGGATGTCGATGTCATCGGCATTTCCAGCCTCGCGACCGATCATCTGATCATTCCCGAGCTGATGGACGCGCTGCGAGAGGCCGGTCTGGGGCATGTCACCGTCATCGTCGGCGGCATCGTCCCGGAAACCGAGATCCGGACGCTCAGCGAGGCGGGCGTCGCCCGGGTGTTCGGTCCGGGGGCATCCCGTGAGGACATTGTCGAGCAGGTCACCGCACTGGGCTCCGAGAGCCGGAAATCAAAACTTTCATCGGATGAGTTCGCAATATGACCCAGGTTCAGTTCAAGACACCCAATGATCCGCAAGAACAGCTGATGCTGCCCGGCTTTGACGAAGCACAGGCGGACTGGCGCCGCGACTATGACGGGCAAATCGGCAAAGATCGCCGGATCACCAACCGTTCGGGCATCGAGATCGCGCCCATTTATACGCCGCAGGACTGGAACGCGGACCGTCATATGGCCGATCTCGGGTTTCCGGGGCAGGCGCCGTATACGCGCGGCATCTATCCGACGATGCACCGGGGCAGAACCTGGAGCCAGCGACAGCTGATCGGGCTGGGAACACCGGCTGATTACAACAAGCGCGTGCGCAACATTCTTGAGCTTGGCGCGTCCGCGATCAGCCTGTTGCCGTGCAATTCCGGGTTCCGCGGGATCGATTGCGACGAGTCGCCGCTGGCACTGCTTGGCACCTGCGGCACGGTGGTCAATACCGTGGATCACATGGATCAGGCGCTGGACCAGGTACCCCTGGATGAAATCTCGACCGCGATGAACGACCCGTCGCCGTTCACGCTGTTTGCATTCCTTCTGGGGGTGGCGAAACGGCGCGGAATCCCCTGGACCAAGATCACCGGCACGTCGAACCAGTCGGACTATATCTCGCATTACGTGGCCAATCACATGTTCTACCGGTTGTCGCAGCCCGGATCGCGGCGGGTGCTTGTCGATCATGTCGCGTTCTGCCGCGCGAATGTGCCGAACTGGAACCCGGTTTCCGTGGTCGGCCAGCACATGCAGCAGGCCGGCGCGACCCCTGCCGAAACCATGGGTTTCGCCCTGTCGACGGCGATCCAATATGCCGAAGACTGCATGGCCAGGGGGATGGACCCAGATACGATCCTGCCGCGCTTTACGTTCTTCTTCGACATCTCGATTTCCTTTTTCGAGGAAGTGGCGAAATTCAGGGCTGGCCGTCGCATCTGGGCGCGTATCGCCAAGGAGAGGCTGGGCGCCAAGGATCCGCGTTCGTGGCGGTTCAAGTTCCACGGCCAGACATCGGGCGTTGACCTGACCGCGCAGCAGCCGCTCAACAACATCGCGCGTGTCGCCGTGCAGGCGACGGCCGGTATTTTCTCGGGCCTGCAATCGATGCATACCGATGCCTATGACGAGGCGATCAGCTGCCCGACCGAGGAAGCCGCCCGGATTGCCGTGGCAACCCAGAACATCCTGCGCGAAGAGGCGCATCTGTGCGATGTGATCGACCCCCTGGGCGGGTCGTATTATGTCGAGACCCTGACCAATCAGATGGAAGAGGATATTCTGAAGGTCATGGATCAGATCGACGCCGCTGGCGGGATGTACGAAGCGGTCGGCTCGGGTCTGGTGCAGACCATGATCGGCCAATCCGCACTTGCCGCGCAGGAAAAGATCGAGGACGGCACGGAAAAGATCGTCGGGGTCAATTGCTATCGCGAAGATGACGGCACTGTCGAACAGCCGCTGCCCTACCGGCCCGATGCCGGCGCGATGAAAGCCCATGTCAAGGCCTTCAGGAAATTCAAGCGAGAGCGCAGCCAACAGGAGGTCGACACGGCAATCTCCGAACTGCGCCGTGCATCCGACAATGAAGAGATCAACGTCTTTGAGAAAGTTGTCGATGCAGCCAGCGTCGGTGTCACCCACGGCGAAATCATCTCGACGCTGCGCGAAGAGCTCGGGTTCGGCCATCCGCTGATGGTGGCCTGACCGGATGCGCGGCGAGGCGATGGAAATGCCCAAGGTGTCGGCCTTTCAACGTCTTCTTGACGGCGATGTGGCGGCGTTGGCGCGGGCGATATCGCTCCTTGAAACGGGCGGGCCGGTTGGGGACGCTTTGGCTGACCGGCTGCGCGACCATGTGGGCTCGGCCGGAGTGGTGGCGTTCACCGGCCCACCGGGCGCGGGCAAGTCGACCCTGATCAATGCCTATGTAAGTGAACTGCGTCAGCGCGGCGAAAGCGTTGCCGTTCTGGCTGTCGATCCATCGAGCCCGCTTTCGGGGGGCGCGGTCCTGGGGGATCGTACCCGCATGGGAGAGCATAGCGCCGATGCCCGTGTGTTCATCCGTTCGGTCGCATCGCGTGGCCACCTTGGTGGGTTGGCGTTGTCGATCCCCGCAATCGTTGACGCGGTTGATGCCGCGGGCTGGTCGAACATCGTGCTGGAAACCGTCGGGGCAGGGCAGTCCGAAACCGAGATCGCTGAAATCGCGGACGTGAATATCGTGCTGAACGCACCGGGTCTGGGTGATGATGTTCAGGCGATCAAGGCCGGTATCCTGGAGATTGCGGACATTCTTGTCGTGAACAAATGCGACCTGCCGCTTGCGGATCGCACCATCCGCCAGCTCAAGGCGATGCTGCAGCTGCGCCGGGCCGAGGGGCGCAATGTGCCCATCCTGCCCACATCGGCGGAGCGCGGCGAAGGGATCGGGGCGCTGGCGGATGCAATCGCGGCCAAGATGGATGGCGCCAGGACCTGGATGGCCGATGCCGGCACGTCCCGGCGACTGCCCGGCCTGCTGCGCCTCCGGGCCGAGGCCGCGTTTCACCAGCAGCTCCATGCCCTTCCCGAAAGCGACATGGAATCGATCGTGGCCAAAATGACGATGGAAGGGCTGTCCGTGGAAAGCGCGACCAATATGCTTACCGCCAGGGCGGTTGCAGCAGGCCTTCACCGGCCCTTGCTGTCGGCTGTCGCGAACAGCGAGCGTGACCACTGGCATTGCGGGTTCTGAAACGGCCGTTGGTTACGCGCGGTCGCCAGCAACAGACATTGCCAGATCAGTCAGCATCGCCGCCGTTTCCTCGATCTGAAGCGGCAGTGACCGCGCCGTAATCGAATACCCCTCGAAAAACGGGACGAGCAATGATTTGAGCTTGTCGCGGCTGGCCTCGTCGATGTCCTGCTGAAACGCGAAGTCGATCATTACGTCCGAGAAGGTGCGGTAATATGCCATCAGGCACGCGTCGATCACCGCGTTTCTGCTGGAGATTGCCCAGATCTCCCGGAAGGCGCGACACATGTCCGAGATTTCCAGGCCGTGGGAAAGACCCGATAGAACCAGGAAATGGACCCGTTCGCGTGTTGTCCTGACCTCGCTCTCCTGGGTCAGGCGCACAAGGCTTGCGGTGCAGTCTTCGAAATACCGCCCAACCATGGCGGTCAGGATGTCGTCTCGGGACTTGAAGTAATATTGCACATTGCTGAGCCGCATCCCCGCGCAATCCGCAATCTTGCGCAGGGTCAGCCCGGCATCACCCGTTTCGATCAGCAGCTTCAATGCGCAATCAAGGATGAGCGTTTCCTTCGGAGATGGGGATTGATCGTTAATTGCCTGTTCCTCTTCGGTTTTTCGCATCTTGGCGGGTCTTCGGCCGCCGTTTCGCCAACAGCAATCATCATAGGGGCTTGACGGAATTGGTCAAGCGACCTAATTGTTGGTCAAGTGACCAAAACAAGATGAAGGACGCCACTTTGATAGACGCGCTGCGCACCCCGGACTCTCGTTTCGAAGGAATGTCAGAATATCCCTTTGCCTCCCATTACGTCGAAGATCTACAAGGCTATGAAGGGCTTCGCGGTCATTACGTCGACGAGGGCGATCCAGACGCTGACGAGGTTTTCCTGCTGCTGCACGGCGAACCCAGCTGGAGCTATCTCTATCGCAAGATGATCCCGGTTTTTGCCGATGCCGGCGCGCGGGTGATTGCCCCCGACTGGCTGGGATTCGGCAAATCCGACAAACCCGTCGATGACGGGGTCTATTCCTTCGACTTCCACCGCAACTACATGCTGGCGCTGATCAAGCGGCTTGATCTGCAGAACATCACCCTGGTGGTGCAGGACTGGGGCGGCGTGCTGGGCCTGACCTTGCCGATGGAGATGCCCGACCGGTTCAAGCGTTTGCTGATCATGAATACCGGTCTGATGGCCGGACCGGTCAACAGCCCCGCCTTCGATGCCTGGAAGGCCGATATCGATTCCAGCCCGGACGTGCCGATCCCGTTCATCATGCAAAAGAACGAACCGGTGATATCGGACGCCGAGGCCCTGGCCTACGAAGCACCCTTCCCGGATCAGCGCTACAAGGCAGGCGTCCGCAGGTTTCCCCACCTGATCGCGACGACTGCGGATGCGCCCGGTGTCGCAATCTCACAGCGCGCGGCACAGTTCTGGTCACACGACTGGGCGGGCGAAAGCTTCATGGCCATCGGCATGAAAGACAAGATGCTGGGCCCGGAGGTGATGAACTTCATGCGGACCGTCATCAAGGGCTGCCCAGAGCCGCTGGAAATCCCCGAGGGCGGGCATTTCGTGCAGGAATCCGGTGGTGCGCTGATTGCCGAGAAAGCGTTGGCGCATTTCGGCCTGACCAAAGGCTGAGTTCGGAAATAACCCGTCCATTTCGAAACCAAAACCCAAGGAAATCAACATGCAATCCGAAATTCTTGTCATCGGTGCCACCGGCAAGACCGGTAGACGTGTCGCCAAACGGCTCGCTGCCCGCGGCGTGCCGGTGCGGCCGGGCACGCGGCGCAGCGCCATCCCGTTTGACTGGGAAAGTCCCGAAACCTGGGGCGCGTCCCTCAAGGACATCAAGACGGCCTATGTCGCCTATTCGCCTGACCTCGCGGTGCCCTCCGCCCACGGTGTCATCGCGGCCTTTGTCGCGGCTGCGGAGCAGGCGGGCCTGCGCCGTGTCGTCCTGCTGTCCGAGCGCAACGAAGCGCGCGCGCAGGCCTGTGAAAAGCTGCTCATGGACTCCTCGCTGGACTGGACGATCCTACGGCCAAGCTGGTTCATGCAGAATTTCAGCGAAGGCGGCTTTCTTGAGAATGTCCTGGCGGGCGAGGTATCCGCCCCCGATTCAGGCGCGCCGGAGCCCTGGGTCGACCTCGATGATGTTGCCGATGTCGCGGTGGCGGCCCTGTTGGAAGATGGCCACACAGGCCAGGTCTATGAGATCACCGGTTCCGACCTGCTGACCTGGGACGAAGCCGTGGCCCGGATTGCAGCTGTCACGGGACGGGATGTGAGTTACCGGACGGCAACGCCGCAAGAGTTCGAAAACACGCTCGTCGCCGCAGGCTTTGCCAAGTCGGACGCCGAAACCGTCGCCACGCTTGTCGCCGAAATCCTCGATGGCAAGAATGCAAGCACCTCGGATGGCCTGCAGCGCGCCCTTGGACGACAGCCGAGATCCTTCGCGCAATTTGCCGGGGACGCCCACGCGCAGGGCTGCTGGCAGTAAGGTGAAAAGGTTGTGGGACGGGTGCGTCCCGCATCCGGTCCGTGCCGGGGCGAAACAGGCCAGCGCGTCACGCGGGCGGTGTCAGTCAGACCCCGATATACCGTTCGACGATCGAATGGTCCTGTCTCAGGGTTTCGGCATCCACCACCGCGCCGCCCTGGCCGTTTTCGATGAACGCGACCCGGTCCGCAACCGCAATCACCGCGTCGACGCGCTGTTCCACCAGCAATACGGCCACCCCTTGCGCGCGCATCCTGACGATCACCTGCCGGATCGCCTCGATCATCGAGGGTTGCAGCCCTTCGGTCGGCTCATCCAGCAACAGCGCCTTGGGCCGCAGGCAGAGCGCCCGCGCGGTGGCCAGCATCTGCTGTTCCCCGCCCGAGAGGGTCTCGGCCCGCTGGCGGAAGCGTTCGCGCAGGCGCGGGAACAGCTCCAGCACCTCGTCCAGCGTGTCCTGACCGTGGTTGCGGGCGCGCAGCCCGATCTCGAGATTCTGCGCCACGCTGAGCCCGGTGAACAGCCGCCGCCCCTGCGGCACATAGCCGATCCCGGCGCGCGGTACCTGGTGGGCGGGCAATGCGCCCACGTCCAGCCCGTCCAGCGTGATCCGGCCCGACATCAGTGGCAGCAGGCCCATGATCGTCTGCATCACCGTGGTCTTGCCCGCGCCGTTGCGGCCCAGAAGACAGAGGATTTCGCCGCTGTTCACGGTCAGCGACAGATCCCGCAGGATCTGTGCGCGGCCATAGCCCGAGTTGATCCGCTCCAGCACCAGCATCAGCCCGTCCCCAGATAGGCGGCCTGCACGCCCCTGTCGGCGCGGATTTCATCTGGTGTGCCTTCGGCCAGCACTTCTCCGAAATTCAGCACCGTGACCCGGTCGGCGGTTTCCATGACCACGCTCATGTTGTGTTCGATCAGCAGGATCGTGGTGTCGCCGGCCAGTTCGCGCACCAGCTGTTTGAAATTGCCGATCTCGCTGTCGGTCAGGCCCTGTGTCGGTTCGTCCAGGATCAGCAGTCGCGGGCGCTGCACCAGGCCCATCGCGATCTCCAACAGCCGCTGGTGGCCATAGGACAGATCGCCCGCCTCGTGATCCTTCAGCGCCAGCAGGCCGACACGGTCCAGCGCCTGCGCGGTGGCCTCGGCGACCTCGGCGCCCGTGAGGCGGCGGCGCGCGGCAAGGGCCACGTTTTCCCCGGCCGGCAGGCGTTCGAACACCGAGGTGATCTGGAAAGTGTAGGCTATGCCGCGCAGGATGCGTTTATGGGCGGGCAGGGCGGTCACATCTGCGCCGTCGAAATGCACCTGTCCCGAGGAGGGCGGGATGCGGCCGCTGATCATTCCCACCAGCGTCGTCTTGCCCGCGCCATTGGGGCCGATCAGCGCGCGCACCTGCCCGCGCGGCACCTCGATGCAGACATCCCGGGTGGCCTGAAGCCCGCCGAAATTCTTCGACAGGTCGCGGGTGGACAAGAGGCTCATGGCAGCCACCGCCAGAGGCGGTTGCGCAGCTCTCCGATCAGGCCCTGGGGTGCAAACAACGTCAGCAGCACCAGCACCACGCCAGCGATCAGCATGTAGGCGGTGGTGATGCCGGAACTGAGATCGATCAGGTAGAACATGAAAAGCGTGCCCACGAAGGGCCCCAGCACCGTGCCCGCGCCGCCCAGCAACACCCACAAGAGCGGAAAGATCGAGTATTGCACCGAGGCGAAGCTGGCCCCGGCATAGCCGAACAGCAGGCCATAACCCGCCCCTGCCGCGGCCGAGATCGTGCCCGAGATGACCATCGCCGCCAGCTTGAGCGCAAAGGTGTCATAGCCCAGCATCCGCACCCGCTCCTCGTTCTCGCGGATGGCCACCAGGGCCTTGCCGAAGGGCGCACGCACCAGCCAGAGCGAGGCCAGCAGGCTGGCGGCGAAAAGGGCAAGCGCCGCGAAATAGCGGTTGGTCGGGTCCGAAAGGTCGATGCCCCAAAGCATCCGCTGCGCCTGCTGGATCACGAAACCCTCGTCGCCACGGGTGAACTCTCCGAAATAGAGCACGGTCAGGTAGCCGGCCTGCGCAAACATCAGCGTGACGATCATGAAGGCCACGCCGGTGGTGCGCAGCGCGAGCAGCGCCAGCGCCAGGGATACGAGGGCCCCCGCCGCCACCCCGGCCAGCAGCGCGGGCGCGACCGACAGGCCCAGATGCTGGATGCCCAGCCCCATCCCGTACATGCCCGCGGCGAAGAACAGCGCATGGCCGAGGCTGAGAAGGCCGGTATAGCCGAACAGGATGTTGTAGCCGATGGCGTAGCTGGCCAGCACCATGATCCGCGCCAGGTTGCCGTGGTGATAGGCGGGCAGGATGAATTGCAGCGCAAACAGCATCAGCAGAACCGCGCCATGCAGCGCAATGACCTTCGCCCCGGCACTCATGCGCCGCGTTTCCCAGCCAGTCCTTCGGGGCGGAAGACCAGCACCAATCCGACCAGCAGCGTCGCCAGTATCTTGGCCAGCGTGGGCGAGAAGAAGACCGATATGATGCCGTCGCTCAGCCCGATCAGGACGGCGGCAAGGACCGTGCCCGGCAGGCTGCCCAGCCCGCCGATGATGACCACGATGAAGCTGAGCAGCAGCGGATCGGCCCCCATCAGGTAATGCGCCTGCTGGATCGGCACGATCAACACCGCCGCCAGGGCCGCCAGCGCCGCGCCCATGCCGAAGACCAGCGCATAGACCCTTTCGACCGGGATGCCGAAGGCCAGCGCCATGTCGCGGTCGGCCTGGGTGGCGCGCATCACCAGCCCGATGCGGGTGCGTTTCATCAGCAGCCAGACGCCCAGCAACACGGTGATGGCCGCGCCGATCACCGCCAGCTTGTAGGTGGTGGTGCCCAGCCCCCAGGGCCAGATCATCCGCCAGCCGTTTTCTCCATTCTCGATCCAGGGGATCGCGAGGCGGGTGTTGAACGGCGCTTCGACCGGGCGCGCATCGGGGCCATAGCTCATCAGTGCCAGTTGCTGGATGATGTAGAGCAGCCCGATCGTGGCGACGATGGTGCGCTCTGGGTCGTAGTTCACGCGCTTGAGAATGGTCATGTCGGCGGCCACGGCGATGGCACCGACCAGCAGCGGCGCGACGATCAGCGCGGCGGCGAAACCGATCGCCGGATGGCCGCCCAGGCTATGGGCGATGAACCAGGCGATGACCGCGCCCAGCATGAAGAACTCGCCATGCGCGATATTGACCACCCGCATCACCCCAAAGACCAGTGACAGCCCCACGGCGGTCAGCGCCAGCACGGCGGCGGTCACGGCGCCTTCGAGCGAGGCGAGGATGAGATAGGGACCCAGTTCCATTGCGTCCTACGCTGCCCTGACGCCTTGCCGGGGGCAAGCGCGGAACGCCGCGAAAGCGGATTTTGTTTGCCGGCGTGTCAGATGGGTGCGTTTGTGCGTCTCGCTATGCCTTGGAGGGCGCCTCGAGCGCGATCCGGCGGGCCAGTGCCGCAAGCACGGCAAGGGCAATCCCGCCAACGGCCACGTACCAGCCCAGCACGGCCTGAAGATCGGCATAAGGCAACGTGCCCGAGGCGGGGGTGGACAGCGAGGCCAGGTACAATGAGCCGGCAAAGAGCAACCGCGCGCAGAAGCTGCGCAGCGAGAGATAGGTGGCGCGGCTGTCATCGTCCAAGAGCGGCTGCGTGCGCGCCAGAATGAAGGGCTGCGAGAGGGAGTCCGGCACCATGCGGAAAAACAGCAGGGCAATCGCCGCCAGAGAGTTCGTCAGTGCCAGCACGCCGACCAGCGTGATCTGCATCGCGAAGGCCAGCAGCAGGATCGCGGGCAAGCCGATGGCGCGGCGCAGGTTCAGCGCGGCCAGCGATGTGGCGACCGAAAACAGCATCATCACCGCCGAGGTCGCGCCGCTGACGATAGGGGCTTCTGCGGCCAGTCCGACATCGTTCAGCGCCTCGAGGATGAAGGGCTGTCCGAAGACGAATGGCAGGTGGCTGAACCCGTACATCAACATGCTGAGCAGGAAGAGCCAGCTGAGTACCGGCTGGGTCAGTGCCGGCCTGAGCGAGGCCAGTCGTACCAGTTCGGATCCCTGCGGGCCGGTTTCGGGCCGGTGGGGCGGTTCGCCGAACTTCAGGCAGACGGCCACGACGCCCACCGCCGCAAGCGCGCTGGCCAGAAACGGCAGGACCGCGTCAACATATGACATCATGCCGCCCAGTACCGCCGAGAGCGCAAGACCGATGAAGCCGAACCGCCATGCCCGCAGCTCCTGCGTCTCGGTCTCGTCCTGGCGGCCTTCGGAAACGAGGGATTCGAACAGCAGCGCGCTGTCCGTCCCGGAATTGAACGCGGTGCTGGCGCCAAGGAACACCTGCGCCAGGGCAAATATGGCAAACCCGTCGCCGAAACTCAGCAAAGTCACGCCGATCAGTGTGGCGATACCCGAGACGATCAGGGTGAACCGCCGCCCGATCCGGTCTGACAGATAGCCCGACGGCACCTCGAGCGCGGTGGTGCCGATGTCGTAGATCGCGTAGAGCACGATCGCCTCGGCGGCGGACAGCCGCGCCTGGAAGAAAAGAAACCAGATCGCCTGCCAGAAGAGAAGGTTTCGGCCAAACTGGTACCAAGGATAGAGCGCGATGTTGCGGGCGGTTCCGGTTGTGGCACGGGACGGGGTCATGCGGCGTGTCCTTGGCGGGCATCCGCCCTGTCATCGCCTATCAGTGTGGGATCGCCCGGCGCCCGTCAATCCTTGCTGCGCAGGGGCGAGCGGTTGACGACCAGTATTGTCAGCAGCGGCAGCGCCACGGTCAGGGCCGAGACCGTCAGCAGCAGCCAGCCGAGTTCGCTGTAATCGGCCGTGACCTGCACCGCGCCGGTCACCGGGTCGCGCACCTCGCGCGCGACCTCGTAGACCTGGTTGAGATATTTGGTCAGCAGGGCGCTGCCCGACAGTGCAAGGTTGGTGAACGATGCCATGACCGCAAAGAAGGTGGCCTTCAGATGCGACGGCGCGGTCCGCGCGATCCAGGCCAGCATCGGGATCACCGCGACCTGGCCCAGGGGCGATTCGACCGCGGTATCGAGAATGGCGATGAAACGGGCATCGACGATCCCGCCGGTCAGGTCCGAGGTCCAGTGATGCACGCCGTAATAGAGCCCGATATTGGGCAGGGTCAGCGCGCCCGCCACCAGTGTCAGCATCACCACCAGCCAGGTGATCGAGCGGTTGGCCATCATCGGCCGCAGGATGACCATCCCGGCCAGCGTCAGCAGCGAGACGATCAGCGACAGCACGGACAGGAACCGCTGGTCGAAACCCAGGATGTCGATCTCGAACCAGGTCTGGCCCGGGCCGGGCAGGGGGACGGCGCGAAAGAAGAACAGGATCAGCGCCGTGCCGACAAGTGTGCGCGCCTGCGCCGGGCTGAGCACAGCCAGCAGCTGCCGCATCAGCAGAACGACGATGGCCATGGACCCCGCAAAGATGATTTCCTGCCCGTAGGCGATGTTCGACAACCCCACGCCCAGCGTCAGCGCGACGAACCCCGCGCCGCCGACGAAATACCAGTAATTCGGGGTTGTTTCCTCATCCGGGCGGTGCAGCGCGGCGATATCCTGCGCCGGCACGCCCTGCGCCCGCAAACGCCGGCGCTGCGCGTATTTCTGCAGCCCCGCCAGCACGACCCCTGACACCGAGAGCACCGGGATGACCAAGGCCATCAGGTAGATGCGCGCATAGGTTTCGGTCTTGTCCGCCTCGGTCATGGTCTGGATATCGGCGAACATGTAGATGTTCATCGCGGCAACCACGACCGTGCCGCCGATCAGGGCGAACCGGCCCAGCGTCTGCATGGTGACATGCATGGCCTTGGCCTGCTCCTCGGGGATCGGCTGGCCCGCGTCGTCGACCTTCGGCACCGCTTCGACCGACATCGCATCGGCCACCGCATCCTGGATGACCGCGCCGCAGGGCATCAGCAGGAACGAGGTGACATACCAGCTGCTGACCGGCATGATCGCCTGCATCATCTGCGGCTGCGTGATCACCAGATACATGGTCAGGAAACTTGCCGCGAACAGCGCCGCGCCCAGCCAGACCATCAGCCATTTCCATTTCCAGATGATGTCGACCAGATGCCCAAGCGGCATCTTCAGCGCCCAGGGCAGCCCGGCCCAGAACGCCAGCCCGGCCAGGTAGGCGGCAGAGAGATCCAGGTAATCCTTGACGAAGAACGTGCCGACGATCCCGGTCAGCGTGGCCACGCCGTAGGAGAAATAGATCATGATCGGCGGCACGAACGACCAGCGCAGCTGGCGCGCCAGATCGAACACGATGGCGTCGATCCCGCGGGAAAGGGCCCTGAACGCGTTCATCGCGCGCCGATCACAGGATATCCAGCACGTTTTCCGGCGGTCGCCCGATGGCGGCGCGGCCCTCCTTGAACACGATGGGCCGCTCGATAAGGGCCGGGTTTGCGGCCAGCGCCGCGATCAGCGTCTTGTCGTCATCGGATTTGCCAAGGCCCAGCTCCCGGAACAGTTTTTCGCCGGTGCGCGTGATATCGATCGCTCGCAGTCCCAGCTGGGCGAGCGCGGCCTGCAATTCCTCGGCGCTGGGGGCGTCATGCAGATAGGTCCGAATGGTGATCTTTTCGCCCTGTTCCTCCAGCAGCTTGAGCGTTTGCCGGGATTTCGAACAACGGGGATTGTGCCAGATGGTGGTCATAGCCATTCCTGTCTTTTTGAGCCGATTGCCTGGGAGATATCGGTAAATCCGTCGGCGTCAAGCAGCGGCTCCAGCCCGCGGGCGATGTCGGCTGCCAACGAAAGGCCGTTATAGACCAGCGCCGAGTAGAGTTGAACGGCGCTGGCGCCGGCGCAGATCTTTGCATAGGCGTCGCGGGCCGTGCTGATGCCGCCGACCCCGATCAGCGGTATCTTGCCGCCGGTCAGATCTGACAGCTGTGCCAGAACGCGGGTGGATTTTTCGAATAGAGGTGCGCCCGAGAGGCCGCCGGGCTCGTCCCTGTGCGGGCTGCTGAGCCCGTCGCGCGAGAGCGTGGTATTGGTGGCGATAATGCCATCAAGCTTGCAGGATTGGGCGACCTCGGCAATGTCGCCAAGCTCCTGCGTGGTGAGGTCGGGCGCGATCTTTAGGAATACCGGCACCGGGCGCTGCAGCCAGTTGCGCGCCTCGATCACGCCCCTTAGCAGCGCGTCTAGGGCTTCGGCGCCTTGCAGCTCGCGCAGCTTTTCGGTGTTGGGGCTGGAGACATTGACCGTGGCGAAATCGAGGTGGCGGCCGCAATGCGCCAGGACGCGGGCAAAATCCTCGGCGCGGTCATCGCTGTCCTTGTTGGCCCCGAGGTTGAGACCGATGACGGCTGTCCTTGGCCGTTTGGCAAGGCGGCGGAGCGCGGCCTCCATCCCATCGTTGTTGAAACCGAAGCGGTTGATGACCGCGCGGTCTTCGGACAGGCGGAAGAGGCGCGGGCGCGGGTTGCCCGACTGGGCGCGCGGGGTGATGGCACCCACCTCGATGAACCCGAATCCGGCGCGGCTGAGCGGACCCAGGGCGGTGGCATTCTTGTCGAATCCGGCGGCCAGGCCCACCGGGTTGGGCAGGGCAAGGCCGGCAAGATCGGTGCGCAGCCTTGGTGAACTGACAGGGCCGGGCAGGGGCACCAGCCCGGCGCGCAGCGCCCTGACGGCCAGCCCATGCGCCGTTTCGGGGTCAAGTCGATGCAGCGCCGCAAGGCCCAGACGCTCGAGAACCGTCATGTCAGGCCCGGCGGAAGCTGAGGCTGACCGTCCCGGAGCGGCAGCGGCTGTGCCCATGCGACATCGGCAAGCCGCAAGTTGCGGTAGAGATGCGGAAACAGCGCGCCGCCACGCGCAGGTTCCCATTTCAGCGCGTCGCCCAACCGGTCCGTTTCGACCGCCAGCAACATCAGGTCGGCTTTGCCGGGGAAATGTTTCGCAAGCGTCTCCGGTGCCTGTTCCGCTGTCGAGAAATGCACGTAGCCATCGGCCAGATCGACAGGAGCGCCGGCGGTTTCCTTTTTCGCTTTCAGCTCGGCCCATTCGGAAGGGCGGAAAATCTTGTAGATCAGCATGGATGCGTGATGCCCCGCGCCCGGCGGGCGGTCAAGCGCGAAGCAACCCGGTGCCGCCGAATTGAGTGCGCTGGCGCGCACAAGAGGTTCTCTCGTCGTTGCCCTCCGGGCGCCTCCTCGGGGCGCGGGGCGAAGGTGACGCACCAGTCTGGCGAGATGCTGGCGGCTGAGCCGTCTTCGGGCCGCTGCCTCAGCTTTCAAACGGCAGGCGGGTGATGTCGAACCCCTGTTTCTCCAGCAGGTTCAGCAGCCCGTATTCGCCCGGCAGGTGGGCAGCGCCGACCGCCAGGAACACGTTCTGGCCGGTCGCTTCATGCATCAGAACATCCAGCCAGCCGGTGTTGCGCTTGATCAGCAGCTGCCGCTCGAAGAGGTCGAAATCGGCCTCGGCGGTCGGCCCGCCGTATTTGAGCGAGATGAGCCGCGAAAACTCCCATATCAGCGCAACCTCCTGCGCGAGGTAGCGTTGGCGCAGCGTATAGGCCAGATCGTCCGCGTCCCCCGACCAAGAGAACATCAGGCGGATCATGTCCAGCTGTTCCTCTTGCGGGAAACTGTCGAACAGTGTGAGCAGTTGCCTGAAATCTTCCAGCGAGCGGCTGTCATTGCCGATTTCGCTGGCGTAGTTGCCGATCTGCGTGTCGATACCGTTGTCGCTTGTCAGGCTGCTGCGGGCCTCGCAAGGTCCGATGCCGAGCATCATCGCCGCCCAGAAGGGTTTGAACTTCGCCGCCATGAAGACGGGAATGGAGCGGGCGCGCATTTCCTCAGTAAGGCGCTGCCAATCCTCCTCGCCCAGCAGGTCCGGCAGGGTGGGGCCCCGCGTGATGAACATGATCGAAGGGTCGTCCGCAAGGTCGCGTTGCAGCCGGTCCTGATCGCCGTTGGACACTTCGAGATAGATCGCATCCGCAGCATCGAGCAGCGGCTTGAGCGCGGCCAGGTGGGCGGCGGTGCGGGCATGTTCGAAATGGTAGGTGCCAAACAGCGTGAGCGTGGTGTCGCCCCGCGTGGCGCGCCACATGAGCCCGTCCGGGTAAGGCGTAGCCGCAACGCGCGCATCAAGCGATGCGCGTTCGGTGTCGGACAGGTCTTGGATCAGATCCGAGCCGCCACATTCGGCGATGGCGGCAGCGGGAAGGAAAAGGCATAGGCCAAGGGCAAGGACACGTAACAACATGGCGCAACACTACGCACCCGCGGGAAGAGGGCAAGGGCAAAGCCGCGTCTGCCACGTTGTAAATTCGGTCAAAAATTTTTCGAAACCTTGTTGACACCGTTTTGCCGCGTCCTTAGCTATGCGCCGTTAGCACTCGATATGGGTGAGTGCTAACGGCCCCACCATGGAATTCTTGGGGAGGGGCCAAGAGGGAGTAACTTTGAGCTAAGGAGCCTCAGAGATGGCATTTAAACCGCTACATGATCGCGTCGTCGTGCGCCGCGTTGAAAGCGAAGAGAAAACAGCCGGCGGGCTGATCATTCCCGACAGCGCGAAAGAAAAGCCGAGCGAAGGCGAAGTCGTCGCCTGCGGTGAAGGCGCGCGCAAGGACAGCGGCGAGCTGATCGAGATGGCCGTTGCGGCCGGTGACCGGGTTCTGTTCGGCAAATGGTCGGGCACCGAGATCACGCTGGACGGTGAAGAGCTGCTGATCATGAAGGAAAGCGACATTCTGGGCGTGATCGCCTGAAGCCGCTGAGTGAAACACTAATTCAAAGGAAATCGAGAAATGGCTGCTAAAGACGTCAAATTCGATACCGATGCCCGTAACAAGATGATGCGCGGCGTCAACGTGCTGGCCGATGCGGTCCGCGTGACCCTGGGCCCGAAAGGCCGCAATGTTGTTCTGGACAAATCCTTCGGCGCCCCCCGCATCACCAAGGACGGTGTGTCGGTCGCCAAGGAAATCGAACTGGAAGACAAGTTCGAGAACATGGGCGCGCAGATGGTGAAGGAAGTCGCCCAGCGTACCAATGACGAAGCCGGTGACGGCACCACCACGGCGACCGTACTGGCCCAGGCCATCGTCAAGGAAGGCATGAAAGCCGTCGCCGCCGGCATGAACCCGATGGACCTGAAGCGCGGCATCGACCTGGCGACATCGAAAGTGGTTGCCGCGATCCGCGACGCCGCGCGCGAAGTCAAGGACAGCGCCGAGGTTGCACAGGTCGGCACCATCTCCGCGAACGGCGAGGCCGAAATCGGCCAGCAGATCGCCGACGCGATGCAGAAGGTCGGCAACGAGGGTGTAATCACCGTCGAGGAAAACAAGGGTCTTGAGACCGAAACCGACGTGGTTGAAGGCATGCAGTTCGACCGCGGCTACCTGAGCCCCTATTTCGTTACCAACAGCGACAAGATGATTGCAGAGCTCGAAGACTGCATGATCCTGCTGCACGAAAAGAAACTGTCGAGCCTTCAGCCGATGGTGCCGCTGCTCGAGCAGGTGATCCAGTCGCAGAAACCGCTGCTGATCATTGCCGAGGACGTCGAGGGCGAAGCGCTGGCGACCCTGGTGGTCAACAAGCTGCGTGGCGGCCTGAAAATCGCGGCCGTCAAGGCGCCGGGCTTCGGCGATCGCCGCAAGGCCATGCTGCAGGACATCGCGATCCTGACCGGCGGTCAGGTCATCAGCGAAGACCTGGGCATGAAGCTGGAATCGGTCACCATGGACATGCTGGGTTCGGCCAAGAAGGTGGATATTACCAAGGACGAAACCACTGTCATCGATGGTGCCGGCGAAAAAGCCGAGATCGAGGCGCGCGTCAGCCAGATTCGCACCCAGATCGAAGAAACCACCAGCGATTACGACCGTGAGAAGCTGCAGGAGCGCGTTGCCAAACTGGCCGGCGGTGTTGCAGTGATCCGCGTCGGTGGCATGACCGAAGTCGAAGTGAAAGAGCGTAAGGACCGTGTCGATGACGCGCTGAACGCCACCCGTGCCGCCGTTCAGGAAGGCATCGTTGTCGGTGGTGGTGTGTCGCTGGTGCAGGCCGCGAATGCGCTGGAAGGCCTGGAAGGCGCCAACAGCGACCAGAACAATGGTATCTCCATCGTTCGCCGCGCGCTGGAAGCACCGCTGCGTCAGATCGCGGAAAACGCCGGCGTGGACGGATCGGTTGTTGCCGGCAAGGTTCGCGAATCGAAAGACCTGAAGTTCGGCTTCAACGCGCAGACCGAAGAATATGGCGATATGTTCAAGTTCGGCGTCATCGACCCGGCCAAGGTTGTGCGTACCGCGCTGGAAGATGCGGCCTCGATCGCGGGCCTGCTGATCACCACCGAGGCGATGGTTGCCGACAAGCCGCAAAAAGATGCCCCCGCCGCAGGCGGCATGCCCGACATGGGCGGCATGGGCGGCATGATGTAATCATCCGCACTTTGCTGGATGCAAACACATTGAGGCCGCCTTCGGGCGGCCTCTCTGGTTTCTGACCAAGGGCCTGGCTGGCGCTGTAGACGTCGCCCGCAAGGGCAAAAAAGCCAACGAATGTGCCCCCGGCGCGGCTTATGCCTGCAGGGGGCGTTGCTGGTCTTGTCTCGCCGCGCGTTCCTTGGGCACCTGCATGTTCCAGGCCCGCGCGGCGCCGCGCTATTCTGTCAGACGAACAAGCGCATGGCGTTTCTTGCCGGCGCTCAGCTTGATCGGCGAGGCGAGCGCCGCCGCGTCGATCATCAGGCCGGCATCGGTCAGGGGCGCGTCGTCCAGCCGGGCGCCGTTTTCGGCGATCAGGCGTTTCGCCTCCTTGCCGGATTTTGCCAGCCCGGATTTGACGATCAACTGCACGACCGAGACGCCATCGCCCAGATCGGCGGGGCTGAGCTCGACAGTTGGCAGATCATCGCCCACACCGCCTTTTTCAAACACCTCCCGCGCGGTCGCCTCGGCGGCCTGCGCGGCCTCGGCCCCGTGCAGCAGCGTTGTGACCTCGTTGGCAAGAATGACCTTGGCCTCGTTGATCTCGGATCCTGCCAGCGCGCCGAGCCGGTCACATTCGTCGACCGGCAGCTCGGTATAGAGCTTGAGGAACCGGCCGGTATCGGCATCGGTGGTATTGCGCCAGAACTGCCAGAACTCGTAGGGGCTGAGCATCTCGGCATTGAGCCACATGGCGCCGCCCTGGCTCTTGCCCATCTTCTTGCCGTCCGAGGTGGTCAGAAGCGGTGAGGTGAGGCCAAAGACCTCCTGGTCGATCACCCGCCGCGTCAGGTCGATACCGTTGACGATATTGCCCCACTGATCGCTGCCGCCCATCTGCAGCCGGCAGCCATAGCGGCGGTTCAGTTCCATGAAGTCATAGGCCTGCAGGATCATGTAGTTGAACTCGAGGAATGACAGGGATTGCTCCCGGTCCAGCCGCGATTTCACCGATTCAAAGCTGAGCATCCGGTTGACCGAGAAATGCCGCCCGATATCGCGCAGGAAATCGAGGTAATTCAGGTCATCCAGCCATTCGGCATTGTTGAGCATGATCGCGTCGGTGGGCCCGTCGCCATAGGCGAGGTACTTGTCGAAGACCTGCTGCATCCCCGCGATGTTGCTGTCGATCTGGTCAGGGCCCAGCAGCGGGCGTTCGTCCGACCGGAACGAGGGGTCGCCCACCTTGGTCGTGCCACCGCCCATCAGGGTGATCGGCTTGTGCCCGGTCTTCTGCAGCCAGCGCAGCATCATGATATTGAGGAGATGCCCCACATGCAGCGACTGCGCGGTCGCGTCATAGCCGATATAGGTGGGTACGATGCCGGCGCTCAGCGCCTCGTCCAGCCCCTGATAGTCGGTGCAGTCGGCAAGATAGCCGCGGCTGATCATGGTGTTCATGAAATCCGATTTGGGGTGGTAGGTCATAGCGCTTGTCCGATGCTGATTTGCCGGGCATGTATAGGGAGGGATTTCAGGAAGGAAAAGGCCATGTTGAAGGCGGGGCGCATCTGGGCATTGGGGGCGATGTCGGGTACGTCGCTGGACGGGGTCGATGCGGCGATGATCGAGACCGATGGCGAAGAGATCTTCGGCTTTGGCGAGAGCCGCTACCGCCCCTACACACCCGACGAGCAGGCAGTGCTGAAGGCCGCCCTGGGCCGCTGGCATGGTGACGATGTTGCCGCGGCGCGCCAGGTGGTGCAGGCCGCGCATGAAGAGGTCTTTCAGGGGCTCGAGGGCGCCGCACTGGTCGGTTTTCACGGCCAGACCCTGGTGCATGAGCCGGGCGGGCGCGGCACGCATCAGGTGGGTGACGGTGCGGCGCTGGCGGCGGCGCTCAACCTGCCGGTGGTCTGGGATTTCCGCTCAGCCGATATGGACCTGGGCGGGCAGGGCGCACCGCTGGCGCCGTTCTATCATTTCGCCTGCGCGCGCCGGATCGGGGCCGATGCGCCGCTGGCGTTTCTGAACCTTGGCGGCGTCGGCAACCTGACCTGGGTGGACCCGCGCAAGTCACGGCCCGACGAGGAGGGGGCGCTGCTGGCGTTCGACACCGGGCCGGCAAATGCGCCGATCAACGACCTGATGATGGCCCGCCGTAAAGAGCCCTTTGACCGCGATGGCGCGCTGGCGCGGCAGGGCACGGTCGCGCAGGGCGCGCTCGAGTTGTTCCTGGAGGAGGGATACTTTGCGCGGATGCCGCCCAAATCGCTGGACCGTGACGCCTTTGACGACATGTTCGGGCTGGTGCACGAACTGCCGGATGCCGACGCGGTGGCGACACTGACGGGCATGAGCGCGGCGGCGGTGCTGAAGGGCATGGAGCATTGCCCGGCCCCCCCCGCCCGGCTGCTTGTCACCGGTGGCGGGCGGCACAACCCGGTGCTGATGGAGATGCTGCGCGTGGCGCTGGAATGCCCGGTCGACCCGGTCGAGGCCGCGGGTCTCGATGGCGATATGCTCGAAGCGCAGGCCTTTGCCCATCTGGCGGTGCGGGTGATGCGCGGCCTGCCCACTTCCTGCCCGGGCACGACCGGGGTGCGCGCCGCGGTTTCCGGCGGTATAGTCAGCAAACCGGGGACAATGGAAAGGATCGCGTGATGGGGAACGTGATGTTTGACAAGGGCGCGGGCGGGGGCCGGCGACTGGGTGTGATCGTGCTGAGCACGGATGAGACGCTGGAATACGAGGCACGCCAGATGCTGGAGGGGCGCGGGGTCAACCTGATGCACAACCGCATCGAATCGGATCCGAAGGTGACACCGGACAGCCTCAAGGCGATGGCGGCGCGGATACCAGAGGTGGCGCGATTGTTGCCCTCTCAACTGGGGGCGATCGCCTATGGCTGCACCTCGGCCTCGGTGTTCATCGGGCCGGAAGGGGTCGAAGGCCAGGTGCAGAGCGCGCAGCCGGAAGTGCCGGTGACCAATCCGATCAGCGCCGTGATTGCCGCGCTGGCCGCGCTCAGGGCGCGGCGCATCGGGCTGGTGACCCCCTATACCGCCGATGTCGCGGCGCCGATGCGCGGGTTCCTGGCCGATCACGGGATTGAAACCGTCGCCGAAGTCAGCTTTGGCGAAGGCGACGACCGGAAGGTGGCGCGGATTGCGCAGCGCTCGACCCTGAAGGCGATGCTGGAGGTTGGCCACGCGGACGGGGTCGAGGCTGTATTTGCCAGCTGTACCAATCTGGGCAGTTTCGAGGTGATCGACCAGGCCGAGGATGAATTGTCGATGCCGGTCATCAGCTCGAACCTGGCGCTGATCTGGCATCTGTTGAAAAAGGCAGGGATACCGGCCACGGGGTGGGGCCCGGGCCGGCTGTTTCAGATATAGGAGCGGGAATGAGTGACAGGACGCTGAAACCGGCCACGATTGCGGCGCGCGCCGCCGGCGCCACGGACACAGAGAGCGCCGGTGTTGTGCCGGGCATTCACCTGGCGACCACCTACATGCGCGGCAGCGATAATGCTCTGGCCCGCGAGGACAACCAGTATGGCCGCGATCAGAATGATACGGTGCGCGAGGCCGAAGAGGTGTTGCGGCAGCTCGAGGGTGCTGCCGCCACGCGGCTGTTTCCAAGCGGCATGGCGGCCATCACGGCCCTCTTTCGTACCGTGCCCAATGGCGGGCGCGTGGTGGTGCAATCGGGCATCTACTGGGGGGCCACCGCCTGGATCCGCGATTTCTGTGCGCGCCGTGCCGTCGAATTGACCGAGGTAGACGCCTCAGACATCGAGGCGCTGACAGCGGCCTGTGCGACGCCGGCGGATCTTGTCTGGATCGAGGTGCCGTCGAACCCCTGGCTGAAGGTGGCCGATATCGCTGTTGCGGCCCGGCTGGCCCATGATGCGGGGGCGCTTCTGGCGGTCGATGCCACGGCGGCCACGCCGGTTCTGATGCACCCGCTCGAGATGGGCGCGGATCTGGTGATGCACTCGGCCACCAAGGCGATCAATGGCCATACGGATGTGCTGGCGGGGGTACTCTCCTGTGCCGATCCGGACGGGGCAACGTGGCAACGGATCATCACTGACCGTCACGACGCCGGGGCGATCCTCGGCCCTTTCGAGGCCTGGCTCTTGACCCGCGGGATGCGGACCTTGCCGCTCAGGATGGAGCGGATGTGCGGCAATGCCCAGGCGGTGGCCGAATTTCTGGATGGCCACGCAGGCGTCGAGGCGGTGCTTTATCCCGGGCTCCCCGGCCATCCCGGTAATGCTCTGGCCGCGCGGCAGATGCAGGGCGGCTATGGCTATCTTATGTCGGTGCTGATCCGGGGCGGCCGCGCGGCGGCTCTGGCGGTGGCGGGACGCTTGCAGCTTTTCCACCGGGCAACATCGCTGGGCGGGGTCGAAAGCCTGGTCGAGCATCGCCACAGTGTCGAGCCGGATACCGGTATCCCCGAAAACCTGTTGCGCCTGTCCGTGGGAATCGAGGATGCAGAGGATCTGATCGCGGATCTTGAACAGGCACTGACCGGCTGAGGGCAACCGGATTGAGCGCGCTTTCGCGCACGCAGTATCTCTCGTTGTCGGCCTCCGGCCTCCTCCTCGGGGTGCTCGCCGCCGCGGTGACGCGTCTTTCCTGCCTGGCGCCTTGGACAGAAACGGTACTGCCTCCGGCAGGAGTATTTGCAGCAAGCTGAAGCAGGGCGTCCTTTTTCATCTTGCCCGAAATACTCCGGGGTTTGGGGCAGGGCCCCAAGGCCTGCGCGGCCCGAGCGCAGAACGCATCCGGGTGAGCGGCGCGAACGCCCTTTTTTCGGGGGGGTGCAGTTATTCGTCGCGGCCTTTCCAGATCCAGCCGCCGCCCAGGATGCGACTGCTGCCGCTTTCGTAGAAAACGCAGGCCTGGCCGGGGCTGACGCCTTCTTCGGGCGTCAGCAGTTCGACGTTGGCATGGGTATTGTCGATCGGGCGGATGATCGCTTCGCGCGGGGGGCGGGTCGAGCGGACCTTGACCGAAACGCGCCATTCCTCGCGGCTGGCAAGGGGCGCATCGCCCAGCCAGTTGATTTCGCGCACCGGTACCGTGCGCGTGGCCAGCAGGTCCTTGGGGCCGACGATCACCCGCTTGGCGTCGACATCGAGCTTGACCACGTAGAGCGGGTCGGCAAGCCCGCCGATCCCCAGCCCGCGGCGCTGGCCGATCGTGTAGTGGATGACTCCGGTATGGGTGCCCAGCACGCGCCCCTCGGTATCCACGATCTCTCCTGGTTCCGCGGCGCCGGGGCGAAGCTTTTCGATCACGCTGGCATAGTTGCCGTTGGGGACGAAGCAGATGTCCTGGCTGTCGGGCTTGTCGGCGACCGATAGCCCGTATCTTGCCGCCAATTCGCGTGTGGCGGCTTTCGACGGCAGGTGGCCAAGCGGGAAACGCAGATAATCAAGCTGCTCGGGCGTGGTCGAGAACAGGAAATAGCTCTGATCCCGCGCGGCATCGGCGGCGCAGTGCAGTTCGGGGCCATGGGCGCCGGACTTGCGTTGGATATAATGGCCGGTGGCCATGCAGTCGGCATCAAGGTCGCGGGCGGTTTCCAGCAGGTCCTTGAACTTCACCCGCTCGTTGCAGCGGATGCAGGGCACGGGGGTCGCGCCCGCAAGGTAACTGTCGGCAAACTCGTCGATCACGGCGTCCTTGAAGATATTCTCGTAATCCAGAACGTAATGGGGAAAGCCCATTTCCTCGGCCACGCGGCGGGCATCGTGGATGTCGACGCCGGCACAGCAGGCGCCTTTCTTGGCGAGCGCCGCGCCGTGATCGTAAAGCTGCAGCGTCACGCCCACCACGTCATAGCCTTCTTCGGCCAGAAGTGCCGCCACGACCGAGCTGTCGACGCCGCCGGACATTGCGACGACGACGCGGGTTTCCGCGGGCGGCTTTGCGAACCCGAGCGAGTTCAGGGGGTGGTCGAGGGGCATGAATGGGCTCCGGTTGAATTCCTGCGGAATATAGGAAAATCCTAACTACTCTCAAGGCCCAGTTTCACCGCGTGTTAAGCCGCAACCGCGACATTTGGTTTTCTTCAACATGAGGTGAGAGTGATGTTCTTGAAGAAAGTCGAAGGGCCGAGGGCAGTGACGTTGCCGGATGGCCAGATCATGACCCAGGCGGATCTGCCGCCTGCGGATACGAGGCGTTGGGTGGCCTCGCGGAAACTGGCGGTCGTGCGGGGCGTGGCCTATGGGTTGATTTCGCAATCGGATGCGCTGGTACGGTACGGTCTGAGCCGTGAGGAATTTCACGAGTGGATATCTGCCGTGGAAGCGCATGGAGAGGCGGGTCTGAAGGTCACACTTCTGAAAAGTTATAGACAACCATAAGTAGAATTCGCATTATGTTCTACATCAGTAACCTGTGGTTAACCAATTTTCGCCAGTGTCTGGTCAGGCAACAAAGATTTAACGGAGAATACCCATGCGCGTGCTTTTGGTCGAAGATGATCCCACAACGTCAAAAAGCATCGAGCTGATGCTGACCCATGCAAACCTGAATGTCTACACCACCGATTTGGGCGAGGAAGGGATCGACCTGGCGAAGCTCTATGACTATGACCTGATCCTCCTGGACCTGGGCCTGCCGGACATGAACGGCCATGACGTGCTGCGGCAGCTGCGCCTGGCACGGATCGAAACGCCGATCCTGATCCTCAGCGGTGCGGATGACACCGAAAGCAAGATCAAGGGTTTCGGTTTTGGCGCTGATGATTATCTGACCAAACCATTCCACCGCGAGGAACTGGTGGCGCGGATCCACGCGATCATCCGCCGGTCCAAGGGGCATTCGCAATCGGTCATCAAGACCGGAAAGATCAACGTCAACCTCGACGCCAAGACCGTGGATGTTGACAACAAGACCGTGCATCTGACCGGCAAGGAATACCAGATGCTGGAGCTGCTGAGCCTGCGCAAGGGGACGACACTGACCAAGGAGATGTTCCTGAACCATCTCTATGGCGGGATGGATGAGCCGGAATTGAAGATCATCGACGTGTTCATCTGCAAGCTGCGCAAGAAGCTGAGCGAGGCGACGGATGGCGATAATTACATCGAAACGGTCTGGGGGCGCGGTTATGTCCTGCGCGATCCCGAGCCCGGTGAGATGGACGACCAACGGGTAGCGGTAGGAGCCTGAGCAGAGCGCGCGGCCCGGGCGGGATGGCCCGGACCGCAGCGCCAAACAGAATGACCGAGAGAGCCGGGTGCCGAAGCGTGATCGCGCGGCGCCCGGTTTTTTGCAGGATAGGCAGTGATGAAGGCGCTTTTGGTCCCGGGCTCAGGTTGCGGCTGGTTTGAAGCCGGAGGCACATATGTGAGGTATTCGGCGAATGTTGGCCTTTCGACCACCTGGGTAATCGACGGGAGGGCAATGGTTCGCTAGTGATGCCACATGAATGAAATAGTCGTTACGACCTTCGACTGGGTTCCCGATCTTCCCCGTGGTTATGTCCGGGACATTCGCCTCCGTTGGGCGCTGGAGGAGGCAGGTTTGCCTTACCGGGTCGAAAGTGTCTCATTTGAAAATCGCAGCTCTGAACATTTCAGGCACCAGCCCTTTGGGCAGGTTCCCTGGATGACCGATGGCGAAATTTCGATCTTCGAAAGCGGTGCCGATCTGCTTTACATAGCCGAGAAGAGCGGACAGCTGATGCCCGCCGAGCCGATGAAGCGAAGCGACGTCATCAAATGGCTGTTCGCCGCGTTGAATTCGGTCGAGATGGCTGTTCTACCCTTCTCGATTTTCAAGTTCACCGGCGATGGCGCAGAGACCGCCGGGCGGCGGGCCCTCGACGGTTTCCTGAGCGCACGTCTTGGTCATATGGAGCAGTATCTGACGGATCGCCGCTGGCTGACCGAAGGTTTCTCGGTGGCCGATATTGCCATGTCCGACGTGCTGCGCCTCGCAGATCGCTTTGATGCGCTGGACCGGTACCCGATGTGCCGTGCTTATGTCGCGCGTGCAACCGAACGTCCGGCATTCAAGAAAGCGATGGCCGACCAGATCGCCCATTTTGCACGTTCGGATTGATGTGGGTTCGCAACGGGCAGCCGCGCCGCCCTGGCTGCGCTCGAATCGTCGGGAAGCTCGGAAACTGGTGCAGGCGATAAATGGCCGCTCTTGGCACCAATTTCCCCGAGCTGGTCTTTTGTACACCTGCCTGTTCGCGGGCGGTTGATCTCAGCGGTCATGCACCGTCTTCCAAGACTCTCGACTGGACCACGGTGTTCGTCGGGCCTATCACTTCGGTCAGGGCACCGGCCCACCAGATCCGGAACAGAAACGGGGGGATGCCGTGAACGATCAGATGGCCGTGGAGGCGTTGAGCGAAGAACAGGCGCAGGCGGAACTGGCGCGGCTGGCGGATATTCTGAGCCGGGCCAATACGGCCTATCACGCCGAGGACGCGCCCGAGATTTCCGACGCGGACTATGATGCGCTCAAGGCGCGCAACGCGGCGATCGAGGCCCGGTTTCCAGCATTGAAACGCGCCGACAGCCCCAGCGAACAGGTCGGCGCCGCGCCTGCCGAAAGCTTCGCCAAGGTCGCCCATGCGGTGCGGATGCTGAGCCTGGGAAATGCCTTTGACGATGACGACATCACCGAGTTTGACGCCCGTGTCCGCAAGTACCTGGGGCTGGGGGCCGAGGCCGCGCTGGCCTATACCGCCGAGCCCAAGATCGACGGGCTCAGCCTGAGCCTGCGCTACGAAGACGGCAAGCTGATCCAGGCCGCGACGCGCGGCGATGGCAGCGTCGGCGAAAACGTCACCGCCAATGCGCGCACCATCGACGACATTCCCGAAGAGATCACCGGTGCGCCCAAGGTGCTGGAAGTGCGCGGCGAGGTCTATATGAGCCATGCGGATTTCGAGGCGCTGAACAGCCGGCAGTCGGAAACGGGCGGCAAGACCTTCGCCAACCCGCGCAATGCCGCCGCCGGCTCGCTCCGGCAGCTTGCCGCGTCGATCACCCGCGCGCGGCCACTGCGATTCTTTGCCTATGCCTGGGGCGCGCTGTCCGAGCCGCTTGCAGACACGCAGAAAGGCGCGATTGACCGTCTGGGCGCGCTGGGGTTCTCGACCAACCGGCTGACCGCGCTCTGTGACGGGCCGGACGAAATGCTGGCGCATTACCGCAAGATAGAACAGCAGCGCGCAACGCTGGGCTATGACATTGACGGGGTGGTCTACAAGGTCAATGACCTGGGCCTGCAGGGGCGGCTTGGCTTTCGCTCGACCACGCCGCGCTGGGCGATCGCCCATAAATTCCCGGCGGAACTGGCCTGGACCAGGTTGGAGGCGATTGACATCCAGGTGGGCCGCACCGGCGCGCTGAGCCCTGTGGCACGGCTGACGCCGGTGACCGTGGGTGGTGTCGTGGTCAGCAATGCGACGCTGCATAACGAGGATTACATCCGGGGTCTCGACAGCAAGGGCAACACGATCCGCGAGGGCAAGGACATCCGCGTGGGCGATTGGGTACAGGTCTATCGCGCAGGTGACGTGATCCCGAAAGTGGCGGATGTTGACCTGTCGAAACGGCCCGCCGGGGCGGAGCCCTTTGAGTTTCCGGCGCGCTGCCCGGAATGCGACAGCGAGGCGATTCGCGAAGAGGGCGACGCGGTACGGCGCTGTACCGGCGGGCTTATCTGCCCGGCGCAGGCGGTGGAGAAGCTCAAGCATTTCGTCAGCCGGGCGGCCTTCGATATCGAGGGGCTGGGCGCCAAGCAGGTCGAACAGTTCTACCGCGACGAATGGATCGCCGAGCCCGCGGATATCTTCACCCTGAAGGACCGTTTCGGCAGCGGGATGCAGCAGCTGAAAAACCGCGAGGGCTGGGGCGAAAAGAGTGCCACCAACCTGTTCGAGGCGATCGACGAAAAGCGCCGCATAGCTTTCGGCCGGCTTCTGTTCGCCCTGGGAATACGCCATGTGGGCGAGGCTGCCAGCAACATGATCGCGCGGGTCTATGGTGAGTGGGAGGGTTTCACCGCGGCGATGGATGCGGCGGCGGATCAGGTCGGCCCCGAATGGGAGCGGCTTCTGAGTGTCGACGGGGTGGGCGAGGTCATGGCGCGGTCGCTGGTCACCGCCTTTGCCCAGGACCAGGAACGCGCCAGCATAGACCGGCTGACATCGCATCTGGACGTGCAGGCCGCCGAGCAGCCCGATACCGAGGGCAGCCCGGTGGCGGGCAAGACCGTGGTCTTTACCGGCACGCTGGAAAAGATGACCCGCGCCGAAGCCAAGGCGCGCGCCGAGGCACTGGGCGCCAAGGTTTCGGGATCGGTCAGCGCGCGAACGGACCTTCTGGTGGCGGGGCCGGGGGCCGGGTCCAAGGCGAAAAAGGCGGCGGAACTGGGCATCGAGACGATTGACGAAGATGGCTGGCTGGCCCTTATAGGCGACGCATGAGCGGCCGGCCCGAAATCCTGTTTCCGCTCTTTGCCGGGCTGGACACGCTGACAGGTGTCGGCCCGAAAACGGTACAGAACCTGTCGGCGATAGACGTTTCGCGCCCGCGCGACCTGATCTTTACCCTGCCGCAATCTGGCGTCGACCGGCGCAGGCGCGCGACGGTGCAGGGCGCTGACCTGCCCGGCGTTGTCACGGTCGAGGTGACCGTGGGCAATCACCGCGCGCCGTCGCGACGCGGCGGCGCCTACCGGGTCGAGGCCACCGATGCCGCGACAACATTCCAGATCGTGTTTTTCCATGCGCGCGACGATTACCTGCGGAAAATCCTGCCCACCGGCGCGCGGCGCGTGGTTTCGGGCAAGGTCGAGCTGTTCGACGGGGTGGCGCAGATGGTGCACCCGGATCATGTGCTGGAACCGGACGAGGCCGGCGACATCCCGGAGTATGAGCCTGTCTATCCGCTGACCGCAGGCGTCACGCAAAAGATGATGGGCAAGGCCGTGGCCTCGGCCCTGACGCGGGTGCCGGAACTGGCTGAATGGATCGACCCGGCGCAAAAGGCACAGGCCGGATGGCCGGACTGGCACAAGGCACTGGCGACCGCGCACAGCCCCGCGGATACCGGCGATCTGAGCGCGGCGCATCCGGCCCGCGAGAGGCTGGCCTATGACGAGTTCATGGCGCACCAGATGACGTTGGCACTGGCGCGAATGAAGCTGCGCCGCGCCAAGGGGCGCGAGACGGTGGGGACGGGGGAATTGCAGGCCCGCGTGCTTGACGCCTTGCCCTATGAACTGACCGGCGCGCAGACCCGCGCGATTGCCGAGATCGCCGCCGACATGGCCCGGCCCACGCGCATGAACCGCCTGCTGCAGGGTGATGTCGGCGCGGGCAAGACGCTGGTGGCGCTCAAGGCATTGCTGATCGCGGTCGAGGCAGGCGGGCAGGGGGTGATGATGGCTCCCACCGGCATCCTGGCGCAACAGCATCTTGAAGGGCTCAGGCCGCTGACGGATGCGGCGGGCGTGGCGATCGAGATCCTGACCGGGCGCGACAAGGGGGCCGAACGGCGGCGAAAGCTGGAGGCGCTGGCGCGCGGCGACATCCAGATCCTGGTCGGTACCCATGCCGTGTTTCAGGCGGATGTCGAATTTGCCGATCTGCGCCTGGCGATCGTCGATGAACAGCACCGGTTCGGCGTGCGCCAGCGGCTGGAACTGGGCAAGAAGGGCGCACGGACCGACGTGCTGGTGATGACGGCGACGCCGATCCCGCGCTCGCTGGAACTGGCGCAATATGGCGATATGGATGTCAGCGTGCTGGATGAAAAACCGCCGGGGCGCAAGCCGATCAAGACCGCGCTGGTGAACATGGGCCGGATGGACGAGGTGGTGGACCATCTGCGCAAGGCGGTTGCCGAGGGGCGGCAGGCCTATTGGGTCTGTCCGCTGGTCGAGGAAAGCGAGAGCATCGACCTGAGCAGCGCCGAGGAACGGTTCAAGAGGCTGCGCGCGGCGCTTGGCGAGGGCGTGGTGGGGCTGGTCCACGGCCAGATGCCGCCTGAACAGAAAGACGCGGCGATGGGCGCGTTTCAGCGCGGCGAGACCTCGGTGCTGGTTGCCACGACGGTGATCGAGGTGGGGGTGGATGTGCCCAATGCCTCGATCATGGTGATCGAACGCGCCGAAAGCTTCGGGCTGGCGCAGCTGCACCAGTTGCGGGGCCGGGTGGGGCGCGGAGAGGCGCAATCGACCTGCCTGATGATGTACCAGGCGCCGCTGAGCGAGGGCGGCGAGCGTCGCCTGACCACGATGCGCGATACCGAGGACGGGTTCAGGATTTCCGAGGTCGATCTGGAAATGCGCGGCGCCGGCGACCTGATCGGCACGGCGCAATCGGGCCTGCCGAAATTTCGCGTGGCGGATCTGGAGGCGCAGGCGGCGCTGATGGCGGTGGCACAAAGTGATGCGCGCAAACTGCTCAACGATGATCCCGACCTGACCGGCGAACGCGGCCAGGCGGCGCGGGTGCTGTTGTGGCTGATGGAACAGGATCAGGCGATCCG
Source organism: Roseovarius sp. CAU 1744 (assembly GCF_039839345.1). Lineage (NCBI taxonomy): Bacteria > Pseudomonadati > Pseudomonadota > Alphaproteobacteria > Rhodobacterales > Roseobacteraceae > Roseovarius > Roseovarius sp. CAU 1744. Next base: position 190,522 of record NZ_JBDOQV010000005.1, on the reverse strand, counting down.
GCTGATCTCGGTCGGCTAGGCCCGGCGCCCGTTAACCAATGAGAACACGTGTCTAAGAAATTTTCCTATCCTATCAACGGGTTGGGATGATTGCCCCATGTTTGTTCACAAATGTTCTTAAAAAGTTCTTTACAAATCCTTTCCGGAATGAGAACAAAGAAGCAACAAGACCGACAGGACAGCCGCCGAGGAGATTGCCATGATGCACCAGATCAGAACCGCCGCCATCCGGTCCCGCCAGACATTGCTGGGCGATGCCATCGGGGCTGCCGCGTTGATGGTGATGCTGCTGGGCGCGCTGTATCTGCCCGGTCTGACCTGAGTTTCAAGTTTCTGCCTGCGACGTTCCGTCCCTGTTTGCGCCGCGCGCGTCCATCTGTCCCAACCCTGAGCGACGCGCCCGACAACTGCCTGTTCCACTGTCCCCGGGGCTTACCTCATCCCCCCGTCGGCGCCACAGGATTCCCCGGAACCCGCATTCCCTGACCGCCGCCGTTCTTGCCGGAACGTGCGGCGGTTTTTTTTACGTTGTGATGGTCCGATCTGCGGACTTTGCCGCCATTCGGTTGCGTTACCTCCGCGCGGAATCAAGGCCGCAGGCCGCCGCGCGATCGCCAGACCGCCCCCGGGCTGGCGATTGGCTGACACCGGCGCACCAGATTCAGGTTTTTCGAACTGGGCGGGCATAAACTGCGCAGAAAATGCCGATTGTCGCCACCCCGCGGTCTGGCGATCGCGCGGCTTACATCCGGGGTTTCGAATATCCGGTTCGGGCTCAGACCAGTCATATGAGGTAAACAGTCGGTGCATTAACGGCTCAACTGCAGTTGAGCAGAGAACGTATACATTTTTGCTACGCAGTCATTAGCTTGTTGATGGTTTGTAATTGCGAAACAGCGATGAAATCAAAGTTGGCGAAAAGGTACCTACTTCTTTGAGTTGCGAGTTCGGGCCCAAGAGCACTGGCAGGCCGGCCAAATGACTTTGGTTCGTACGAAGATGCAGAAGCGCGTCTCGAGGAAATTATGTCAAAGCACCTCAAGTCACATCACACCTATTTGGAGATTGTAGAATATTCCGGAGACAAAGTTTCGTTCATGCAATCCGAAGAAATTTTGTTCTGATGACCGGTGTAAGTCATCTTGGCAATACCGCGATGTACTCACACCGGTCGGATGAGTCGTGAACGCACCCGCTTGCAGCCATCAGTCCTTCCTGCCGGGGCGATGGATCCAGACCGGGACCAGGAAGATGATGCACGCGATCAGGAAGGCGAGGCTGGCGATGATGCCGATCACGTCGCCGGCCTTCCATGTTCCCCACAGGAAAAACACGGCCGAGACGGTGAACAGGATCCAGCCGGTAAAATTGAAGCTCCAGACCGTGCGTGGCGACATCGGCAGGCTCAGGCGCAGGAGGATCTGGCGCCGGCTTCCTCGAGCGCTTCGACGGTGGCTTCGAGCGTCAGCATGATCGAGGCATGGCGATTCTTGTAATCCTTGGCCGGTTGCAGCACCTCGAGCCCGTCAAACGGCGCGTCCGGCACCGGGCCATCATGTTTCAGCATCGCCTTGAGCTGATCGCGCGCCGCGGTAACCTCTGCCGCATTAAGCCCGACGATGCCCGCGCCCACGACGCTGGCCGCGGCCTGGCCCAGGGCACAGGCCTTGACTTCGGCGGCATAGTCGCTGATGCGGCCATCGTCGACGGCGATATCGACGGTGACGGTCGAGCCGCAGAGCGGCGCGCGGCGTTTCACCGTCGCGTCAGGGTTCGACAGCCGGCCATGGCGCGGAATATCAGCGGCCAGCGCGAGGATACGCGCCGAGTAGAGCTTGATGAGATCGTTTTCCGTACTCATGGCTTTTCCTTCACGGTCTGACCCCATAGATAGAGGCAGTGAAGAGAGTTGAAAAGGGTATCCGGCCATGAGCTTTGATCCGGCGACATTGACCTTTGACGCGGCCGGGCTGATCCCGGCGATTGCGCAGGACGCTGAGAACGGCGATGTGCTGATGATGGCGTGGATGAATGCCGAGGCCGTGGCAAGGACGCTGGAAACCGGGCGGGTGACCTATTGGAGCCGCTCGCGCCAGCAGTTCTGGATCAAGGGCGAGACATCGGGCCACGTGCAGGAACTGGTCGAGATGCGGGTGGATTGCGACCGCGATTGCCTGTTGCTGGCGATCCGCCAGACCGGGCCGGCCTGCCACACCAACCGGCGGAGTTGTTTCTACACGGCGATCCGGGACGGTGTGGAAGTGGTGACGATGGCGCCCGAGGCGGGCTGAGCGGCACCTGAGTATTTCTGGCAAGATGAAGGATCAGCCGAGCCCGACCATGTCGCGGATATCCTGCGGGCTTGCGCCGTCATCGCGGTAGCGGGCGATGGCGCGGGCATCGTCGCGTTTGGCCAGGCGCTTGCCGGCCTCGTCGCGGATCAGCCGGTGGTGATGGTAGACGGGTGTGGGCAGGCCGAGCAGGTGTTGCAGGACGACGTGGATCCTGGTCGCCTCGAACAGGTCCTGCCCGCGGATCACGTGGGTGATTTTCTGGGCGTCGTCGTCGATCACCACCGCCAGGTGATAGGCGGCGCCGACATCCTTGCGGGCGAGGACCACGTCGCCGACGCCGGCGCACATGTCCTCAGGAGTGAATTCGATCCGGCCGGTATCGCCCGCGGGGCCGGCGCCGGATTCGGTAAATCCGGCGACCCGGCGGCAGCCGCCCTCCGGAGTTTCGAGTTGGTGATCGAAAACCCCAGCCATGCGGCAGGCCTGGGCCATGTCGAGGCGCAGGGTGACATCGCGGGGCCGGTCGCCGGGCCGTGGGAAAGCGGCGCGTTTTTCGCGGCACGTACCGGGATAGATCAGACCGTCTGGGCCTTCCTGCGGGGCGGAGAGCGCCTCGCGAATGTCGCGGCGTGAGCAGGTGCAGGGGTAGAGCAGGCCCATGGACCACAGCCTGTCGAGCGCGGCGTCGTATTCGGCCATGGAGTCGGATTCGCGGCGGCAGGGGGTCGGCCACCTGAGCCCAAGCCAGGCGAGGTCGGATTTAAGCTGGTCTTCCCATTCGGGGCGCGATCGCGTGGCGTCAAGATCGTCGATCCGCAGCAGGAAGTCACCGCCTTCGGACATCGCCATGTCATGGGCCAGCAGCGCCGAATAGGCGTGGCCCAGATGCAGTGGGCCGGTTGGTGACGGGGCGAATCGGGTGGTGAAAGTCACGCTTTTTCAAGCACGTACACGGTGGCCTCAAGGTTCTGTTTCGGCAGATGGGCCCCGTGTCTCTGAAAGCGCAGCCGCGCCGCGCCACAATCCAGCCATTGGTTCAGGCGGCCGGTATATTGCCGGTCCGCAAGGGCGTGGTCGTTGAGGCTGAACGCCAGCAATCCGCCGGGATCGAGCGCGTTCATCAGCAGGTCCAGCGTGGTGGCGGGGGCCGCACCGGTGCCGATCACGCCGATCGCGGTGATGGCGCCATAGCTGCCCTTTCCGACAGGGGCTTCGTCGTCGATATCGATCAGCGTGAGATTGCGGTAGATGTTCTTTTTGCGCGCCAGGTCGAGCATTTCAGGGTTTGGGTCCATCCCGTCGATCACCTGGAAACCGCCCAGTTTCAGCGCCAGCCCCGACAGGCCCGTGCCGCAGCCGAAATCCAGAACCGGCATGTCCCTCTTCTTGAGTATTTCTGCAAGCGCCCTGGTCACGCGCTCGGGGGTTGCATAGCCGTTTTCGGCGATTTCAGCATCATAGCTGGCCGCCCAATCCCGATAGAGATTCTGGGTGTCCTCAGTTGTTTCGAGGCCATAGGCCTTGTCGAGAAACCTGTCCTGCATGGGGGTCAGAAGATCACACCGCTTGCGTTTCGTCCAGCGCGGTCTGCGCGAGCCATTCAGACCACGCGGCCTTGGCGCGGTCGGTATAGGCCTTGTAGCGGTCCTTGCGGCCGCGCCGCCCGCCCTTGAGGCCGTCGACCGGGCGGAAGAGGCCGAAATTCACGTTCATCGGCTGGAACGTCCTGGCATCCGCCCCGCCGGTGATGTGGTGGATCAACGCGCCCATGGCCGTGTCCTGCGGCGGGGCAGGCAGCGGGCGGTGCAGGATTTCCGCAGCGGCGAGCCGCCCGGCCAGCAGGCCCATCGCGGCGGATTCGACATAGCCCTCGACGCCGGTGATCTGGCCGGCAAAGCGGATGTTCGGACGCGAACGCAGGCGCATCCGGTCATCGAGCAGGGTGGGTGAATTCAGGAACGTGTTGCGGTGAATGCCCCCAAGGCGCGCGAATTGCGCATTTTCAAGGCCAGGAATCATTTTGAAAACAGCAGTTTGTGCGCCATATTTCATCTTGGTCTGAAAGCCCACGATATTGTAGAGCGTGCCAAGCGCGTTGTCGCGGCGCAGCTGCACCACCGCATAGGGTTTGTCATCCGGGCGGTGCGGGTTGGTCAGGCCGACGGGTTTCATCGGCCCGAAACGCAGGGTCTCGCGGCCGCGCTCGGCCATCACCTCGATCGGCAGGCAGCCGTCGAAATAGGTGGCGGTCTCGCCCTCGTGGAACTCGGTCTTGTCGGCGGCCAGCAGCGCGTCGATGAACGCCTCGTACTGATCGCGGTTCATCGGGCAATTGAGGTAGGCGGTGCGTTCCGCCTCGGTTTCGCCCTTGTCATAGCGCGACTGCATCCAGGCGCGGGTCATGTCGATGCTGTCATGATAGACGATGGGCGCGATCGCGTCGAAAAAGGCCAGGGCCTCGCTGCCGGTCTCGGCCGCGATGGCCTGTCCCAGCCCTTCGGATGTCAGCGGCCCGGTGGCGAAGATCCAGTGCCCCTGATCCGGCAGGGTGGTGATTTCGCCCTCTTCCACATTCACCAGCGGATGTGCTTTGAGCCGGGCGGTGACCGATGCCGCAAACGGGTCGCGGTCCACCGCCAGGGCGCCACCCGCGGGCAGGCGGTGTCGATCCGCGGTCTCGATGATCAGCCCGTTCGCCGCACGCATCTCCCAATGCAGGAGGCCCACGGCGTTCTGTTCATCGTCATCCGAGCGAAACGAGTTCGAGCAGACCATCTCGGCCAGGTCGCCGGTACGGTGGGCAAAGGTGCCGACAGCCGGGCGCATTTCGTGGATCACCACGCGCACGCCCATCTGCGCGGCCTGCCAGGCGGCCTCGGACCCGGCCATGCCGCCGCCAACGATATGCAATACCTCTGTCATGGCAGCGATGTAGGGTATCGGCGGGCGATTGAAAAGGTGCTTGCGCCGGTTCTGGCGCAAAGTCGAGCGGATCACCGGCCGAGGTAGTTGGCGGTCAGAGAGAGGCTGACCTGGAGGAACCAATTGGTGCCGGTGACCCATGCTCGTTGGGCAAAACGTGCCCCCATAACACCGTTCTAAACGTCGAATTGCGGCAGGAAAATGGCAAATGTGGAAAATATAAGGCGCGCAACCGGAAACAGTACGGTTGGGGCGTCAAGTGGTTGATTTCAAGGAGGTTCGTAGAGTTGGCACAATCGCGACGGGACTTTGACCGTTGAGAAAAGAGTTAATAATGAAAGGCAATCATGCCAACCCTGTCGGGATCATGGCAAAAAAGTGGCAGAGCTGAAAAGTAAAAGCTTGGAAACTTTCTGTAATCTCCGGGGAAACTATCCGCCAAGCGGTTGATTCCATTGCGTGATCAATGTGACCTCAGTCCTGTTGCCACTCGGGCGGGCGTTTTTCGATAAAGGCGCTGATACCCTCGGCGGTGTCCCGGTGCATCATGTTTTCAACCATGACTTGCCCGGTATAGTCATAGGCCCGTTCCAGCGGCATTTCGATCTGGTTGTAGAACGCTTCCTTGCCGATCTTGACCGCAACCCCCAGCTTCGCGGCAACGGTTTCGGCCAGTTCGTTGGCGGCGCCTTCAAGCTGCTCGGCCGGTACCGCCCGGTTGATAAGGCCCAGATCCCGCGCGCGGTCGGTGTCGATGAACGCGCCCGTCGTCAGCATCTCGAAGGCTTGTTTGCGGGGAATGTTACGGCTGAGCGCGACCATCGGGGTCGAGCAGAAAAGCCCGATGTTCACACCGTTGACGCCAAACCGCGTTCCCTCGGCGGCGACGGCCATGTCGCAGGTGGCCACCAGCTGGCAGCCGGCGGCGGTGGCGATGCCGTGCGGTTGGGCGATCACCGGCTGGGGCAGGGCGCGGATTGACAGCATGACTTGCGCACAGCGGGCGAAGAGATCGGCGAAATAGGCCTTGCCGCCATCCTCGGCCTGACGCCCCTGGGTCATTTCCTTGAGGTCATGGCCGGCACAGAAGGCCTTGCCGGCGCCTGCGATGATGACGGCGCGGATATGGGATTGCTCGCGCAGGCGGTCGAACTCCTCCTGCAGGGCGGCCAGCATCGCATCGCTGAGCGCGTTCAGCTTCTCGGGCGCGTTCAGTGTCAGCCGGGCGACAGCGCCGGTATCGTTACGTTCCAGAATTGCCATCTTGTGTCTCCGACTGTGTTGGGGTCATTGTTAGCGTCGAACGGGCACGGAGGGAAGCATGGCCTTGCAGATGGACACCGATGCGTTGATGGCGTTTCTGGACCGCGAGTTTCCACAGGTCAGCGGTGAATTTGCCATTGAGGATCTGGGCGAGATGCGCATTCGCACCCGCCTGAAGGTCGAAGAGCGCCATCTGCGTCCCGGCGGCACTGTGTCCGGCCCGTCGATCTTTGGCCTGGCGGATGTGTCCGTTTACCTGGCGGTGCTGGCGATGATTGGTCCGGTGGGTCTGGCGGTGACGACGAATTGTTCGATCGACTTCATGCGCAAGCCGGTGGCGGGGGTCGATCTGATCGCCGAATGCCGCCTGTTGAAGCTTGGCCGTGTTCTGGCGGTGGGCGAGGTGCTGATCTTTTCCGAGGGCATGGAAAAGCCGGTGGCCCGCGCCAGCCTGACCTATTCGATCCCGCCCGCCGCCTGACCGGGGTTGCCTGCCACCCAGGTCAGCCCGTGCCACATCCCGGCGACCGGATCGTCGATTGAAAAATCCCGCGCCGGGTCGCGCCGCAGCCCCAGCCGTCCGATCACGGCCTGCGAGGCCAGATTCTCGGCCTGGGTATAGGCCAGGATTTCGGCAAGGCCATAAGTTTCGAACGCATGGGCAAGCGTGGCGCGGGCGGCCTCGGTCGCATAGCCACTGCCCCAGGCGTCGGGGTGCAGGCGCCAGCCAATGTCGCTATGTGCGCCCAGCGGATGATCCGCACCATTCGGATATAGGCCGACATAGCCCAGAAAATCGCCATTCCTGTTGGAAACATGCCAACGAATGAATCCGTGGCGTTTGTACTGATCGCGGTAGTCGTTGAATTTCTTCTCGCTGACCTCGGCGCTGACCGGGCCGCGGTAGTCCCCCATTGCCTGCGGATCGGCGTGAAGGCGGGTGAAATCCTCCAGGTCATCACGACGCCACGAGCGCATCACCAGCCGTTCGGTCTCGAACCGGGTTTCACAGGGGGGCATGGGCGTACTCCAGTTCGGTTCCGGCAAAGGCCAAGGCAAAAAAGGGCCGGAGGCGCGCTCCGACCCTCAGGACATTCCGGCAATCAGGGATGGTCAATGCCAGAATGGGCGGCGGGCCTCCGTATCAGCCGCGCTGCGTTCGATGCCGATGTCGCGCAGCAGATGTGCGTCAAGCTTCAACAGCTGCTTTCGGGTGCGGTATTTCATGTCCCACGTGGTCACGATCACCGCGAACTGCATGGCAATGCGGGCCAGCAGGGGCAGGGGGTAGCCGCCCGAGGTCTTCAGGCTGTCGGCAAGGGTGATGACGTGAACGTGTGCCATGGTTCTCTCCTAAATTGTATTGACACAAAGCTAAGTTATCTTGTAACGAAGGGATACAATTTTCGGAACATTGCGTCGAGGAAAAGATTGTAATGAGTACAATGTGGCGGCCGGACCTGTCGAAAGCGGGCAAATCCAAATACCAGGCCCTGGCAAGCGCGCTGCGCAAGGGGATCGCCGACGGGGTGTTGGAAAAAGGCAGCAAGCTGCCGCCTGTTCGCGACCTGGCCTATCGCGCCTCGGTCACGCCGGGGACGGTCGCGCGGGCCTATACGCTGTTGAAGGACGAGGGCCTGCTGGAGGCCGGCGTGGGGCGGGGCACCTTTGTGGCGGACAAGCAGATGCAGTCCGATGAGCCGCATGACTGGCCGGAAACCGTGTCGTTCCGCAGCCCGTGGCTGCCGGATGTCGGGCAGACGGAACTGTTGCGCGATGCCATCCGCTCGGTTGGTGAACAGGCCTGTACGCGCAGCATGATGCGCTATCCCAACGATGTCGATGACCGTCCGCTGCGCGAGACGATGCGCGGCCATCTGGCCGGGCTGCCGATCGGCAATTTTGCCGCGGATGACATTGTATTGGCACATGGCGCCCAGAACGCGATGCTGGCGGTCTTGCAAACGGTGCTCGAAGGGCCCGAACCGGTTGTGCTGATCGAGCAGCACGCCTATCCGGGCTTTCGCCGCGCCGCCGAGCTGTGCCGGGCGCGGGTCGTGGCCGTGGAATGCGACGCCGAAGGGCCGCTGCCGGATGCGCTGGAGGAGGCCGCGCGGAGGCATCGCGCGCAGGTCTTCCTGACCTCGGCCGAGGTGAACAACCCGACCCTGCGCCGCACCACCCTGCGCCGCCGTCACGAGGTTGCCGAGGTGGCGCGCCGGCACGGGCTGCACGTCGTCGACGACGATTGCTACAAGCTGACACCCGCAAGCGCCGACAGCTACCGGGCATTGCTGCCGGACCTGGGGTGGTATGTGTCGTCCCTGTCGAAAACCCTGACCCCGGCGCTGAGGGTGGGATGGGCGATCGGGCCGAGGGTCAGGACCAAGGATCTGGTGCGCACGGTCAGCTTTACCTGTTTCGGGCTGGCGCGTCCCCTGACCGAGATCACCAACACCGTGCTGAACGATCCGCGCCTGCATCCGGTGTTGCGCCAGACCCGGGAAAAGCTGGCCGAACGCGTGCGCCTGGCGCTCAATCACCTGGGCGGGCATGACGTGACCTGGCAGGAGGATGTGCCCCTGCTGTGGATTTCGCTGCCCGGAGGCTGGCGGGCCAGCCGGTTTGTCCGCGCGGCGCAGGCCCGGGGCGTGTTGCTGAAATCCTCGGAAGATTTCGTGCTGCGCGACACCCGCGCGCCGCATTCGGTGCGTCTGGCCATCAACGCGCAGGTTGCCGAGGGCTGTTTCGAGGCGGCGGTGGACATCATCCGCGATCTTCTGGACAACCCGCAGGACGAGATATCGGTCTGAGCACCCGCACGGCCCGCGACGGCTTTGATCTTGCCTGGGGGCGGGGGGCGCGATATACCGCCGCGCGCCATGCGCGGCGCGGACAGATACCCAGTTTCGGATAGACGACAGCAGATGAAATACAGGCCGGAGATAGATGGGTTGCGGGCGGTCGCGGTCGTGCCGGTCATCCTGTTTCACGCAGGGTTCGCGGGTTTCAGCGGTGGCTATGTCGGGGTGGACGTGTTTTTCGTCATCAGCGGCTATCTGATCACCACCATCCTGATTTCCGAGCGCGAGGCGGGCACTTATTCGCTGCTTGGCTTCTACGAACGCCGGGCGCGGCGGATCCTGCCGGCGCTGTTTTTCGTGCTGCTCTGCACGGCGCCGCTGGCCTGGCGCTGGATTCCGCCGGACGCGTTCGAGGATTACGCGCGCAGCCTGGCCTTTGCCGCGCTTTTTGCCTCGAACATCCATTTCATCGAACATTCAGGATATTTCGACGCCGCCGCGCAGCTGCGACCGCTCTTGCACACCTGGAGCCTGGCGGTGGAAGAGCAGTATTACCTGCTGTTCCCGCTGGTGCTGTGGGCGCTTGGGCAGTTCGTGCGCATCAAGTTCCTGATCGTGTTTCTGGGTCTCTCGGCGGTCTCGCTGGGAATTGCCGAATGGGGGCTGCGCAACTATCCGCTGGAGAATTTCTTCTTCACCCCTTCGCGGCTGTGGGAACTGCTGGCGGGGTCGATCTGTGCCGTCCTTCTGATTGGCCGGGCGCAGCCGCGCAATGACCTGCTGGCCCTGGCCGGGCTGGCGATGATCCTGTTCTGCGTGGTCTCTTACGGTACCGGCGTCAGGTTTCCGTCGCTCTATACGCTGGTGCCGGTCGTTGGGTCGATGCTGATCATCCTCTTTGCCGATGGCCGTTCAGTGACCGGGCGTTTGCTGTCGCTGCGCCCGATGGTGGGGATCGGGCTGGTCAGCTACAGCGCCTATCTGTGGCACCAGCCGCTGTTCGTGTTCGCGCGTTTCCAGAGCGTGACGGAACCACCGGCATGGCTGATCTGGGCGCTGATCCTGCTGACGCTGGCGCTGGCCTGGCTGACCTGGAAATTCGTCGAGGCGCCGTTTCGCCGGCGGGCGCTGCTGGCGGGCCGGTCCCGGCTGTTCCTGGCATCTGCCCTGGGCATCGTCGCCTTTGCCGGTTTCGGATTCTGGGGGGATCTGAGCAAGGGGATGCCGGGACGGCTGAAGACCTTCGGCTCGGACGAGCTGATCGCGCTCAACGCGCAGCTTGGCGAGTGGCGCCAGCAGGATAATTGCATCGAGGACGCGCCGCTGCCGGGCCAGCTTTGCACCATCGTTGCGCCGGACAATCCACAAGGCCGGGTGGCCCTGCTGGGTGACAGCCACGCGCAGGCGATGCTGCCCGCCTTTGCCGACCTGGCGCGAGGCGCCGACCTGACCCTGTTGCGCGGGGTGGGCGCCGCCTGTCCGCCGCTCCTGGGGGTCTATCTGACCTATGCCCGCCACGACGCGCGGGATTGTTTCAATACCACGCAGGCCTTTGCCCAGGATGTCCTGGCGCGCGAGGTTGATACCGTGTTTCTGGTCGCCCGCTGGAGCCTTTATGCCAGCGGGAATTTCTCGGGCGAGGATGGCGGTTTCACGGTCAGCGAGACATTGGATAACCCGTCGCAGAGCCGGGAAGGATGGCAGGCCGCCTTCGAGGCGGGTGTGCACCGAATGCTGGCCCATTATCGCGCGGCCGGTCTGCGCGTGATCGTGATCCCGGAGGTGCCGCAGCAGAGGATCTTTCCCGAAAACATCCTGTGGCAGTCCATGCTGAGCGATGCCGGTCCTGATGCAGCAAAACATCGCTTCGCGCGGAGTTTCATCGAGCAAAACGAGTTCGACGCGCTTGCAGGCTATGCCAATCGGGTCCTGTCAGAGGCCGCCGCCGCACATGGCGCCGAAATCCTGCCCCTGAACGGGATCTTCGCGCAGGGCGCCCGTTATGCCTGGTTCAAGGATGGCGAAGTGCTGTTCCGCGATACCGATCACCTGACCCTGCGCGGTGCATTGCACGTCGTGCCACGGATTACCGACGGTTATTTGCGGCAATAGCAGGCGCAAATCGGCGCTCTGACGGGTTCGCATGAAAACGCCACAGAATTGGGGTAAAATGATACCTATTTCGCAAGCTGATGTTTTTAAACACTTTAAACGAACAAGGGGGACTTGACGTGACGATGTGACCCTTTATAACCCGCCCATCAAAAACAGGAATGGGCGCCCGTCCGTTCCGCCAAGTCAACCGATGGTTACACCTTATGAAAACATTCTCTGCAACTCCGGCAGATATCGACAAGAAATGGATCCTGATCGACGCCGAGGGCGTTGTTCTGGGCCGTCTTGCCTCGATCATCGCCATGCGCCTGCGCGGCAAGCACAAGGCGTCGTTCACGCCGAACATGGATATGGGCGACAACGTCATCGTCATCAATGCCGAAAAGGTCCAGCTGACCGGCGACAAGCGTGAAAAGCCGAACTACTGGCATACCGGCCATCCCGGCGGAATCAAATCACGCACCACCGGTGAGATCCTGGAAGGCGCCCATCCCGAGCGTGTCGTCATGCAGGCGGTCAAGCGGATGCTGCCGGGCAACCGCCTGGCGCGCAAGCAAATGACCAACCTGCGCGTCTATGCCGGCGCTGAGCATCCGCACGAGGCGCAAAGCCCCGAAGTGCTGGATGTGAAATCCATGAATTCCAAGAACACCCGGGTGGCAATCTGATGGCTGAAGAAATCAACTCTCTCGAAGGTCTGGAAGCGGTCGCCGAAGGTGTTACCGCCGAGGCCGTTGCTGAAACCGCCGAGCCGCGCGAGCCCGTCCGTGACGAACTGGGCCGGTCCTATGCCACTGGCAAGCGCAAGGACGCGGTGGCCCGCGTCTGGATCAAGCCCGGATCGGGCAAGGTCGAGGTCAACGGCAAGGAAATGGACGCGTATTTCGCGCGTCCCGTGCTGCAGATGATCCTGCGCCAGCCGTTCTCGGTCGCCGGTGTCGAGGATCAGTTCGACGTTCAGGCCACCGTCAAGGGTGGCGGTCTGTCGGGGCAGGCCGGTGCGGTCAAGCACGGCATCTCGAAGGCGCTGCAGCTATATGATCCGTCCCTGCGCGGTGCGCTCAAGGCGGCCGGTTTCCTGACCCGTGACAGCCGCGTCGTCGAGCGGAAGAAATACGGTAAGCGCAAGGCGCGCCGGAGCTTCCAGTTCTCGAAACGCTAAGGCGGGCGACTGCCAATGTGACTACGAGGAGGCGCCGAGGACAGACCCCGGCGCCTTCTTGTACTTCTGGCCCAAGGGTGTTCGGGGGGATCATCCAGCCAGTATTGTAGCTGAGACGTTTGATGAAGTACCGTCCAGAAATAGATGGCTTGCGCTCGGTCGCGGTTTTGCCGGTTATTCTGTTTCATGCCGGGTTTTCGCTGTTCAGCGGCGGCTATGTCGGCGTGGACGTGTTTTTTGTCATCAGCGGCTATCTGATTACCTCCATCCTGATCAACGAGCGCGAAAACGGCACCTATTCGCTGCTGGGGTTCTACGAGCGTCGGGCGCGGCGGATTCTGCCGGCGCTGTTCTTCGTGCTGATCTGCACCATCCCCTTCGCCTGGCGCTGGATCCCACCGGACCCGTTCGAGGACTACGCCCGCAGCCTGAGCTATGCGGCGATGTTCATATCGAACATCCACTTTCTTGAAAAATCGTCCTATTTCGATGTTGGCGCCGAGTTCCGCCCGCTCTTGCACACCTGGAGCCTGGCGGTGGAAGAGCAGTATTACCTGCTGTTCCCGCTGGTCCTGTGGGCGCTTGGGCAGTTCATGCGCACCAAGTTCCTGATCGTCTTTCTGATCCTCTCGGCCCTGTCGCTGGCGCTGGCGGAATGGGGGTGGCGCAACTACCCGACCGAGAACTTCTTTTTCTCGCCCTCGCGCCTGTGGGAGTTGCTGGCCGGGTCGATCTGTGCCGCGCTGCTGTTCAACCGCGCGCAGATGCGCAGCGAGCTGGGCGCGCTGCTGGGGCTGGGGCTGATCCTCTACAGCATCGTCTTTTTCGACGGGAGCCTGCCGTTTCCGTCGGTCTATACCGTGGTACCGGTTCTGGGGACGGCGCTGATCATCCTGTTCGCCGCGAAAGGCACCATGGTGGCGCGGTTCCTGTCGCTGGGGCCGATGGTGGCGGTAGGGCTGATCAGCTACAGCGCCTATCTGTGGCATCAGCCGCTTTTCGTCTTCGCGCGTATCCGCAGTGTATCCGAACCTTCGCTCTGGCTGATGAGCTCCCTCGCGGTGGCGTCGCTGCTGCTGGCCTGGTTCAGCTGGCGGTTTGTCGAAACCCCGTTCCGGCGCCGCGACTGGTTTCCCGAGCGCAGGCCGCTGCTGCTGGCCAGTGTCGCCGGGATCGTCGTCTTTGCCGGGTTCGGCACCTGGGGGGATGTCACCAAGGGATTGCCGTTTCGGGTCGAGGAAAGAGAACCGGGGCTGATGACGACCTGGCGCGAGCAGCTCTATGAAACCCGCCAGCGCGACATCTGCAAGGATAAGCAGGCAATTGTCGAAGGCCGGCTGTGCGCGGTCTACGATCCCGAGGCACCGGCCGCCAGGATCGCATTGCTGGGGGACAGCCACGCCCAATCCATTCTGGCGGCTTTCGACCAGGTCTCGCAGGATCATGACGTGACCGTGCTGCGCGGCGTGCGGGCGGCCTGTCCGCCGCTTCTGGGGGTTTACCTTTCCAGCGGCGGGGCCGAATCGCTGATCTGCAGCAACATCGCCCATCACCTGGCGAACCAGGCGGTGGTTCAGGGGGTCGAGACGGTCTTTATCGCCTCGCGCTGGAGCCTTTATGCCAGCGGCGATTACAGCGGGGAGGAGGACGAATTCGCGCTGACGCAGACTGCCGGTGTCAGGGTCAGCTCCGAGGAGGAGCGCCGCGCCAATTTCGAGGCCGGGCTGGAAAAGACCGTTGCCTTCTACCGCGAGGCCGGAATTCGCGTTATCCTGATCGCGCAGGTGCCGCAGCAATGGGTCCTGCCGGAAAACGTGTTGCTGCAGGCCATTCTGCAGGGCCTCACACCTGAACAGGCCCGCGAGAAATTCAAGGCCAGCTACATCAAGCGCGCGCAGCATGACGCATTGGTCGCCTATGCCGACAGCGTGTTGGCGCGCATGGCCCAGCAGGAGGGTGTCGAACTGTTGTCGCTGACCGACTTCTTCGTCGAGGGCGACAGCTATGCCTGGTTCCTCGGGGACACGGTGCTGTACCGCGACAGCGACCACCTTTCGACCCGGGGCGCGATCGCGGTCGGTCCGCTGGTCTCGGCAGGGTACGGCAGGCGTTAGCGCCGGGCGGCGCCGGTGATCACGCGTCGGGCGGCAGGATGCCCAGACCCCGCAGATAGACGCCGATCCCGGTTTCCAGAAGATCTTCGGGCGGGAACGGGCTTTGCGTGCCGGGGCTGTTGCGCGCGAAGAGTTCCACGACACCGTGGCTGAGCGCCCAGATATGGGCAGAAAACATCGCCGGGGGCGGGCGCTTTTCCGGCGGGATGTGCTGGCTCAGCTCTTCGGCGGCGCGTTCCAGCACCTTGCGCGCGCGGGCCGAGATCGCGGCCAGTTCGGGGGTGCGGTTTACCGAGATCCCGCTTTCGAACATGGCGATGTAATGGCCGGGATAGCGGCGGGCGAAGGCCAGGTAGGCGCGGCCCGTCGCCTCGAACGAGGCCAGCGCCGAGGGCTGGCCCGTCTCGTAGGCGTGCTGCATCAGGTCGGCAAAAACCTCATAGCCCTGGCGCGCGGCTTCGGCGATCAGGTCTTCGCGCCCCTCGAAATGCCGGTAGACCGCGGCGGGGGTGACCCCCGCCTGCTTGGCGGCCTCGGACAGGGTAAAGCCGGTCGGCCCCCGCGCCTCGATCAGCTTCAGCACGGCCTCGACCAGCGCCTGGCGCAGGTTGCCATGATGATAGCCGCGCTTAGGCATCCCAGATCTCGGGGCCGGCGCAGACGGAGCCATCTGTTTCACCGATCGCGCCCGTTTCCTTGTGCGCATAGTCGACCGACTGCAGCAGGTGCCGTATGGCTGACAGCCGCGCGCGGCGCTTGTCATCGGACCGGATCACCGTCCAGGGGGCGACGGATGTATGGGTGCGCTCCAGCGTTTCACGGATGGCGGCGCTGTATTCTTCCCATTTCTTAAGCCCCTCCACGTCAATCCGGCTGAGTTTCCACTGCTTCAGCGGATCGCTCTCGCGCCTGAGGAACCGGCGCAGCTGCTCGGCCCGCCCGACATTCAGCCAGAATTTGACAAGGATGATCCCCTCATCCACCAGCATCTTTTCGAAATCCGGCGCCTGGGTGAAGAAATGTTCGCGCTGGTCGTCGGTGCAGAACCCAAACACCTTTTCCACGACACCGCGATTATACCAGCTGCGATCATAGAACACGATTTCCCCGCCCGCGGGCAGGTGATCGATATAGCGTTGGAAATACCATTGGGTCGCTTCCGCCTCGGTTGGTTTCGACAGGGCCACCACGCGCGCGCCGCGCGGGTTGAGGTTTTCGCGGAAACGCTTGATCGTGCCGCCCTTGCCAGCAGCATCGCGGCCCTCGAACACCATCGCGACGCGCGCACCGCTTTGCTTGACCCAGGACTGCATCTTGACCAGTTCGATCTGCAGCCGGGCGATGTCGCGCTCGTAGGCCTTGCGTGGCATCCGTTCGGAATGGGGGTAGGAAGCATCCAGGACATCGCCTTTTTCCGCCCGCTGGATGGCGTTGCGCACATTTGCCGGTGCGTCATTCCTGAAATAGGCGCTGATGGCCCCGTCAAACGGCAGTTTCATGAGCCCCTCCTGTTTTCCGGGCACTATGGCGGGTCTGTGTGTCAGGTGCAATCTAACGACGCAACCCGGCGCGCGCAGCGGCACGGTCGATCGCGGCCAGCACCTCGGCCTTGGCCACGTGATGGGGCATATGGCCGATGCCCGGCAGGCGGGTCAGGCGGGCGCGCGGCGCCTGTGTCACCAGTTTCTCGGCATGGATCTCTATGGGTACGGTATCGTCCGCCGTGCCATGCACGATTTCCAGCGGCATCGTCAGCCGGGTGGCGTAGTGCTGCTCCATCTCGACGATATGCGGGCGCAGGCTTCGGACCTGCTGGCCGTTGGCGCGCAGGGCCTCGCGGCGCAGGCTGAGTTCGCCGCCGATATGATCGACATACCCTTCGGGCGGCTTCTGCGGGCCAAAGACCGAGGCCACGGCCGTATCGATGCGCGCCTCCGGCGCCAGCGCCGTAATCAACGGCACCACGGTTGCACCGCCCAGGGCAGAGCCGGTGACCTTGTAGAGCCGGTCCAGCTCTCCGGGCCAGGGGTTCGACACGCCGCCCAGCGTGACCAGCGCCGCTGTCTGCTCGGGCTGGCCGAGCCCCCAGGCAAGCGCCACCGCGCCGCCATAGGAATGACCCACGACGATGGGGCGCGTGACCCCCAGTTCGGCGGCGGCCTTTTGCAGCAGGGCGGCCTGTTCAGCGGGGCTTTCGCCCCTGGTGTTGCCCAGCCCGCCATAGCCCGGCAACCGGTCGGTCCAGCCGTGGCCCGGCCTGTCAAAGGCGATCACCCGATAGCGGCCGGCCAGCTGATCGGTCAGGGCAAAGGTGAAATCGCGCAGGTTGCCGCCCGCGCCGTGGATCAGCACCAGATCAGGCCCCGCCCCCTGTACCCAGGCGTGAACGCGGGTGCCGCCCACATCGATAAACTGTCCGACCGGCGGGTAGCTGCTGCGCGCCGTGGCCTCGCGCCGCTCTGCCAGAACCGAACATCCGGCGATCAGCGCGATCAGAAGAAGCAGCATGGCCTTGATCGCGAGGCTCATGGCTCAGGCCCGCAAATCGGTGCTTTCCAGCCCGATCTTCGAGATATCGAACGGCGTGGTCTCGTAGATCTCGGAAATCCAGTTGCCATAGAGCAGATGCGCATGGCTGCGCCAGCGGTTGAGCGGCGGCTTGGTCGGGTCATCCCCGGGATAATAGTTACACGGCACGTTGATCGGCGCACCGGCTGCGACATCACGATCATATTCCTGTTTTAGTGTGTCGCTGTCATATTCCAAGTGGTTGAAGATATAGAGCGCGCGATGGGCGGGGTCCTCGACCAGGCAGGGACCGACCTCATCGCTGAACAAAAGCGTGTTGAGGCCGCTGGCGGCGTCGATCTCGGGCTGAAGCATCTCGGTCCAGCGACTGACCGGGATCACGCAATCATCGGAAAACCCGCGCAGGTAAGGCGAGGCAGGCGCCATGTTGCGATGCCGGAAACAGCCGAACGCCTTGTGCGGCAGGATATGTTTCCTGACCCCGTGGAAATGGTTGATCATCCCCATCCCGCCCCAGCAGACACCGAAGGTGGAATGCACATGGGTCTGGGTCCAGTCGAACACCTGGCGAAGCTCGTCCCAGTAGGTGACCTTGTCGAATTCCAGATGTTCGATCGGCGCGCCGGTGATCAGCAGCCCGTCGAATTTCTCGCCGCTGGCGATGACCTCGGAAAACGGGCGATAGAAACTGGCCATATGTTCGGCCGCGGTGTTGCGGGTCCGATGCCCGCTCATGCGGATCAGGCTCAGCTCGATCTGCAGGGGCGTTGCACCGATCAGCCGGGCAAACTGGTTTTCCGTCTGGATTTTCTTGGGCATCAGGTTCAGCAGTCCGATGCGCAGGGGGCGGATGTCCTGGCGGGCGGCCTGATCCTCGTCCATCACCATGACGCCTTCGCGCGTGAGCACGTCATAGGCGGGCAGGTTGGCGGGGATCTTGATCGGCATTGAATCTGTCCTGTCTGGCTGAGCCGAAGAGATAGGCGTATTTCTGCCCGAGTTCCAGTGGCGGTGTTCGGGGCGTCAGCGCGCGTCAAGCGCGGCGGCGATCATCGCATCGAAATCTGCGGCGGTGTCGACGGCGGCAACCTGATCCGCCGTGACGCTGACCCCCCATTTGACCATCGCCTGATAACGCGGCTGGCGATGGGCAAGGGCGCGGGCATAGGTCCAGCGGATAAAGGAATTAGGGTCAACTTCATCTGGTGAGCATTTGTTTTCACTCAGATATTCATTCCAGGCGCCGATCAGGAATTCCGGTTGGTAGGCCATCGGCTTCGGGGCGCGGTCAAACCGGCGGATCAGCTCCTGGGTATGGGCCTCGGTGCCTTCGATATGCACCAGCAGGCAGTGCTGCGACAGTTCCGTCAGCAGCGGATCATCCGGATCGTCGCCGTCAGCCCATTCGCAGATCGACCCGCCCGTATCGCAGATGAAGTTCGGGTAGCCATAAAGTGATTGCGCGCGAGCGATGAAATGCCCGGTGTCGTTCAGCGCGGCAATCTCGGCGGTGCGGAACTGTTCCTGGCGCTGGCGGTATTCGTCGATCGGCATTCCGCCCTTGGCCGGATCACCGGGTTTGCCCAGGTAGGTCGAGACCGGCGAGAGATTGTTGAACGTGATGTTGGAGCCGATATAGATCGAATCCGACAGCAGCAGCTCGCGCAGGAACGGTACCTTCATCGCGTGCGCCTTGGCGTTGTCGGCGATCAGTTCCCCCATGTAGCGGGTGCCGATGCGATAATCTATCGAGTAGTGAAACCAGTCGCCCTGGGCGCGCAGCATGTTCGACAGGTGGGTCTTGCCCACGCCCGACATGCCATAAAAAAGCACGCGCTTATGCGGTGCGTTCAACCAGTCCTGTGCCGATTTGTAGATCATCGCCTGTCCCTTTTTGAGCTTTCGTACAAAGCAGGGCATGGTGGGTCAAATGCTTAGCGACGGCTGGCACGAAAAAACCCGCCCGGAAGCCAGGCGGGTTCTGATGCTGACATGTGACGGAGGTCAGAAGCGGAAGCCGACCTTGACGCCGGCGGCAATCGCATCGTTGTCCGTGAAATTGGCGCCGATGCTTGTGCGTGCCCCGCCGATATCAAAGTATTTGACACCGGTGGTCACTTCCCAGCCTTCTTTCTGGTATTTCATGGCAACGCCAACGCTGGTGAAACCGTCCTTGCCGGACAGGTTGCCGACGACATCGCCCTGATCTTCCTCGTAGCCGATCGTGAAAGCGCCCGACCAGTTCTCGTTGAAGCGCTGACCGATGCCCACTTCGTAGGTCCAGATATCGGAGGGTTCGCTGGCGATGGCCACGGCCCCGCCGAGGAAGTCCAGAGGACGAATTTCGAAGGCGGTCCATTCCTGCCAGCGGACCGAACCGAAGATCAGCGTGTTCTGCGCGATGCCGCTTTGCGCGTGAAGGGTCACGGCCTGCGGAATGGTCACGTCAAAATTCGTGCCGGTGTTGTCGATAAAGCTGTGCTCGATCTCGGATTCGTAGGTCAGGGCGACCTTCATCGCGATGGCGGGGATCTGATAGGCACCGCCGACGACATAGCCCAGGCGGAAATCCTGATCGACATTCAGGTTATAGACCGGCGGCAGCGGCAGACCAGCCGTACGAATTGCCAGATTGCCGGTCAGACCCTGCAGCCGCAGGCCGCCATATGCGCTGACACGTTCGCTGAAATTGTACTTCACGTAACCGGTGACAGCGACCGAGTCGATCGAGGCGCTGGAGCCGGAAAACGGATAGGGTGTACCCGCGACATAGGAGACGTCAGCCCCTACCGGTTCGTTGGCGACAATGGCAAAGGCCCATTGGTCATTGGGCTGGAATTTATAGGCGCCCGAAAAGTTGAGATAGCTCTTCTGAATGCCACCCGAGCCCAACGCTCCACCCAGGAGCGAACCGCTGACATTCGGGCTGACCGACGCTGCGGTGAATTCGACGTAGTTGCGGCCTTCTTCGAACAGGATCTGCGAACGATCCCCATCCCGCATGATACCGCCGGCGTTGGCGGCTCCCGTCGCGGCAATGGTCAGCGCGGTGGCTGCCAGAGCATGTTTCCTCATGTTTCCTCTCCTCCGAAAAACATTGAGGGGATGCTTATAGGCTGTCACGCATTCGTCAAATAATAACGCAGCGTCACAACTAGTTCGGATGTGATAGGTGCTCTGTGCGACACACTTTTAGCGGGAAAAACGGGCAGAATGTGGATTATTTCCTGGTCTCTGACCAGATGTTCAAATAGTTCGCGCCAAAGATTATCATCGCCCCGAAGATGACCAGGGCGTCGATCGGTTCATTGTAGAACAGTGCGCCGATGATCGCGATTACCGGCAGGCGGGCGAAATCCACGGGCGTGACCACGGTGGCCGGCGCGATGGACAGCGCGGTGGTCATGCAGAAATGCGCCACCAGCCCGGCGATGCCGATCACGATCAGCCAGGGTATCGTGGAGGCAGAGGGCAGGGCGATATTGCCATCCGCCCCGGCAAAGACCATCCCAAACACGCTTTGCGTTACGGTCAGGTAGAAAAGGATGCTTGCCAGCGTCGTCAGGCGGGTCAGTTTCTTGGTGAACATGATCGCCCCGGCAAACCCGATGGCGGCGGCGGCGGCTGCCAGCGTACCGGTGCTGACGGTATCGGGGCTGGGCCGGGCAACGATGAGGATGCCGATGAACCCCAGAATCGCCGAGATCGTCCTGATCCGTGTCAATCGTTCGCCCAGGATCAGCGGAGACAGCACCAGCACCCAGAGCGGCGACGTGAACTCGAGCGCGAAGACCTGTGCCAGCGGGATTGCCGTCAGTGCGTAGAACCACAGGTTCTGGCCGGCAAAGTGAAAGCCGTTGCGCACTAGGTGCAGGCGGGTATGTGTCAGCTGGACCTGATGCCATTTGCCCGAAACCGACAGGCACAGCGCGACGATCATCACGCCCACGAAACTGCGATACATCATGATCTCGAACGTATCGAGCTCGAAACTCACCGCGCGTCCGGCCACCGCCATCATCGTGAACGACACGATCGCGCCGATCATCCACAGCGCCGCCTGCAGCGTCTGGCCGCTGTCGGTTCGGGCGGTCACTCCCACTCGATCGTGCCCGGGGGTTTCGAGGTGATGTCATAGGTGACGCGGTTGATGCCCTGGACCTCGTTGATGATCCGCGTGGCGGTTTCGCCTAGGAAATCGTGGCTGAACGGGAAATAATCCGCCGTCATGCCGTCCACGGAGGTGACCGCGCGCAGGGCGCAGGCGAAATCATAGGTGCGCCCGTCGCCCATGACGCCGACGGTGCGTACCGGCAGGATGGCGACAAAGGCCTGCCAGATATCATCGTAGAGCCCGTGTTTGCGAATCTGGTCGATATAGACCGCATCGGCCTTGCGCAGGATCTCCAGCTTGTCGCGGGTGATCTCACCGGGGCAGCGGATGGCCAGGCCTGGGCCGGGAAAGGGGTGGCGGCCAATGAAGCTGTCGGGCAGGCCCAGTTCGCGGCCCAGGGCGCGGACCTCGTCCTTGAACAGCTCGCGCAGCGGCTCGACCAGTTTCAGGCCCATCTTTTCCGGCAGCCCGCCAACATTATGGTGCGATTTGATCGTCACCGACGGCCCGCCCGAGAAGCTGACGGATTCGATCACGTCCGGGTAAAGCGTGCCCTGCGCCAGGAACTCGGCGCCGTCGATCGTGTTGGCATGTTTCTGGAACACGTCGATGAACAGCCGCCCGATGATTTTTCTCTTGGTTTCCGGGTCGCTTACGCCGTCAAGTTCACCCAGAAAAAGTTCGGATTCATCGGCGTGGATCAGCGGGATGTTGTAGTTGTCGCGGAACATCGACACCACCTCATCCGCCTCGTTGAGGCGCAAGAGACCATGATCGACGAAAACGCAGGTCAGTTGGTCGCCGATCGCCTCGTGGATCAATACCGCGGCGACCGAGCTGTCGACCCCGCCGGAAAGTCCGCAGATCACGCGTTTGTCGCCGACCTGTTCGCGGATCTTGCGAATCGCCTCGTCGCGGTAGGCGCCCATCGTCCAGTCACCGGTAAAGCCAGCGGCGCGTATGAAATTTTCGTAGAGAATCTTTCCGTTCGGCGTGTGGTGCACCTCGGGGTGGAACTGGACGGCATAGAAGTTCCGGTCCGGATCGGCCGTGATCGCATAAGGCGCGTTCGGCGAGGTGCCGAAGACGCGGAAACCGGGCGCGAGCTTGCTGACGTGATCGCCGTGGCTCATCCAGACCTGTTCTTTATCGTCGGCGAACCAGCCATCGAGCAGCGGCAAACTGTCGCCAGCCGGCGTCACAAAGGCGCGGCCGAACTCGGCGGTGCCGCCACCGCCGGAAATCTTGCCGCCTTCGACGGTGCCGCCCAGATCCTGCATCATCACCTGTTGCCCGTAGCAGATGCCCAGGATGGGCACGCCAAGAGTGTAGGCGGATTTCGGGGGGCGGGGGCTTCCTTCGCGCACCACTGAATCGGGGCCGCCCGAAAAGATGATGGCCCGAGGGGCGAATTCCGCCAGAAACGCGTCGGTGACATTCTGGTAGGGGTGGATTTCGCAATAGACGTTCAGCTCTCGCAGGCGGCGGGCAATCAGCTGCGTCACCTGGCTGCCGAAGTCGATGATCAGAAGGCGGTCATGGGATGTCTGGCTCATGCTGCTGCTGGTAAACCCGCGTCAAAATCCGCGCAAGCCAAAAGCGGACCAGGCGCGCTGGTAATACACCCGCACGCCGCGCCCCGGTTGCCACATGAGGGGGCGGGGACGTCAGACAGGTCTGCGACCCGAAAAACCGCGGGAGGTGCTTTCTGACGTGCTGATCCAAGCGCCACTAAGCGGTCAGCGCCAACCTTTCGTTGCGGTCGATGATCGCTGACGCCATGGGCCGGAGTGTCGCCGGCGGATGGCGAATATGTCGTTTTCCCCTCTCAGGGGGCGCAATTCTTCCGCGGGCGCAAATCTTGCTATTATAAAAAGGAATGATCCGCACGATTTCAGTGTGCCAGCAAGAAAAGGGTGCTTAACTATGTCCGAGGCAACAGCCCGCAGACGTGGACGTGGTGGCGGTGGCGCCGCCCGACGGGCGGAACGGACCGCCGTCAATATCGAAACCGCCAAGTACATTCAGCGCAACATTCCGAATTTCGAGGTGTTGAACGAAGAGGCTCTCGAGATCATCGAAGCCAATGCCGAAACGATCCTTGAAGAAGTCGGTGTCAATTTCGTCGACAACCCCGGCGCGCTGGAACGCTGGCGCAATGCCGGTGCGGATATCGATGGCGAACGGGTGCGTATTCCGCGTGGCCTGGCCCGCAAACTCTGTTCGACGGCGCCGTCGGAATTCACCCAGCATGCCCGCAACCCGGAAAAATCGGTCGTCATCGGCGGCCGAAACCTGGTGCTGGCGCCGGTCTACGGCCCGCCCTTCGTGCGCGACGCCGCCGGTGGCCGCCGCTACGCAACGATGGACGATTTCAACAAGTTCGTGAAACTGGCCTACATGTCGAAATGGCTGCACCATTCCGGCGGAACCGTGTGCGAGCCTACTGACATTCCCGTGAACAAGCGGCACCTGGACATGGTGCACGCGCATATGACGCTGAGCGACAAGCCGTTCATGGGATCGGTCACCGATCCCAGCAGGGCGCAGGACAGCGTGGATATGTGCGGGATCCTCTTTGGTGAGGATTTTGTGCGGCAGAACACGGTCATGACCTCGCTGACCAATATCAACTCGCCGATGACCTTCGACGATGTGATGATGGGCGCGCTGGAGGTTTATGCGGAAAACAACCAGGCCTGCATCATTTCGCCCTTCATCGTCGGCGGTGCAATGGCGCCGGTTTCGGTGGCCGGTACGCTGACCCAGGTGCTGGCCGAGGTGTTGGCCGGCGTGGCCTATAACCAGTTGGTGCGTCCGGGTGCACCGGCGATCTTCGGCGCCTTCGTCAGCTCGATCGACATGGGGTCCGGTGCGCCGACATTCGGCACTCCCGAGGCATCGCTGGTGACCTATGGTGCGGGGCAGCTGGCGCGCCGTCTGAACCTGCCGTTCCGGTCTGCGGGGTCGTTCTGCGGATCGAAGCTGCCGGATGCACAGGCCGCCTATGAGACCGCCAACAGCCTGAACATGGGGTTGCTCTCGGGCGTCAACTTTATGCTGCACGCCTGCGGCTGGCTCGAAGGCGGGCTTGTCGCGGATTTCGAGAAATTCGTGATGGATGCCGATCAGCTTGGCGCGCTGCATGGCCTGGCGAAGGGCATATCGGTGGATGAAAACGGCCAGGCGATGGATGCCATCCGCGAAGTCGGCCCCGGCGGTCACTACCTTGGCTGCGCCCATACGCAGGCGAACTTCAAGTCGGCGTTCTGGAAGTCCAACCTGCTGGATTACAAACCGTTCGAGACCTGGGCCGAGGAAGGCGAGCGTGACACCTACAAGCTGGCGACCAACCGGGTTGACTATCTGCTGAACAACTATCAGCAACCCGCGATGGATCCGGCGGTCGCCGAGGCGCTTTCGGCCTATGTGGCGGAAAAAAAGGCGTCGATGCCGGATTCGTTTACCTGACGCAATTCCGCAGCGGTGCGATGTTGGCTTGCGAGGCGCGAACGATGCGCGCCTCGCCCATCATCGCGATCAACAGGTCGACATGCTGTACCGATGAATAGCCAGCCTGGCGTTCGCGGCGTTGCTGATCGACCATCGCTTCAATCTCGACCAAGCGGGCAAGCGCGGCCCCGCTGCGCGGCAGTGGCCCATGGCCCAGATGCCGTCTCAGATGCACGTCTCGGCGATATTCGTTCATGCCGATCCGGGCCGCCCGGATCAAAAGGCGCGGGCGCTTCAGGGTGTCGAGTTTCGTCAGAATGTCGTTCATAGAGTCGTTCCCCAATTTGATTCATCGTATTGTTGACACAACCCATGCGGGTGTTGCGCGCCGTGCGAAACCGCCGTTCGCAACGCTTTTCAATTGTTCACCGTGCGGAAACAATGGTTGTAAAGTTCGCAACAATTAACGAACCGGTAACGATTGCTCGCTTAGGTTGTAAAAGTCTGTGGATTAACGGTCCAAGAGTTGGGTGAAGGATTGGCACAAGGACAATCATTGGGGCAGTGCGGAAGGAAGGAGATCAGCTTTGCAGAGCTGCCTTCCTGGGTACCGGAAACTGTATTGCACTACCTCCTGCACACTGAAATCGGCACCTCCATCCGGGCTTTGGCGCGTGATGCAGGATGCCATGCCTCGACCGTTCTGCGACAGATACGCAGCTTTGAGACGCGACGTGATGATCTGCTGGTTGATCAGGCGCTTCGCCGGCTTGGCCGACAGTTCTTCAACGAAAGAGATGCCGGTTCTCCCTTTATGGAGAGCAAGATGACCGCACTGCCAAAGACCGAAACCGACGCCGAAGCACTGTCCGAAGCAAGGCTGAAAGAGGAAAGCAGACGCATATTGCGCAACCTGTGCGAGACCGGCGCGGTGTTGGCGGTTGCGGCTGAAATGGACAAGGCCGTCGTGGTGCGCGAGACCGCCGATGGGCAATCCGTACGCACCGGTATCGTCGATCGCGAGATTGCCGAGGCGATGGCGCTGAAGGAATGGATCGCCTGTGATGCGCCCGGCCGGATCGCGCGGTATCACATCACCAGATCGGGCCGGTCGGCGCTGAACATGATGCTGGCCGAGGCGGAAAACAAGGCGGTTGGCTTTGCTGAATCGCAAACGGCCTTCGATAGCCCCTATAACAATGCGATGGCCGCGGATGAGGATGAAATCCGCATCAACCGGTCAAGGCGCGTGCGTTACAACATGGCGGAAACGCCGCTATCGGCGCTGGCGCGGCGCAAGGACCGGGACGGAGAGCCGTTTCTGTCCAGCGATCTGGTACGCGCCGGCGAACGGCTGAGAGAAGATTTCGAACTGGCCCAGATGGGCCGCCGGAGCGAAACCAACTGGGACAAGTTCCTGACCAATACCGAACGCGCGATTGCGCCATTGGACGGATCGGCCCGCGGTGCCGAGGCGGCCCGCATGCGCGTGACCAACGCGCTGCGTGATCTGGGGCCGGGCCTTGGCGATGTCGCGCTCAGGTGCTGCTGTTATCTGGAAGGGCTGGAGCGGGCCGAAAAGCGCATGGGCTGGTCGGCAAGGTCGGGCAAGATCGTCCTGCGCATCGCGCTGCAACGGCTCAAGCGGCACTTTGACGATCTGGGTGATGCCGGCGGCATGATCGGCTGACGCGACGTTCCGGGTGGCTACCCGCCCACGATCCACCCCACCGCAAATGCAACCAAGGCGCAGACCGTACCCACCAGTACGGTCTCGCCCACTGACCGCAGCAGCTTTTCGCCCGTGGCGTTCCACCGCAACAGCCCCAGCGCCACGAGGGCCGAAAAGGTTGTTGCAAGCGACATCATGAACGTCCTGCCCGTCGGTTCGTAGATGAAATAGGGCAGCAGCGGGATTGCACCGAACACCACGAAGGCACCGAAGGTAAAGAGGCCGTTCAGGGCCGGGTTTTCCTCGTCCGGGTCCTGCATGCCGAACTCATATGTCATCATCAGGTCCGCCATCATCTCGGGGTGACGGGCAAGAATGGCGGCCGTTGTATCGGCCTCGCCGGCGGGCAGCCCGCGCTGGCGCAGAATTTCGAAAAGCTCCATCTGTTCCTGCTGCGGATTGCGCATGATCTCGCGAAGT
This sequence comes from Roseovarius sp. CAU 1744, assembly GCF_039839345.1. Classification (NCBI taxonomy): domain Bacteria; kingdom Pseudomonadati; phylum Pseudomonadota; class Alphaproteobacteria; order Rhodobacterales; family Roseobacteraceae; genus Roseovarius; species Roseovarius sp. CAU 1744. Next base: position 163,600 of record NZ_JBDOQV010000005.1, on the reverse strand, counting down.
TCGCTTTCGCGCCGCGACCGGTAGAGATCGTGCTGCGACCGCAATGACAGGAACTCTCCCAACCCCATGCTGACGGCATCGGCAAAAAGATTGGCCAACCCAAAGACCAGGACCGCCAGGCCACCGATCTGGGCAACGCCCTCGGCCGCGGCCCCGGCGAAACCCGCGACGATGGCAAAGGTCGTGACGATGCCGTCATTGCCGCCATAGACGATCTGCTTGAGGTATTCCTGCGTTCGTCCGAGGGCGTGCGCCTCGCGGCGATGTACTTGCCAATCCATCCTGTCCGGGCCTTTCATCCTGATAGGGCAGCGGCAGAATAGGCGGCGCGGTGCGCCGTTGAAAGCAGGTATGTCGGGCAGCGGCCCGATCCCGCCCGGCATCCCGCGCGGGCAAGAAACGGCCCGCGACCCAAAGGGGCACGAGCCGCACAAACAACAGCAAACTGGTTAACGGTGGACACTCGTTAAGAAACTGCGTTGCCTGCATGGCAGCTCTGCAGAACTGGTACTTTCCACCGCCGTTGACTATAGATAAGAGATATTACCAAACCATTCGCGGGGAATAATTCGTGCGCGACCTCAAGATCCCGGAACAACGCCACCCGGAAAAGGCTCACAAGCCCGACAATGCGCAGCCGCGCAAGCCGGACTGGATCCGGGTAAAGGCGCCGTCGGGCGACGGGTATCGTCAGACCGCGCGGATCATGCGCGAGCACAAGCTGGTCACTGTCTGCGAAGAGGCCGGATGCCCCAATGTCGGTGAATGCTGGAGCCAGGGCCACGCCACGATGATGATCATGGGCGAGGTCTGTACCCGGGCCTGCACCTTCTGCAACATCGCCACCGGCAAGCCGCCCGAAGCGCTTGACGCGTTCGAGCCGGGCAGGGTGGCCGATGCGGTGCAGAAACTGGGATTGAACCACGTGGTCGTGACCAGCGTGGACCGCGACGACGTGAAGGACGGCGGGGCCGAGCATTTCGCCCAGACGATTCGGGCGATCCGCCACCGAAGCCCGGCGACCACGATTGAAATTCTGACGCCGGATTTCCTGAACTGCGACCCGAAGGTTCTGGAAGTCGTCGTCGAGGCCAAGCCGGACGTGTTCAACCACAACCTCGAAACGGTCCCCGGGCTTTACCCCGAGGTACGTCCCGGCGCGCGCTATTTCCATTCCCTGCGCTTGCTGCAGCGGGTCAAGGAAATGGACCCGACCATGTTCACCAAGTCCGGTATCATGGTGGGCCTTGGCGAGGATCGCCAATCCGTGCATCAGGTCATGGATGACATGCGCGCCGCCAACATAGATTTCCTGACCATCGGCCAGTATCTGCAACCCACGCCGAAACATCACAGGGTTGACCGCTTCGTCACGCCCGAGGAATTTGCCGCCTATGAGAAAGCGGCCTATGGCAAGGGCTTCCTGATGGTCTCGGCCACGCCGCTGACCCGGTCATCGTATCACGCAGGTGATGACTTTGCCCGGCTGCAGGCGGCGCGCCAGGCAAAATTCGCCTGAGACTGACTGACCTGAAAGGATTCGTTTCGTCCGGACACGGGGCATCCGCGGTCGGTATCCGGCAATTTCACAAACAAAAACACCGGCTGTCAAAACCGGTGTTTCATGAAATGACCTCAGTCCCGTAGCTGTGTCAGCCGCCCCAGCTGCGGACCGGGCCGCAATCCATGTGGACGAAATTGCTGCGCGAATAGCGTCCGACCCCGCCACCCTGGCAGGCAACGGCGGCACGGTACATCTGGTTGACCGAACGCGACGACAGGCGCAGGTCGGCGGCTTCGCCTTTCATGTGGCGCGAGTTCTTGGCCACCCCGCGTGAGCGGCTGCGCAGCATCTTGTTGGTCTTGGGCGTGCGATAGCCGGACAGCAATGTGTAGGGTTCGTTCACGTCCAGCAGATTGTGGCTGGCGGCAAGGATGTCGATGGTGCGCATGTCGATGGATTTGACATCGTTGGTGCGCCAGTCCCGCATGAACAACGAAATCTCGCTGACGGCGTCCTTGATGTATTCGCCTTCGATCCAGTAGATCGTGTCGATCCGCTCGCCGGTTCTGGGGGAGGTCATTCGGATCCGGCGGATGTCGCCGGCCCCCCGCAGCAATCCCGCGGCATTCGAAAAAGTAGGGGCAGCAATCAAACTCGTCGCTGCAAATGCACGAAGCACCCCACGTCGGGTCAAGCCCGTTGTGCTATTTTCCGTCATATAGTTAGCGCCTGTCCCGTCGCTTACCTGTTCACCTGCCGTTTTGGCAGGCCTGCCATCTCATCCCCAGATGCGAGGACTTTATGGCATAAACGGAATCACCAACCAAGGGGGGAATTTGTCGGTATTGTCTCGATCAGGCCGATCGGCAGTTTTTTGCGCAAAACCGCCAGATTGCGTTGAAAATATGTAAATTCCGATGCGTTTTCGCCGCATTTCACGATGCGTTTAACCTGTTGCTAAAGTTTTGAATGGACTTGTTTTGACATTCTGCGGGATAGAACGGCACACTTTTGTCCGTCCGCGACCGTATCGAGGGGAACTTTATGATTTCGACCATGCCGGTGAATTTTGTGCGGGGCTTCGTATTCTCGCTGCCCATTTTCGTTGCCACTCTCCTGGCGCCGGCGGGGGCCGAGGCTCAGGTTACCGCCTACAAGCAGGCCGTGGCCGAAGCCGCCGCCAAGGATCGCGACCTGGCCGCCTTCTACCAGGCCAACGGGTATCAGGGGCTCTGGACCGGCAAGGGCGGCAAGGATCGCCGCCGCCGACAGGAGCTTTTCAAGGCGATCGCCAGCGCCGACAGCCACGGCCTGCCGGTGGCGCGCTACGATGCCGCCGGCCTGATGGCGCGGATGAAGGCCGCGCGCACGCCGCGCGACCGCGGGCTGATCGAGGTCGAGCTCAGCCAGACCTTCCTTCAGCTTGCCCGCGACATGCAGACCGGCGCGCTGATTCCGGCGAAGGTTGATGATGGCATCAAGCGCGTGGTTCCCTATCGCAACCGCACCAGCTATCTGACCAGCTTTGCCAAGAGCAACCCGCGCAGTTTCTTCCGCGTGCTGCCTCCGCAGACCAATGAATACGCGCGTCTGATGAAGGAAAAAATCAAGCTTGAGAAGCTGATCGCACAGGGCGGATGGGGGCAGAAGGTGCCTGCCAAGTCGCTCAAGCCCGGCAGCAGCGGCGGCGCCGTTGTCGTGCTGCGTAACAGGTTGATTTCAATGGGTTACATGCGGCGCACGTCCAGCCAGACCTATGATGCGAACATGCAGAAGGCAGTGCAGCTGTTTCAGCAGGATCACGGCCTGGAACCCGATGGCGTTGCTGGTGCGGGCACGATGATCGAGGTCAATCGCTCGGTCCGGGACCGGCTGCAATCGGTCATGGTCGCGATGGAGCGCGAACGCTGGATGAACAAGGAACGCGGCGAGCGGCACGTGCTGGTGAACCTGACCGATTTCAGCGCCCGTATCGTCGACAATGACCGGGTGACATTCCAGACCCGCGCGGTGGTGGGCAAGAACGTGCATGATCGCCGCAGCCCGGAATTTTCCGACGTCATGGAATTCATGGTGATCAACCCGACCTGGAACGTACCGCGCTCGATCGCGGTCAAGGAATACCTGCCGATGATGAAGCGCAATCCGAACGCGGCGGGGCATCTGCAGCTTTATGATGGCAGCGGCCGCAAAGTGCCGCGCGGCGCGGTGAATTTTGCCGCGTTCAATGAACGCAACTTCCCGTTCGACATCAAGCAGCCGCCATCGCGCCGGAACGCGTTGGGCCTGGTCAAGTTCATGTTCCCGAACAAGTACAACATCTATCTGCACGACACGCCCGAGAAAGCACTGTTCGCGCGTGAGAAACGTGATTTCAGCCATGGCTGCATCCGCCTTCAGCAGCCGTTCGAATTTGCCTACGAGCTTCTGTCCAAGCAGACCAGCGACCCCAAGGGGGTGTTCCACGCCAAGCTGGATACCGGGCGCGAGACCGTCGTGCAGCTGGAACAGCCGGTGCCGGTGCACATCACCTACCGCACTGCGTTCACCCAGGCCAAGGGCCGGACCCAGTTCCGCCGCGATGTCTATGGGCGGGATGCAAGGATTTGGGATGCCCTGTCCAAGGCGGGGGTTTCGCTGGCCGGAGTTCAGGGATAAACCACTCTCCGTAACCAGGAGAGTGTCATGGCCTACACGATAGAACAGATTGCAACGGCGCTTGGGGCCAAGGCCCTTGGCGCCGTCGACATGGAGATTGACGGCCTGGCCGAACCGGCCGATGCCTCAGCCCGCGATCTGGCGCTGGCCATGAAACCGGAATATGCCGACAGCCTGCCCAAGGGCGCGGCCAGGGCGGCGATGGTCTGGGACGGGGCGGACTGGCAGGCGCTTGGGCTTGAGGCGGCGATCATCTCACCCCGGCCACGCTATGCGATGTCGGGGCTGACCACCATGATGGATCCGGGGCAGGGGTGGGCCGATGGCATTCACCCCTCGGCTGTCGTGGACGAAACGGCCGAGCTTGGGGCCGGCGTCACGGTCGGCCCGCTGGCGGTCATATGTGCGGGCGCCCGGATCGGGGCGGGCACGGTGATCGGCCCGCAATGTTTCGTCGGCACCGATGCGCGGATCGGCACGATGGGATTCCTGCGCGAGGGGGTCCGGATCGGCGCGCGGGTCCGGATCGGGGAACGCTTCATCGCCCAGCCCGGGGCGGTCGTCGGCGGCGACGGGTTTTCCTATGTCACGCCCGAGAAATCATCGGTCGAACAGGCGCGCCAGACCCTGGGGGACCAGGGCGATACGCGCTCGCAATCCTGGACCCGCATTCACAGCCTTGGCGCGGTCAGCATCGGCGACGACGTAGAGCTGGGATCCAATTGCACGATCGACCGCGGCACGATCCGCGACACCCGGATCGGCAACGGAACCAAGATCGATAACCTTGTCATGGTTGGCCACAACGTCGAGATCGGCAATGACAGCCTGCTTTGTGGCTGTGTGGGGATCGCCGGGTCCACCAGGATCGGGAACAACGTGGTTCTGGGCGGGCAGACCGGCGTCAGCGATAATATTTTCATCGGCGACAACGTGATTACCGGCGGTGGCACGATCGTGCTGTCGAACATCCCCGAGGGCCGTGTCATGCTGGGCTATCCGGCGATGAAGATGGAAACGACGATGGAGGTTTTCAAAGGGTTGCGGCGTCTGAAGCGACTGTTCACCGATGTCGCGGATTTGAAGAAAACAGTTTCCAAGTTGAACCCGAGTGACTAAATCGGGCGCAACCACTGCTGGAAGGCCATAGGAATGACTATCAAGGATCGTGTTATCAAGATCATTGCCGAACAGGCCGTGCTGGAACCTTCTGATGTCACCGAGGACAGCACGCTGGAGGATATCGGCATTGACAGTCTTGGGCTGGTCGAGAGCATTTTCGCCATCGAAGAGGAATTCGATATTTCGGTCCCCTTCAACGCCAACGAGCCGCACCAAAGCGATTTCGACATCTCGACAGTGGCCTCGATCATCACGGGGATTGAAAAACTGGTGAAAGAGCAATCGTGAAGCGGGTTGTCATTACCGGGGCAGGCACGATCAATGCCCTCGGGCATAACGTGCCGGACACGCTTGCGGCGATGCGCGAGGGGCATTGTGGCATCGGCGAACTGACCTTTCGCGATGTCGAACGCCTGTCGATTCGAATTGGCGGGCAGGTCACCGGCTATGACGCCGAAGCGCGGTTCAACCGGCAGCAACTGGCGCTTTACGACCGGTTCACCCAGTTCACCCTGATCGCCGCGCAAGAGGCGATAGCCCAATCCGGGCTGGAATTTTCCGGCGCGCTGGCGGCGAAATCCGGCGTGGTGATGGGCAATTCCGGCGGCGGCATGACCACGCTCGACGAGAATTACCGCTCGGTCTACGAGGATGGCAAGAATCGCGTGCATCCCTTTGTCGTGCCCAAGCTGATGAACAACGCGGCCGCCGGTCACATTTCGATGGAATATAACCTCAAGGGCCCCAGCTTCACCGTTTCGACCGCCTGTGCGTCCTCGAACCACGCGATGGCGCAGGCCTTCCAGATGGTGCATGGCGGTTCGGCCCCGGTGATGATCACCGGCGGGTCGGAATCCATGCTGTGTTTTGGCGGGGTCAAGGCGTGGGAGGGGCTGCGGGTGATGTCCAAGGATGGCTGCCGCCCGTTTTCCGCCAACCGCAACGGCATGGTCCAGGGTGAAGGCGCCGGGATTTTCGTCTTTGAGGAATACGAGCACGCCCGCAAGCGCGGTGCCGAGATGCTGGCCGAGGTCGCCGGCTTCGCCATGACGTCGGACGCGTCGGACATCGTGATGCCGTCGAAACAGGGGGCGGCGCGGGCGATGCGCGGGGCGCTGAGTGATGCGCGTATCAACCTTGACGAGGTGGGCTATATCAATGCCCACGGCACCGGAACCGCGGCCAATGACAAGACCGAATGCGCCGCGGTGGCGGATGTGTTCGGGCGTCACGCGGACAAGCTGATGATTTCCTCGACCAAGTCGATGCACGGTCATTGTATCGGCGGCACCGGGGCCGTGGAATTGCTGGCCTGCATCATGGCGCTGCGCGATGGCATCATCGCGCCCACGATCGGCTACGAGGAACCGGACCCGGAATGTGCCCTTGACGTCGTGCCCAACGAGGCGCGCGAGGCCCAGGTAGACGTGGCGCTGTCCAATGCCTTCGCCTTTGGTGGTCTGAATGCCGTCCTGGCCCTGAAGCGGGTGGCGTGACCGCAGGCCAAGAAGCCGCACTGCACACCAGCCCGAAAGGATCGGATCATGCCGAACCTGAACTCTGCGCCACGGACCTGCTGGGACAGGCGGAACACGGCTACAACTCACCTTGCGTGCTGGTGACCAATTCCCGCAGGCTGGCAGAAGGCATGCTGGAGGAAATCGACCGCATTCTGGGCATCCTGCCAACGGCCGAGACCGCCCGCGCCAGCTGGGAAACCTATGGCGAGGTTATCCTGTGCGACAGTTATGACGAGATGCGCGCCGTGGCAGATGATATTGCCTCCGAGAACGTGCTGGTGATGACCGACCGCGATGACTGGTTCCTGGACAACATGACCTGCTATGGCGCGCTGTTTTTGGGGCCGCGCACCAATGTCGCCAACGGGGCCATGGTGATTGGCACCAACCACACGCTGCCGACCAAGAAGGCGGGCCGTTATACCGGTGGTCTCTGGGTCGGCAAATACCTCAAGACCCACAGCTATCAGAAGGTTGTTACCGACGAGCCCGCGGCGATGATCGGCGCATATGGCAGCCGCCTGTGTATGCTCGAAGGGTTCGTCGGCCATGCCGAGCAATGCAATATCCGTGTGCGCCGCTACGGCGGTATCAACGTCCCATATGGCGACGGCGCATCGGTCAGGCAGGCGGCCGAGTAGATCCACCGCGGCGCGCCCCAATCGCCGGTGTCAGGCCCGGTGGCGGGGGCGTTTGTCACCGGCGCCTGGCCGAACGGGCATCCGGCGGAGGCTGATCGCGGTGCGATTGCGAAGCTTGGCTATGGGGGTGGGACCGGTTCAGGAGGGCGACGCAGCCACACCCCGTCATGCGGGGTGGGCTGCGTCGCGTTTTTCGCGCCTTTGATCTTTCCTGACTGGTGTCAGGACACGTCCTTGTAACTTATTTCGCGCTTGTCCTGGCCAACCTTGCCGCGGCGTACAAGCAGTCGGTTCAGGGCGTTCACATAGGCCTTGGCGGAGGCCACGACCGTATCGGTGTCGGCGGACTGGCCGGTGGCGATGTTGCCGTCTTCTTCAAGCCGGACAGATACCGTGGCCTGTGCGTCGGTGCCTTCGGTCACCGCGTGCACCTGGTAAAGCGACAGGTGCGCGCTGTTGGGGTGCAGCTCGCGTACCGCCTTGAACGTGGCATCGACCGGGCCATCGCCGGACTGGCTTGCGGTCTTTTCCACCCCGTCAATGGCCATGACCAGCGTGGCCTCGGCCGGGCCGCCGGTGCCACAGGCGACGCGCAGCGACTTGATCACCAGACGGTCGTTTGTGGCATCCTCGCCGGCGCTGACCAGGGCAATCAGATCCTCGTCATAGACTTCCTTCTTGCGGTCGGCCAGTTCCTTGAACCGCACGAAGACATCGTTGAGCTGGTTATCGGCCAGTTCGATCCCCAGATCCTTCAATTTCGAGCGCAGGGCGGCGCGGCCCGAATGCTTGCCCATCACGATATTGGTCTCGGTCAGGCCCACATCCTCGGGGCGCATGATCTCGAAGGTTTCGGCATTCTTCAGCATCCCGTCCTGGTGAATGCCCGATTCATGCGCAAAGGCGTTCTTGCCGACGATGGCCTTGTTGGGTTGCACCTGGAAACCCGAAACGTTCGAAACCCGGCGGGAAAGATGCATGATCTTGGTGGTGTCGATGCCGGTATGGTAAGGCATGATGTCGCCGCGCACCTTCATCGCCATCACCACCTCTTCCAGGGCGGTGTTGCCGGCGCGTTCGCCCAGACCGTTGATGGTGCATTCGATCTGGCGGGCGCCGCCGGCAACGGCAGCCAGCGAATTGGCGGTCGCCATGCCCAGGTCGTTGTGGCAGTGGGTGGCGAAAATCACCTCGTCCGCACCGGGAACCTCGGCGATCAGGCGGCGGATCAGATCGGCCGATTCCACCGGCGCGGTGTAGCCCACGGTGTCGGGGATGTTGATCGTGCCGGCACCGGCCTTGATCGCGATCTCGACCACGCGCCTGAGGTAATCCCATTCCGTCCGCGTGGCGTCCATCGGCGACCATTGCACGTTGTCGCAGAGGTTGCGCGCATGGGTCACGGTGTCATGGATGCGCTGGGCCATTTCATCCTGGGTGAGGTTGGGAATGGCGCGATGCAGGGGCGAGGTGCCGATGAAAGTGTGGATGCGGGGGCGGCGGGCGTGCTGCACCGCCTCCCAACAGCGGTCGATATCCTTGAAATTGGCGCGCGAGAGGCCGCAGATCACGGCGTTTCGGGTGTTTTTCGCAATCTCCGTCACGGCGTTGAAATCGCCCTCGGACGCAATCGGGAACCCCGCCTCGATGATGTCCACGCCCATGTCATCCAGCAGTCCGGCGATTTCCAGCTTTTCCTCATGGGTCATGGTCGCGCCGGGGGATTGTTCGCCGTCGCGCAAGGTGGTGTCGAAGATCACCACCCGGTCTTTGTCCGCCGCTGGCGGTACGCGGTCTTTGGTCTGATCGGTCATGTCGGGTCTCTTTTATGTCTATCCTAAGCCTGGTGGCGCGAAAGGGCACATCCTCTGAGCGGTCGCGCCGAAAGGCACGCTCAGAGGCGGCTCAGGAGTAGCAGGGCAGCACTGCGCACGCCGGAAATGCGACGCGCGGTAAAGGTGATATGCCCGTTGGTCATCATGTGCGGCATGATAGGCGCGGTTGCGCGGAAATAAAAGAGGCTTTTCTATTGATCCGCGCAATTGTTCCGCTAGCTGCAGGCCCATGAAAAACGCACTGATCATCGGCGCATCGGGTGGCATCGGGTCGGCCTTGACCGAAGTGCTGCGCAGGCGCGGCGTTACCGTGACGGCGCTGTCACGATCCGGTGACGGGCTGGACGTGACCGACGAGGCATCGGTCGAGGCCGTACTGGGCACACTCGACGGGCTCTGTGAATTCATCTTCGTGGCCTCCGGCGCGCTGGAGATTGACGGGGCGCAGCCGGAGAAGACGTTGCAGGCCATCAGCGCGAAGGCGATGGCGGACCAGTTCGCCGTCAACTGCATCGGCCCGTCGCTGGTGCTCAAGCACGCGATCAGGCTGTTGCCACGCGACGGGCGGTCGGTCTTTGCGGCGCTGTCCGCGCGGGTGGGGTCGATCGGCGACAACCGGCTGGGCGGCTGGTATTCCTACCGCACGGCCAAGGCGGCGCTGAACCAGATGATTCACTCTGCCGCGATCGAACTGGGGCGTACCCACAAGGATGCGATCTGCGTTTCGCTGCATCCCGGCACCGTGGCCACCGATTTCACCGCCAAATATGCCGGGCGTCACAAGACGGTCCCGCCCGAGGAGGCCGCGCAGAACCTGCTGGCAGTGATCGACGGGCTGGACACCTCGGACACCGGCCTGTTCTTCGATTGGGCGGGCAAGCGGGTGCCATGGTAAAGCGTCTGATCCTCGTGCTCGGCGACCAGCTGAGCAGCGGTCTCACGGCGTTGCGTGAGGCGGATCGCGACACCGATCTGGTGGTGATGGCCGAGGTCGCGGACGAGACCGGCTATGTTCCGCATCACCCCAAGAAGATCGCGTTGGTGCTGTCGGCGATGCGGCATTTCGCCGAAGAGCTGCGCGAAGATGGCTGGCAGGTCGCCTATACACGGCTTGATGACGCGGAGGCCTCGAAATCCATTGTCGGCGAACTGATGCGGCGTGGGCAGGAACATGGCACGACCGACGTGCTGGTGACCCGGCCGGGCGAATGGCGGCTGCTCGGGGCGCTGGAAAACGCCCCGCTGACGGTTCACATGCTGCCCGATGACCGGTTCATCGCCACGCTGGACACGTTCGAAGAGTGGGCTGACGGGCGCAAGGAATTGCGGATGGAATATTTCTACCGCGACATGCGCCGCAAGACCGGGCTGCTGATGGACGATGACAAGCCCGCGGGCGGGAAGTGGAACTATGACCACGACAACCGTAAACCCGCCAAGGAAGACCTGCGGCGGTCGGAACCGATGCGGTTCACCCCGGATGAGATCACCCAGGACGTGCTCGATCTGGTCGACGCGCGGTTCGGTGACAATTTCGGCACCCTGCGCCCGTTCTGGTTTGCCGTGACCCGCACGCAGGCGCTGCGGGCGCTGGATCATTTCGCCAAGAACCTGCTGGCCGGGTTCGGCGACTTTCAGGATGCGATGCTGCAATCAGACCGGTTCCTGCACCATTCCGTGCTGTCGCCTTATCTCAACCTCGGCCTGCTGGGGCCGCTGGAGATCTGTGAGCGGATCGAGGCGGAATGGCAGAAGGGAACCGTGCCGATCAACGCCGCCGAAGGCTATATCCGCCAGATCATCGGCTGGCGCGAATACGTTCGCGGGCTCTATTTTCGCGAGGGGCCGGACTATCCTGAACGCAATGTACTGGGCCACCAACGCGATTTGCCCTGGATGTACTGGGGCGGCGAGACCGGGATGAACTGCATGGCCCACGCGGTGGCGCAGACAAGGGAAGAGGCTTATGCCCACCATATCCAGCGGCTGATGGTCACCGGCAATTTTGCGCTGCTGGCCGGCGTCGACCCGAAACAGGTGCATGAATGGTACCTGGCGGTCTATGCGGATGCCTATGAATGGGTCGAGGCGCCCAACACCGTTGGCATGAGCCAGTTTGCCGATGGCGGCATCATCGCCTCGAAGCCCTATGTGAGTTCCGGCAATTACATCAACAGGATGTCGGATTACTGCGGGGATTGCACCTATTCGGTCAAGGACAAGACCGGCGACAAGGCCTGCCCGTTCAACCTGCTATACTGGCATTTCCTGCACCGGCACCGCGACCGGTTCAGCGAAAATCCCCGGATGGGCAACATGTACCGTACCTGGGACCGGATGGATGCCGACAGGCGCGATACGGTCCTGCACGAGGCCCGTGCCCTGCTGGCGCGTCTTGATGCGGGGGAAACGGTTTAGGCCACTGGAATGGCGGCTCAGTTGCCATCGCTTTCTTCGGCCAGCGCACCGTCCTGCCATTCGCCGCTGGTTTCCTCGCCGGTGGCATAGCGCATCGTGCCCTGGCCCTGGCGTTTGCCCCGGCGGAAGGTGCCCTCGTAGACGTCGCCGTTCAGATAGGTGGCCACGCCCTGGCCGCTGATTTCGCCATTCTGCCATTCGCCTTCATATTTGAAACCGTCGGGCATCGTGATCGCGCCCTGGCCGTGGCGCTGGCCATCCTTGAACGCGCCGGTATAGACCGTGCCGTCCGGATAGGTCGCGGTTCCCTGGCCCTGGCGCTGGCCTTCGACCCATTCACCCTCGTAGCGGTAGCCGTCGGCATAGGTCATCACACCCTGACCGTGGTTCTTGGCATTCTTGTACTCGCCTTCATAGACCAGCCCGTTGGGATAGGTCGCGCGGCCGCTCCCGTCGATCACGCCGTCCACCCAGCTGCCCTCGTAGGTCGAGCCGTCGGGATAGGTGATCTTGCCCTCGCCATTGGCCAGATCGTCGCGGAACTCGCCGACGTATACCGATCCGTCGGGGTAGGTGACCTTGCCCTGGCCGGCGATCTTGCCGGCCACCCAGGTACCTTCGTATTTATAGCCGTCAGTGCCGGTGAACGTGCCCTGTCCGTCACGCAGATCGTCCAGGAACTGGCCCTCGTAGACATCGCCATTGGCATAGGTCACGCGGCCCTGGCCCTCGCGGCGGCCCTGTACCAGCGTGCCCTCGTAGACATCGCCGTTGGGCTGCGTCAGCTTGCCGGTACCGTTGATCTGGCCACCCTTCCACAACCCGGTATAGATCAATCCGTCGGGCATGGTCAGCGTGCCTTCGCCCTCACGCGCACCGCGCGCCACCTCGCCCTCGTAGACCGCGCCATCGGGGTAGGTGATCTTGCCCTTGCCCTCCTTGACGCCATTGACCCAGTCACCGTCATAGACATACCCGTTCGGGCTGGTCATGGTGCCACGGCCGCTGTGCATGGCGTTGAAGAACCCGCCCTCGTAACGCACACCGTTGGCATAAAGCGCGACGCCCTGGCCGGTGATCTTGCCATCCTCCCACTGGCCCTCGTAAGTGCCGCCGTCACTGAACACGATGATGCCGATCCCGTGCGGTTTGCCCTTGGCAAACTCCCCCTCGTAGATCGACCCGTTGGGAAAGCGCGCGACGCCCTTGCCCCTGATCTCGCCCTCGACCCATTCGCCGGTATATTCGTAGCCATTGGGCAATGTGTAGGTGCCGGTGCCATGCTGGAGGCCGTTCTTGAACGTGCCCTCGTAGATCCCGCCATCGTCATATTGCTTGGTGCGGACCTCACCATCCTGCGCATTCAGGCCGGTCGCCCCGGTCAGCGCGAGGCCCAGAAAAACGGTTCTTGTCAGTGAAAATCTCATTTTTGCCCCGAATACCCCATCCCGCATGTGACGCGCGGGTGGGAGAAATCTAGTGGACAGACCGTGGGCTGACAACGGGTTTTGGTCAAATCGGCTTTCCCTTGCTATCTGATCTGCTAAATCAGGCAGGGAATGCAATCACGAGGCTTTTCACATGGCCGACAGGTTTCGCCTGACACTGGCGCAGATGAACCCCACCGTGGGCGATCTTGACGGCAACGCGGCGCTGGCGCGCAAGGCATGGGAGGCCGGACGTGAGGCGGGTGCGGATATGGTGGCCCTTCCCGAGATGTTCATCACCGGCTACAACACCCAGGATCTGGTGATGAAACCGGCCTTTCACCAGGCGGCCATTGCCAAGATAGAAGAACTGGCGCGGGATTGCGCCGAGGGTCCGGCATTGGCGGTGGGCGGCCCGGCGGTCGAAGACGACGGGCTTTTCAATGCCTACTACATTCTGAAGAACGGCCGCACCAGCGCAAGTGTGCTCAAGCATCACCTGCCGAACGAAACCGTCTTCGACGAGGTGCGCATCTACGACGCCGCCGAGATCGGCGGGCCTTACGTCGTCGATGGCGTGCGTGTGGGCAGCCCGATCTGCGAGGACGCCTGGCACGAGGACGTGGCCGAGACGCTGGCCGAAACCGGGGCGGAGTTCCTGCTGGTGCCGAATGGCTCGCCCTACTACCGCAACAAGATGGAGGTGCGGCAGAACCTGATGGTCGCGCGCGTCGTCGAAACCGGCCTGCCGCTGATCTATCTGAACCTGGTGGGCGGGCAGGACGACCAGGTGTTCGATGGCGGCACATTTGCGCTGAACCCCGGCGGTGAACTGGCCTTGCAGATGCCGGTTTTCGAAGAGGCGATTGCCCATCTCGATCTGGTGCGCGGCTCTGATGGCTGGCGCGCGGAGAAGGGCGATCTGGCCTTGTTGCCCGACGCCTACGAGCAGGATTACAACGCCATGGTGCTGGCCCTGCGCGACTATATGCGCAAGACGGGTTTCAAGAAGGTGCTGCTGGGGCTTTCGGGCGGCATCGATTCTGCCATTGTGGCCACAATCGCCGTGGATGCGCTGGGGCCGGACAATGTCCGTTGCGTGATGTTGCCTTCGGAATATACCTCGAAGGCGTCGCTGGACGATGCCAGGGAGATCGCGGAAAACCTGGGCTGCCGCTATGATTTCGTGCCGATTTCCGAGGCGCGCGCTGCCGTTACCAACACGCTGGCACCGTTGTTCGAGGGAACCCGGCCGGACGTGACCGAGGAAAACATCCAGTCCCGCCTGCGCGGGCTGCTTCTGATGGCGCTGTCCAACAAATTCGGCGAGATGCTGCTGACCACCGGCAACAAATCCGAGGTCGCGGTCGGCTATGCCACGATCTATGGTGACATGGCCGGCGGCTACAACCCGATCAAGGACATGTACAAGACCCGCGTGTTCGACACCTGCCGATGGCGCAATGCCAACCACCGGGGCTGGATGATGGGCCCGGCGGGCGAGGTGATACCTCCGAACGTGATCCAGAAACCGCCTTCGGCCGAACTGCGCGAGGATCAGAAAGACAGCGATTCATTGCCCGATTACCCGGTGCTGGACGGCATCCTTGAAATCCTGGTGGATCAGGACGGCTCGATCGCCGATTGCGTGGCGGCGGGCTATGCAAGGGCTGATGCCAAGCGGGTCGAACACCTGCTTTACATCAGCGAATACAAGCGGTTCCAGTCGGCGCCGGGCACCCGGCTGAGCAAGAAGGCGTTCTGGCTGGATCGCCGCTATCCGATCGTCAATCGCTGGCGGGACGGGGGCTGAGCCGTGCTGAGGCCCGACCTTGGGCGATGGCAGGAAAAACCGAATGCCGAATAGGACAAACGGCGGCTGCGACGCAAGAAAGACCAGCCCGCCACAGAGTGGTACGCGCTGGTCTTTCAGGTTTTACGAAGTAAAATCGTGAGCTTACAACCTTAAGTTAAAGCTGTAGCTGGTAGCTTTCGGGGACATAGGCATAGCCGTCGCCATGTTTCGCGACATAGCCGATCCCGGGCGCGGGCATGTGATAGCCGACAAAGGGGATCTTGTCGGCGGCCATCATGTCCAGAAGGCGCTTGCGGGTGGCGGCGGCGGCTGCCTTGTCCATGTCGAACTTGACCTCCCAATCGGGGTGGGCCAGCGACCAGACGTAATGGTTGGCGAAATCCGCGGCGATCAGAAACTGTTTGCCATCGCTATCGACCCTGTAGGTCATATGCCCGGGCGTATGGCCGAATGCCTCCTCGGCGGTGATGCCCGACACGACATCGGTTCCGGGGTCGATCATCGTGGTCTTTTCCGCCAGGGGTTTCATGTTGTTGTCGAAGTTTTCGTTGTCGGCCTTCGACCACGCGTCGAATTCGACCGCGCCGGTGACGTAGCGGGCATTGGCGAAGGTGGGCGCGCCATCATTCATCAACCCGCCGATGTGATCCCCGTGCATATGTGTGATGACCACAACGTCGATCTGATCGGCGGAATAACCAGCGGCCGCAAGCGCGCCGGTGATATCCGCAGCGCTCAACCCGGTGTCGAACAGCACCAGTTCGCTGCCCGTATTCACGACCGTCGGAGTAAAGAAGAAGGTGGCCTTGTCGGTGGGCAGGTTCGCCGCCTGCGATACCTCGTTGAATTCCTCCTCGCTGACATTCAGGCCAAAGATCGAATGCGGATCTTCGCGGGGGAAACTGTTGGACACCAGCGTCGTCACCTCGAAATTGCCCAGCGTGATCCGTTTGAACCCGGGTGTGGCGGCCCCGAGCATGGGTGCACCGGCCTGTGCGGGCAGGCCAATTGTTGCGAGGGGCAGGGCGGCGGTTGATGCTATCAGTGATCGGCGGGTCAGCGTGGGGTTGGTCATCGGTCTCTCCTGTCTGGTCTCGAGCAGAGGATAGCGCGGGTTGTTGGCGGGGGCGACCTCCTCACGTTAATGTTATGGGTCAGCAAAGTCAGCAAAGGGGGAAATCCGAGATGAGTGCCAACAAGACCCGGATGACGGACCAGAACCCCGAGGAATTCGTGGCCGCGATCGACCACGATGGGCGGCGTCGGGACGCCGAGACCCTGCTGGGGTTCTTCAGCGATGTGACAGGTTATCGCGCGTGCATGTGGGGGCCTTCGATCATCGGCTACGGGCGGTACCACTATGTCTACGCGTCCGGCCGCGAGGGCGATTTCCTGGCAACCGGTTTCAGTCCGCGCAAGGCGAACCTGAGCCTCTACATCATGCCGGGATACCAGGATTACGGCGATATCCTTGCGCGTCTGGGCAAGCACAAGCTGGGAAAATCGTGCCTTTATATCAACAAGCTGGCGGATATAGACATGGATGTTCTGGCCGAGCTGCTGCGTGCCGGGCTGCGCGATCTGAATGACCTCTGGGAGGTACAGCCCACCTGACCCGGGCATCCTGCGATCTCTGTGCCGGTGCGGGGCAGGGCGGGCCGGTGCAGTGGCGCGGATGCGAAATCTGGACAATCGGGCGCGGCTGTGACATCTGCCGGTTGCACCAGGGCGTTGCACGTGTTCGCAACTTCGTTGGCAACGACGCTGGTACTTGAGTTTTCGCATTTCCGGGCGCAGAACCGGTGACCGGTATCCCCGGAGACGCTGTAGGAGACAGCCCATGACCACCACCCGTTTCGCTCCGTCGCCCACAGGTTACATCCATGTGGGCAACCTGCGCACCGCCTTGATGAATTACCTGATCGCCGCCAAGGCGGGCGGCACGTTCATCCTGCGGATCGACGATACCGATCCGGCGCGGTCCAAGGAGGAATATGTCGACGGGATCAAGCGTGATCTGGAATGGCTGGGCCTGCATTGGGACCGGGTCGAGCGGCAGTCCGAACGGCTGGACCGCTATGCCGCTGCCGCCGACCGGCTGCGCGACATGGGCCGGTTCTACGAGGCGTTCGAGACACCGACCGAGCTGGACCTCAAGCGCAAGAAGCAGCTCAACATGGGCAAGCCGCCGGTCTATGACCGTGCCGCGCTGGCCCTGAACGACGCCGAGAAGGACAAGCTGCGCGCCGAGCGGGGCAATGGCGTCTGGCGGTTCAAGCTGGATCAGGAGCGGATCGAGTGGACCGATGGCATCCTGGGGGAGATCTCGATCGACGCGGCATCGGTCAGCGACCCGGTGCTCATCAAGGCCGACGGGCAGGTGCTTTATACCATCGCCTCGGTCGTGGACGATACCGAGATGGGAGTGACCCATGTGGTGCGCGGATCGGACCACGTCACCAACACGGCCACGCAAATCCAGATCATCGAGGCGCTGGGCGGCACCGTGCCCGCCTTTGCGCATCACTCGTTGCTGACCGGACCGCAGGGCGAAAGCCTGTCGAAACGGCTGGGCACCCTGGCGCTGCGCGATCTGCGGGAACAGGGCGTGCAGCCGATGGCGCTGCTAAGCCTGATGGCGCGGTTGGGCTCCAGCGATCCGGTTGAGATGCGCACCGAGATGGCGGCGCTGATCGAGGGGTTCGATATCGGGCGGTTCGGATCGGCCCCCACCAAGTTCGACGTGCAGGACCTGTTTCCGCTGACCGCGCGCTTTCTGCAGGCGCAGCCCTATGAGGCGGTGAGGGCGCGTATTGACGCGCTGGGCGTGCCCGCCGACATCGCGCCGCAATTCTGGGAGGTCACGCGCGAGAACATCTCGACGCTGAACGATCTGGACGGCTGGTGGGCGATGTTCCGCGATGGCGCCGAGCCGGTGATCGAGGACGAGGACCGCGCCTTTGTGGCTCAGGCCATGGAATTGCTGCCGGAAGGGCCCTATGACGCGGATAGCTGGGGTAGTTGGACCACGACGGTGAAAGAAGCCACCGGGCGCAAGGGCCGGGGGCTGTTCATGCCGCTGCGCAAGGCGCTGACGGGCCAGGCGCACGGGCCGGACATGTCCCAGGTGTTGCCCCTGTTGCAGAAAATCCGCGCCAAGGGCTGACAGCCGCGCGGTCGTTGCGGTCCTGGGTCCGCCGGGGCCGCTCCCGCCCCATCCGTGGCCGCGTCAGGTCTGTGCGCGCAGGATCCGGGAGGGCCGCGCCGAAAGCGGACCCAGGGCAAAGGCCAGCCCGGCCAGCAAGGATACGCAAATGCCGCCCGCCACGATCAGCAGCGCGGAATGCCAGTCGATCCGAAAGGCGGTTTCCATGACATAGTGGCTGACCGCCCAGCCGCCCAGCAGCCCGGCCGCAAGTGCCACGCCCCCGGCGGCCAGCCCCAGAAGCAGCGCCCGCAATGTCAGGCTATAGAGGATCTGTGCGCGGGTCGCCCCGATGGTCTTCAGCACCGCCGCCTCGTGCCGGCGGGCCTGTTGGTCCGCCGCCGCAGCGCCGATCAGCACCAGAAAGCCCGTCAGCAGCGTGGCCGATGCCCCCCAGGCGGATGCGCGCGCCAACCCGCCCAGCATACCGGCCACCTGGTCGACCGCATCGCGCACCCGGATCGCGGTGACATTCGGAAACCGGCCGGTGATGTCGTTCAGGATCGCGGGTTCGGCCTGTGGCGTGGCGTAGGCCGTGGCGATGAATGTATGCGGCGCGCCGGTCAGGGCCGCGGGGTTCATCACCATGATGAACCCCATGCCCGCGGTCGAGAAATCAACCTCGCGCAAGCTTGTCAGGGTGGCGGTGATGTCGCGGCCAAGGATGTTGACGGTGATCTCATCGCCCAGGCTGAGGCCCATCTCGGCGGCTTCCTCGGCCGAGAAACTGACCTGCGGCGGGCCGTCATAGCCCGGCGTCCACCAGGTGCCGGCGACAAGAGTGGTGCGGTCGGGCACCGGCCCGGCATAGGTGATGCCGCGATCGCCGTTCAGCACCCAGTGATCGCCGGCAACCTCGCGCGCCGGTTTGCCATTGATCCGGGTGATGATCCCGCGCAGCATCGGCGCGCGGTCGATCTTGGATACCGCCGGGTCGTTTTCCAGGCGGTCAAGGAAGCCGGGCATCTGGTCCTTTTGCAGATCGACGAAGAAGAAGCTTGGCGCGCGGGTCGGCAGATCGTCCGCGATGGCGCCGCGCAGATTTGCATCGACCTGGCCGATGGCGGCCAGGACCGACAGGCCAAGCCCCAGCGACAGGACCACCGGTATGGTGGTGGCGCCCGGCCCGCCGATCGCCCCCAGGGCCCAGCTGAGCGGCGGGCGGCGGCGGATGCGGGGCCGGGCGCCGCGGGCGAACCCGCGGATCAGCGCCGCCGACAGCGCCAGCAGTGCCAGCGCACCGGCGATCCCGCCCATCATCCACAGGGTCAGGCGGGCACTGCCGGACAGCCAGATTGCCGCGGCCAGAAGTGCGGCGACCAGCAACAGCGTGGCCAGCAGGAAGACCGGCCGGGGCAGGCCCGCCTCGGGCGCCAGGCCGTCGCGAAACAGGGTGGCGGCGCGAACCTCCTGCGTGCGCGCCAGAGGCCAGAGCGTGAATACCAGGATCGTGAGCACGCTGTAGAGCGCTGCCTCGGCCACCGGTGCGGGATAGACCGCAAAGATCGCCGGCACCGGCAGTCGCGCCTCGATCAGCGGGGCCAGCGCGATGGGCAGACCCACCCCTAGGGCCAGACCGGCCGCCAGCCCGACCGCCGACAGCGCCGCGACCTGCAGGAAATAGGTCAGGAAGATCGTGCGCTGATCGGCGCCGAGGGTGCGCAAGGTGGCGATGGTCTGTGTCTTGCCGGCCAGGAAGGCGCGCAGCGCGGCCGAGATTCCCACGCCGCCCACGGCCAGGCCGCTGAGCCCGACCAGCACCAGAAAGGCGCTGAGGCGCGACACGAACTCGGCCACGCCGGGGGCGCCGTTGCGGGCATCGCGCCAGCGCATCCCGCTGTTTTCAAACCGCTTCACCGCCTCGTACTGGGTCAGGTCCAGTTTCCTGCCCGGCGGCAGCAGCATCCGGTACTTGGTGGAAAACAGCGTACCGGGGGCCAGCAGCCCGGCATTTTCAAGCGCGCTTGTGGCGACGATGGTGCGCGGCCCGAGCGCAAAGCCGCTGGCGATCCCGTCGGGCTCTACCTCAAGCCGCGCCATCAGCCGGAAATCCTGCGTGCCAAGCCGGAAGCTGTCGCCGGTCTGCAGGTCCAGCCGGTCCGCCAGCAGCGGGTCCATGACCGCGCCCGGCAGGCCCGCCGCCCCGGCAAGCGCCTCCGACAGCGGCATGTCCGGGTTCAGGGTGACACGGCCCGTCAGCGGGTAGGCGTCATCGACGGCCTTGACCTGGCTGAGGCTGCGCTTGCCGCCGGGCACCGTGGCCATCGACCGGAAATCAACAATTTCGGACACTTTGCGCGCCGTGTCATCCATCCAGGCGCGCTCGGGCTCAGTGGCGAAGCGGTAGGTGAATTCGATCTCGGCATCGCCGCCCAGAAGGGTCGCGCCCTCGGCGGTCAGGCCGGCGCCGATGCTCTCGCGGATGGTGCCGACAAGGGCGATCGCGGCAACGCCCAGGATGATGCAGGCCAGAAAGATCCGAAAACCCCGCAGCCCGCCGCGCAATTCGCGGCGGGCCAGCCGGGCGGCAATCCCCAGCCTCATTCCACGGCCTCGGAATTGGGCTGTTGCGGGGCGATGCGCCCGTCATGCAGGGTTATCACCCGGTCGCAGCGCGCCGCCAGGTCCGGGGCATGGGTGACCAGAACCAGCGTGGTGCCGTGACGTTCCTGCAGGCCGAAAAGCAGATCGACAATCGCCGCGCCATTGGCGCTGTCCAGGTTGCCGGTCGGTTCATCCGCCAGAACGATATCGGGGCGCGGGGCGGCGGCGCGGGCCAGTGCAACCCGCTGCTGTTCGCCGCCGGAAAGCTGCGAGGGGTAGTGGCCCGCGCGATCCGTCAGCCCCACGGCTGCCAGTTCATCGGCGGCGCGGGCCTGCGCATCGCCCTGACCGGCAAGTTCCAGCGGGGTGGCGACGTTTTCCAATGCGGTCATCGTCGGGATCAGGTGGAAGGACTGGAAAACCACTCCGAAATGCGCCCGGCGCAGGCGGGCCAGCTGATCCTCGCTCATCGCGGACAGGTCGTGACCCAGGGCGCTGACCCGGCCAGAACTTGCCTTCTCAAGCCCGCCCATCAGCATCAGGAGAGAGGATTTGCCCGACCCCGACGGGCCCACCAGCCCCACGCTCTCTCCCCGGTGGACATCCAGCGTGATCCCCTTAAGTATCTCGACCAGCCCGGCATTTCCCGTCAGGGACAGCGTGGCATCGGAAAGAGACAGAATGGGATCAGCCATGTATTTGCACCTGATTGCAAAGAATTTTCTGACATATGGGGTCAGGGGCCTGTGGGGCAAGGTACTTGCGGGTTTTCTTTTGCTGGCGCCGCCGCTTTGTGCCGAAGAGATGACCGTTCTGGCCGTGGGCGACAGCCTGGTACAGGGGTTCGGCCTGCCCGAGGCGGACGGGTTCGTCCCGCAGATGCAGGCATGGCTGCGCGACCGCGGCGCCGAGGTGACGATCATCAACGCGGGCGTATCGGGCGATACCACCGCCGGCGGCGCGGCGCGGGTGGATTGGGGCCTGACGCCCGGTGTTGACGCGATGATCGTGGCCCTGGGGGCCAACGACATGTTGCGCGGCATTGACCCGGACGCAAGCCGCGCGAACCTGTCAAGGGTTCTGGCGGTTGCGCGGGAAAAGGAGGTGGACGTGTTGTTGATCGGCCTGCGCGCGCCCGGCAACCTGGGTGCCGATTTCAAGGCCGAGTTCGACGCGATCTATCCCGGTTTGGCCGAGGAGTACGGGGTCATGCTGGCACCGGATTTCTTTGCCGGGCTCGAAGGTGTGGCCGCCGCGGATCTGCCTTTCTATTTCCAACCTGACAGGCTGCATCCCAATGCCGATGGCGTCGCGCGCATTGTCGAGGGGTTGGGGCCGCATCTGCTGGCGCTGATAGCGGCTGACTGAGCGCGCCGTCACCCGAATGTGATTGGGCCTTTATCTGTTCGTCTACGATACTGACCGCGATTTTCGTGATACTCAGTTGAAGGCACCAGCCGTGAAGAAACAACGCAGGAAACGCCCGCAAAAACGTGGCGTGACCACATCTGATCCGGCTGCCCTTGCCCGGAATGCGACCGATGCGAACCGCAGGAAGTTCCTGCGACTGGCGCGGAACGCGGCGATCGCCCTGCCGGTCCTGGCGGGGGCGACGGTGTTTTCCGTTCAATCGGTTCAGGCGACCATCTGCGAGGCGGATCTGACCAAGATCGGCAAGGGAAAACCAGCGGTGGTGCAGGTGCACGATCCGAACTGTTCGCTGTGCCGGCAATTGCAGCGCCAGGCACGCAAGGCGTTGAAATCATTTGACGGTGAGGCCGTGGAATTTCTGGTGGCTGATATCAATACCGCCAAGGGCAGTGCCTTTGCCGCGCGATATGGCGTGCCGCATGTGACGCTGTTGCTGTTTGATGGGGCGGGGGAAATGGTGCAGATTGTCCGTGGCCCCAGCGATACGGACAGCCTGCACAAGGTCATCGCGGCGCATCTGGCGGCCCACGGATAATCTGTGCCACGGGATCTAGTGGTTGATTGCGCCTGGGAGAGGTTTCATGACGGCGGATCGGATCATCACGTCTGAGGTTGCGCAGCGGATCAGCCTGCTGCTTCTGCGCGTCACCACCGGGTTCCTGCTGGTCTGGTCAGGGTTGGCCAAGATCGTGAAGGCGAAGGCGCCGTTTGCCTTGCGGTCGGTCGAGTTGAGCGACACGATGAACGCTGTCCTCGGTTATGCGGCGGGCGGGGCGCAATTGGTGATCGGGGTGCTGTGCGTGATTGGCCTCTGGCGGAAATATGCGTTGCCGTTGCAGGCGTTGATCCACGGTTTTACCGCCGCCAGCGTCTGGTGGGCGATCATCGATCCTTATCGCTGGTACATTGATGATGTCGATCGTATCGTATTCAATTCCCACGTCTTCTATCCGACCAGCATTACCTTTGCCGCGTGTCTGTTGCTGATTGCCTTCCGCCAACGCGACAGGATCGCGCTGGACAGTTTGATCGGCGATGCGCAGCGCCGGGTGTCAGAAACGCCTGAGTAGCAAGATACCCTGCGTCGCTGGAGGATGGCATCGACCAGGCCTGGATTTGGCCAAACGTTGCCGCGCAGGGGGGAGAGCACCGAAGCCATGTCAGTTGAGCGGGACGAAATGGCCGTTCGGTTGTGTTCCTGCGCGCGATCGCCAGACCGCGGGGTGGCGACCCGCCGTCGGTGATGTGCAGTTTATAGCAGCCAAATCAGGAAAACCTCGTTGCGTGGCGCAGGCGTCTTGAAATCGCCAGCCCTTGCGGGCGGTCTGGCGATCGCGCGGCGCCCTACGGGCTTGATTCCGCGCGGGGCAAAACTCGCAAGGCCCGCTCCGGGCTCTGAACTGCCATTTGAGTGCTGATCGAAAGGCCGCAAGCCCTGCCGGTTGCAATCGATGGCCGTCCAATAAAAAAGGGCCCCGCGAGGAGGCCCCATTTCAGCTTTTGCAGTAAAGCGGCTTACGCCAGTGCGATATTCGCCGCCGATTCACGGCCGTCGCGGCCGGCTTCAACGTCGAAGGTCACTTTCTGGTCGTCGGCGAGGCCGGTCAGACCGGCGCGTTCAACGGCGGAAATGTGAACGAACACGTCCTTGCCGCCACCCTCGGGCGCGATGAAGCCGTAGCCTTTCGTTGCGTTGAACCATTTTACGGTGCCATTAGCCATACCGTAGTCTCCTAGTGTTTTTGCTGCCCGCGTGAGTGCGGCAACCCGGCTAGTCAGTGCAAGATCGAGTGACTGAGCCGTGAGCAGGAGCAGGTAGTCGATAGTGGTAACGTCGCAGGGGTGATATGCGCAGGACCGCAGAATAATTCAAGGGGAATTAATGATTTAGCCGTACCTGGGCGATTAAACGTCGCCACATGGCGTCCGGGGCGCATAGACGCGCCCCGGACCAGGATCCAAAGACGGGGATGGCGGCGCTCAGCCGTCATCCTCCTCCGAGTCGGTTTCCGCTTCGCCCACCGGACAGCAGCGATACTCCTGGCTTTTATCCAGCAGTTCGATCTGTTTCTCCAGAAGCTTGTTCTCCAGACTCTTTCGGGCGTTATCCAGCTCGATCGCCAGCCGCCGCGAATCCTCGCAGGTGTTGCAATCGTCCAGGCAGCCCTTGACCACGACGCCCTGGGTCGGCAGGCAGTAGACCCTCTCGAATTCCAGTTCGGCCGCCAGTTGCCGCCCGACCTCGTTCGATCCGGCCTTGGCGAGGATACCTTGCTTGACCAGATCGGCATCGACCTCCTTGAGCACCTTGTCATGCACGTCGGGCGCAAGGGGCTTGGCATTGGCCACAAGCGGCGAGCGGGCCGCAACGGCGGTCAGGTTGGCGTTGAACCCGGCGGCCGTGCCAAGGGTCGCGCCACCGACACCGGCGGTGATATTGGCGCGTTGCGCCAGGGCCGAGGCGCGGCCCACCGCCTGCACTTCGGCGCGGGCGGTCTGCGTCGCCAGCATGCCGTTGGGCAATACCTTGACCCCCGTGGCCGGGCGCACGGGACGGGCATCGACAACCGATCCGGCGGCCGCGTCCACCACCCGGCGCAGGATCGACTTGATGCGGAAGCGCAGGATCTGCCGCTTGACCAGCTGGTAGGCGAAATAGGTGACCGCGTGACACTCGTTCTTGTTCTCGATGGTCCGGGTCGATGCCTCGTAGGCGCTTTCGCTTTCACCTTCCGCATGGGTGCGGCTCTGCACCTCGCCGATCTGGGTGGAATTGGCCGCGCGGGTCGCCTGCACCGAGCGGTCATGCGAGGCGGATGCGTGCCGCGACAGCTCGCGCAGGAACGAAGACGAGCTGTTGGCATTGAATTCGCCCTCGACATTCACGCTGCCACCACCGGCAAAGCCGATCGAGGCATAGGAGCCATCGACATCGGTCTCGAAATCGGAATGCGACTGCGACTGCGCCGATCCGCTGTCGGTGACCGTGAGGTCAGACATGTAGCGGTCCATCGACTTCATGTAGTAGGTTTCCTCCGAAGTCTGCTCGTGCCGGTAGCTGACCTCGCTTTCACTGTCATAGGTAAACCTGCTGTTCCGGTTGGCGGTGTAGAGCCGGACCTTTTCGCCCGGCAGCAGCGTGGTCGAGTAGATCACGTCGCCAAGCGCCATCGGACCGGGGCAGCGTTCAAGCTCGGCCACGATGCTGACTTCGACCTGGGCGGCGCCCAGATTATACGTCAGGCGGTAGGTAACGGTCAGGCTTTCGCAACACGGGTCCGTCGAGATTTCCGGGCAGCAGGGTATCTTGTTGGTCGTTGTGAGTTCGCCATCTGGCATAACTGTTTCCTCCGAATAAAGTGACTGGATTCAAAAAAATTGCAGCTCGCCGCGTCCGAGTAGAAAATGCGACTCGGGACCATCGCGCGCGAACCGCGGCGATCTTATGCCACTTCACGTATAGGGAGAGTATGGAGTCAGATTTTCGCCCAAATGGGCCATTACTGGCCGAACCAGCAGGGAAGGCAGGGCGGAAAATGGCTCATAAAAGCTAAAAAGGCTGCCAAGTCCGGAATACCGCAATTGACAGCCTGACGCCACGTCGGCGCACAGCGTGAAAGTAGCCCGGTTGATTGCGGGCGGATCAGAGAACCGTGACGACCGTACCGATCGGCACCCGTTCATAAAGGTCTTGCACGTGTTCGTTGATCATCCGGATACAGCCGTTGGACACCGATCGTCCGATCGAGCGGGGGGCGGTGGTGCCGTGAATGCGGAAATACGTGTCGCGCCCGTTCTGGAACAGGTAGAGCGCCCGCGAACCCAGCGGGTTGCCCGGCCCGCCGGGCTGCACGTAATCATTGTCCACGAACTCGGAATAGGTGTGGGGCTCGCGCTCGATCATCTCGTTGGTGGGGCGCCAGGTCGGCCATTTCTTCTTGACGTCGATGGTGGCGGTTCCGGTGAATTCCAGACCCGCCTTGCCGACGCCCACGCCATAGCGCAGCGCCTTGTTGGGTTCGGTCACGAAATACAGGAAATGCGCGCGTGGCAGGATCAGAAGCTGCCCTGGCGCATATTGGTTGCTGATGCGCACCTCTTGTGGCTTGAACTTCGGCGCAACCTCGAAGGCGCGGGCAGAGGCGGGCAGCGTTGCGGCAGCAAGACCGCTGGCAAGGAAATGGCGGCGTTTCATCATCGGATCGGTTCCCCTTGATCGTATCAGTTCGATATATGAGGCGAATATGGCCCAATAAAATCAAAAACGGGTGAAGGCTGCCAAGGGTTGCCTTCGCGCAACACCTGCGCCGGAAGGTGCCTGCCGCAAATGAAAGTTTCGAATGCGCGTTTCCTCATGGAGGAAAGCGCGAACTTGGCAGGGCATGTTTAATGCGTTGAAAAGGTGTCATTTTTAGAATCAGGGGACCGCTGAGAGTTAGGCCTCGGGAAGGATTCGCGAAAAAATCGAGGCGTTGGGATACCTGGAAAACAATCCTGCTGCAGCTTCGCTATTGATGCCGATTCGTAAACCGGCACGCGCCAGAGCAAGCGTAATCTTCAACCCCGGCGTGTTTTTGGTGTTTTGTGGCGATATTCTGCCAATTTGGGGTTTTTTTGAGGCAATATTATGCTAATACGACAATCAGGTTGATGAGTAAAAAGAGGTAACCATGAAGATTAAACATCTGTTTTCGGCTGCAGTTTTGTCTGCTGGCCTTTTTGCGTCGAGTACCAGCGCCGCAGTGCTGGATTTGACCGAGATACTCAGCTTTGAAAGCGGCGGCTTCAGCTCTTCGATGATCCACTATCAGAACAAATCCCGCATGAGCGGTAAGGTTCCTGCCGACGTTGAAAACGCGATCACCGGTGGCACGTTCGATACCGTTACCGGCGACATCAGTTTCCAGGGCTCCATCAAGTATCGGAGCGACGGTTCGGTTTCCGCGTTCACCGCAACGGGTTCGCTGTTCGACTCGCTGACGCGTACAAACGGGCTTTTCGGCAACATTTCTTTCTCGTTCACAAGCGGAAAATGGGCCGGGAAGGTCCTGGATTTTATCTTTGACGACGCAACCTACACCGCTGGCCAGGAACCGAACGGCTATGCAACCGACGGTGCGAAGAACTACATCGCGCTTTGGGGTGATACGGAGAAATATCGTCAGAAAGGCGGCTGGTTCTGCAAGTGGTACGTTGGCAAATGCCACGGTCTCGACCTGCGGATTGCCTACGAGAGAAATGGCGGCGATGGTGGCGTAGTGCCGCTGCCGGCTTCCTTCGGCTTCCTTCTTGCCGGATTGGGTGGATTTGGCGTCGCGCGCAGGCTGCGGAAAAAAGCCTGATCACCTGACGATCCGAATTTCGACGGGCCCGCTGCCTTGGCAGTGGGCCTTTTTTTATCGGCCGCTCCGGCGAGCATCTGGCAGGGCAGAGCGACGGCCCGCGGCAAGGACGATACGAAAAGACGCAAGAATCGGATATACTTTCCGCATTCCTAGATAGAAGGGGAGGGATCAATGCCCTATGTGACGATCACGACCTGGGAGGTTGGCGACGGCACTGATTACGATGCCACCATGCGCAATATCCGTGACAAACGCCTTCCCGCGCTCAGGGAACTGGGGGCGAGCAGCGTGAAAATCGTGCGCACCAGCGACCGCACAACCGCCGCCATCACCGAATGGCCTGACAAGGTCACCCGTGACACTGCCGAGGCCGCCATTGAGGCTGTCCGCGCCAAGGTTCATTCCGAGGATCTGATCCGGATGACTGGTGAGATGAAGGGTGAGGTAGTAGCCGAAGTCTGAGGCGCAGGGAGCGGCCACAATCACGGTCCCGCTCCGATGCAGTGCGCTTGAACGTTCTCTTCACGGTGGCTCAGGCGGCAAGCGAAAAAGGTGGCGAGAGTCAAATCGGCTGATTCGCGCCTAGATTGTTTCCGTCCTGTAAACAATCAATCCACATCTTGGTCTTTGTCACCTTATGGTAGAAAGCAGCAGGAAAGTGGTTAACAAAGTGACGTAACGTCACGAATCGTGCAAAACCCATTAGAAACAATTTGTTGACAAAATATTAATGTCGCCACCTTTTTGGAGGCTCTGGATTTCCTTCCCCCTATGGGCGGTTTTATGCCACTTCAGGTAGTGCTTGCTCAACCAAGGGGATGACGGGATGTGGTTGAAGAGAAGAAAGGCGCCGAGCGCCGAGATTCCCAAGTTGCGGGATGAATACAAAAGACTGCTGAATGACACCTTGCCCGAGGTGGCGCCGTTGCAGGACGTGACCCGCAGCGCGCGATCGGGCAGATCCCTGCGGGAGGTTGCCGCGGTGGAGAGTTCTGTGTGGCGAGAGCATCAGCGCGCCCTGCGGCCCCTTATGGTAGAACCCAAACCGCGCCTGAAACTGACCCACCAGAGATCCCGCGACGAGCGCGCGATGGCAGTGGCCAGCTACGCAATGAGCTAGGCGCCGGCGCGCCGCTGATGCGCGGAGACCTCCGGTCGCGGCATCAGATTGCGGCCCAGTCCGTAAAACGCCAATAAATGACCCGCTGTGTGATCGGGAGAGGCGATTCCGTGCGCTGCATTGGCTGGTTTTCCTGAAACGCCATGGGGGGTCTCCTTTCCCCATGAATGTGGGAGGCACGGGGCGGCCGAGCCAGACCCTGTCGAGCGGTTGTGATGTGGTGTGTGCGCATGTTTCTTGCGGGCTTTGCGGACGCAACCCGTCTGGCCTGGAAAATGCAGATGCCCAGAAACCCGCGGCAGCTGTTCACCATCCCGAAGATGCAATGACAGCAATCCGCTGCCGTGATTTGATCGCTGTGTTGGAGGGCCTGGCCGACAATGCGGTCAGCGGTGCGGTAATCCCGCCGCTACACCAACCAAGACATGCAACGCGCCGTACAAGTGACCGGATCTATCGCTTCGATCGTCAGTGCGTTCTGAACATCCTCCACGACCTGCACCATCCCGGCGCAGCCCAGGATAACGGCGCCGATGTCGTCGTTTTCCTCCGCCTGCAGCGCTTCTTGCTTGATCGCCTCGCCAGATAGCGCCGGGTTTTCCTCGAGCGCCAGGACGGGCACATCAGAGGCGCGAACCCGTGCAAGATTGTCCCTGAAACCAAGGTTTCTGACATTTGCTTCAAGTACGGGCACGGACGCGGCAAGGGTTGTCACGACGCTGAATTTCCAGCCCTTGAGCGCGGCATAGTGATAAGAAGCCTGGCCAAGGCCAACAACCGGGCAATCCACAAGGCTTGACGCCTCTTTCAGCGCGGTATCGTCAAAGCAACCGATGATAATGCCCTCGGCCCCGCAGTCGGATGCGCGCCGGACGAGCCTCAGCAGATGCGGGGTTGCCGCCGCGCCGTCTTGGGCGCCCTGAATGGAGGCAGGGCCATCCACGGATGTCCATCCGTCGAATTGCAGATCCGGGGCCGCGTTCCGGGCTGCCGATACCATCGCCTCGGTCATCGATTCGGTGCTGTTGGGGTTGATGATGATGACGCCCATCACACCATCCCCTTGCCGGCATCGGACCCCATCCTGGCCCGACGCCGGTTCAGCAGCCACACCACCAGCAGGAACAGCACGATGACACTTAGCGAAAACATCGTGGTCAGGGTGCCCAAGGCAAACAGCACCGGCGTGGTCACATTGGTCGTCATGCCGAAAATTTCGAGCGGCAGCGTGTTGTAGCTGCCGGATGTCAAAAGGGTGCGGGCGAATTCGTCATAGCTGAGGGTAAAGCCGAAAAGCGCAACGCCAATCAGCGATGGCGCAACAATTGGCAGC
Organism: Roseovarius sp. CAU 1744; assembly: GCF_039839345.1. Taxonomy (NCBI): domain Bacteria; kingdom Pseudomonadati; phylum Pseudomonadota; class Alphaproteobacteria; order Rhodobacterales; family Roseobacteraceae; genus Roseovarius; species Roseovarius sp. CAU 1744. The sequence continues at coordinate 133,681 of NZ_JBDOQV010000005.1, read as the reverse complement.
ACGACATGCCGGATCACCTGCCACGAACTCGCACCCAGATCACGCGCGGCTTCCTCGTAAGAGCTGTCGAACCGGTTGAAGACCGCGAACATGATCAACAGGCCGAAAGGCAAGGTCCAGGTGAGTTGTGCGCCAAAACCCGAGGTCGACCAATGCACGGGCAGACCGGATTGCGACCAGATCAATCCCACGCCGAGCGAGATCAAAATGGAGGGAATCACCAGAGAGGTAATGACAAGGTAGAAGAGCAGCGTTGAACCGGCGAAACGTTTGCGAAAGGCCAGGCCGCCCATGACCGAGACCACGACGGTTGTGACCATGACCATGACCCCCAACGTGAAGGAACGTGAGAACGAGCCCCAGATGTCGCCGACGGCCTGCTGTTGGAACAGATCGCGGAACCAATGCAGCGAGGTGCCGCGCATCGGGAAGGTGAGCCCCCCGCCGGGCCCCTGGAATGACAGGATGCCAATGGTGACCGTCGGGCCATAGAGGAAGGCCAGAAACAGCACGAAGAATACGGTGAGCACGTAGAAGGACCGGGGCCGGGTTTCCATCTCAAAGCTCCTTGCGGATGTCGACAAGTCGCAAGAGCGTGCCGATGAAAATCAGAACAGTGATCAGCAGGACAACAGCGGTGGCCGAGGCCGATGGGTATTGCAGCAGGCCGATATCGTTCTGGATCATGCGCCCGACATTGGATGACTGGCTGCCGGACATGAAGCGCACGGTGATGAAATCCCCCATCACCAGGGCGACCACGAAAATCGTGCCGATCATGATGCCCGGTTTGGTGAGCGGAACGATCACGTAACGCAATGTCTGCCAGCCGGTGGCGCCCGCGTCCGTCGCCGCTTCGATGAGGGATTTGTCGATGCGCATCATCGTGTTGAAGACCGGCACCACCATGAACAGCGTGTACAGATGCACGAAGGCCAGAATGACACTGAAGTCACTGAACAGCAGCCATTCGAGCGGCGCGTCGATCACGCCCCAGGACACCAGCGCGGAATTGGCCAGCCCGTTGCGGCCCAGGAAGGGGATCCACGAAATCATGCGGATGATATTCGAGGTCAGAAACGGGATCGTGCACAAGAGAAAGAGCGCGATCTGCCATGTCTGCGTGCGGATGTGAAAGGCGAGGTAATAGGCCACCGTGAAGCCGATCAGAAGCGTGCAGACCCAGGTGATCGCGGCGTATTTGAACGTGTTCAGGAACACGCGATAGGTCACGTCCGAGGTGAACAGGAAGGCGTAATTGTCGAATTGAAAGGCCGGGTATATCGACCATTCGGTCGCCCCCCAGAAGCTCACGACGACGATCATCGCGACAGGGGCCACGAGGAAGACCAGGAGCACGAATGACAGCGGCGCTGCCAGGAGCCAGCCTGTACCAGAGTTGTTCCGCAAGGGGGCCTCGAAGGTTTGTCGTTGGAAGGAACCGCGGAGGGCCGAAGCCCTCCGACGAGAGATCACGCCGCGATGAATTCGTTCCATTTGCGGACCATGTACTGGTTTTCGTCCATGACGGCATTCCAGCAGGCAACCGAGCCCATGCGGTCGTAGAACGAGCCGCCATCGCGCACCGCGCCCGCCTTTTCCATCACGTCACCGAACGGGTTGGTGATGTCGCCTTCGGCGGCCTTGCCTTCGAACCAGAATCCCCATTCATCGGCGCTCATGAAGTTCCTGGATGTTTCCGGCACCGCGGAATAGTAGCCCTGACGCATCAGGAAGCCGCCGACCCAGCCGGAGAGATACCAGTTGATGTAGTCATAGGCGGCATCAAGCTCCATGTCCGAAAGCGAGGCCGAGAGGCCGATACCGCCGCCCCACGAGCGATAGCCTTCTTCGAGCGGCTGGTAGACACAGGGGATGCCCTGGCTGCGCACGGCGGAGATCGCCGGCGACCACATGGACTGAATCACCACTTCGCCCGAGGCCATCAGGTTCACGGATTCGTCGAAGGATTTCCAGAAGGCGCGGAACTGACCGTTCTTTTTTGCCTCGGTGAAGATACCGAGGGTCATGTCGATCTCTTCCTTCGTCATGTTGCCCTTGTCGGGATAGGTGTATTCCCCCATCGATTCCACGACCATTGCCATGTCCATGATCCCGATGGACGAGATATCGAGGATGGATGCCTTGCCCTTGAACTCGGGGTTCAGCAGCTCGGACCAGTTGTTGATCGGGCGGCCGATGAGATCGGGGCGAATACCCAGAGTGTCCGCGTTATAGATCGTCGGGATGAGGGTCATCCAGCCGGATTCCTCGGTCACGAACTCGGTGCCGTCAACGCCGCTGGTAAAGCCCACGGTGTGGGGCGCGGTGCCCTGGGCGATCGTGCTTTCAGGGGTAAGTTTGCCGTCGCGGAAAATGCCAACGATCTTGTCGTAGTTCGCGATTTTTGTGGTGTCCATGGCCTGAAGGTTGCCGGTTGGCCAGACCTTCTTGCAGATCCAGTACTCGATATCCGCGATGTCAAAGCTGTCCGGCTGCGTCGCTGCGCGCTGTGTCACGCTGTCGGAATCAAGCGCGGTCATCTCGAGGGTGAAACCGAGGTCCTCTTTGACTTTGGTCGCCACCTCGTTGAGATTGGACACCCCGGTGCCAAACTGGCGCAAGATGATGTTTTTCGTCTCTTGTCCCCAGACCATTGGAGCCGGAAGCGCGGCGGCCGCCACCGCCGCGCCACCTGCTTTGAGCATGGAACGACGCGAATATCGTATCTTTGAAATAGTCGTCATTGCAGTGTCCTCGTTTTTTGAAGCTTTTGTTAACCGGCCAGGGCGTGTGCCGCCCCGGCCTCCCAGTCGAGGCCAATTGCCTCTCCCACATCCTTCGGGTTTTCGAAGAAATCCTTGTCCGACAGCAGGGCCGTCACCTCTTGCTCGCCGGGAATGGCGGCGGTGAGGGCGACATGCGTGCCCTGGTATTCGATACTGGTGATCGTGCCGGGCAGTTTCGCCGCGTCCTTCGCCTTGACCTGCAATGCATCGCTGCGAATGGCCAGCGTGCCTTCCGGCATTGAAACAACGTTATGCGAGCCGAGGAACCGGGCCACGAAAGCGGTCTTCGGCGCATCGAAAACCGCGCGGGTTTTCCCGGCCTGTTCGATTTTGGCATCGTTCATCACGACGATTTCGTCGGCCAGCGCCAATGCCTCGTCCTGGCCGTGGGTTACGTGAATGAAGGTGATGCCAAGCTCGCGCTGCAGTTTCCTGAGCTCTACCCGCATTTTGACGCGCAGGAACGGATCGAGCGCCGAGAGCGGCTCATCAAGCAGCAGGACATCGGGTTTTGTGATCAGCGCGCGGGCCAGTGCGGCCCGTTGCTGTTGCCCGCCCGAGAGTTGCGCGGGAAGCCGGTCAGACAGCGGCTGCATGTCCACCAGTTCCAACATCTCGGCTGCGCGCGCCTTGCGCTCATCGGCGTCGACGCCGCGCATCCTGAGGCTGAAAGCAACGTTGTGCAGCACGTTAAGGTGCGGAAACAGCGCGTAGTTCTGGAACATCATCGCGGTGCCGCGCTTTGCAGGTGGCAGATGTGAAATGTCGCGACCACTGAGCAGGATGGATCCGTCACTGACGGTTTCATGGCCCGCAATCATGCGCAGCGTTGATGATTTGCCGCAGCCCGACGGGCCCAACAGACAGGCATAGGTGCCCGAGCCGAAGTGATGCGAAATGCCATCCACCGCGACTGCATCGCCATAGCGTTTCGTCAAGTTCACGAATTCCAGGTCGAGTTTCTTGCTCATGTTCACTCCTGACTTGAGCGAACCTTGTGAGAAGGAGCCTGGCAGTACCAAGGTGAATTCGTCTTGTGGCCTCTGGCCGGACCGGTGTGTTTCCGGAATTTGTGCAGATGTACCAAGAAGTGTGTAAAAAGTGAGCAATGTTTGTATACAATATCAGTTGATTATGTCATCAATCTTGCGAGACATGTCTTACATCGCTCTGGGTTAGGAAAGAATCATGGCTACCGTTTCCGAGTCCCCGATCACCAGCGTGGAACAGATCGTCGCGCAATTGACCGAGGCCGTACACGAACACCGTGTCCAGCCGGGCACCAAGCTGCGTGAAGACGAGGTTGGCGAGATATTCGGGGTCAGCCGCACGCTTGTGCGCGATGCGCTGCGCCGGATGGAACACGGGGGCCTTGTCACGATCCAGCGCAACCGCGGCGCGTTCGTTGCCAAACCGACGCCCAAGGAAGCCCGCGAAGTATTCGAGGCCCGCGCGCTGCTGGAGCCGCAGACCACACGCGCCGCAGCAGAGCGCGCCACCGCACGGGACATCGCGGAACTGGAACACCACATGGCCGAGGAACATTCTGCATTGGACCGCGAAGAGGCGGGCCTTGCCCTCAAACTGTCCGGCGATTTTCACGTGGCGATTGCCCGTATCGCAGATCAGAAGACGATCGAACAGTTCCTGCGTCAGCTGGTATCGCGTTCCTCGCTCGTGATTGCGCTCTACTGGCGGCGCCGCAACGCGCTTTGCGAAAGCAACGCGCATCACGCCCTGGTCGAGGCCCTGCGCACGGGCGACGGAGACAAGGCCGAAGACCTGATGAAAGGGCATCTTCTGGATGTCTTGTCACAGCTGGACCTGAGGGAACGGGACCAGGGCCCCGTATCGTTGAAGGACGCTTTGAAGAGATGACCACATTTCGCAACGCCACGCCGCAGGAACTGCGCGTGATCCTGGATTGGGCTGCCGACGAAGGATGGAATCCCGGGCTTGATGACGCCAGGGCATTCTTTCCCGCGGATCCAGAGGGCTTCTTTGTCGCGGTGGACGGGTCGGATCATCCGGTCGCCGCCATTTCCGTGGTCAATCACAGCGACAGCTTTGCCTTTCTGGGCCTATACCTCGTCGTTCCCGAACATCGCGGCAAGGGCATCGGGTATGCCCTTTGGCAACATGCCATGAGCCATGCGGGCAACCGGACCGTCGGTTTGGACGGCGTCGAAGCGCAACAGCAAAATTACGTCGCTTCCGGTTTTGCCCATGCGGGCGGGACCACGCGGTTTAGCGGGGCGATCTCTGGTCGCGCCGACCCCGGTATTCGCCTGGCCACAGCGGCCGACATACCCGTGTTGGTCGGACAGGAGGCCGAAGCCTCCGGTGTCGCGAAACCGAGGTATCTCAGTGCCTGGTTCACACAGCACCGCCATCGCACCACCCTTGTAAGCATGGGGGATGGCGGGCTGAACGGGTTCTGTACGATCCGAGCGTGCCGTAGCGGTACCAAAATAGGACCGCTGGTCGCGGATGACGCTGCTGTCGCGCAGCGGCTGATCGCGCATTCGGCCAGTTTGACGGAAGGTCCGATAACCCTCGACGTGCCGGCAACGTCAACCGCCCTCAGCTCGGTTTGCGAAAGCTATGGTCTGACTGCCGGGTTCAGGACCGCGCGAATGTATCGCGGCCCATTCTCTGCACCCCGCCACGAAAATTTTGCCGTGGTCAGCCTTGAACTGGGCTGATCCCCGGAAAGCGGCCCAGTCCAAACGGCCGCCGACCTCCGGTTTGCGATCAGCAGGCACGGCGCAGTTGAGCGACGGTAGCATAACACCTGTCGCACCGGCGAATTACGCGCAACAAAAATGCGAACGCTTCCCGCGCCTGCACGGGCGCGGTCACGTTGCCGTCGGTCTGCGCTAAAGTTCCGTCACCCTGCCCACGGCGAGCACCGCACCGGTGGGTTGCCCGGTGGGTGAACCGCCCGGGGGTTCATCCGAGATCGCCAGCGTCAGATCCGCCACCCCGGCATGGAATTCCTCGGGCAGGGGCACCCCGGCGGTTTGCGTATCGGGCAGAACGCCCAGTGAAACCGGTGCAGCGCCTTCGGCAATCGCCCAGAGTTCCAGCGCACGACCGGTTGCGGCCTGGCCGGCGGTACGGTTGATCTGCAATTCGCCCGCGTCGCTGTCATAAACGGCCAGCACCCGCAGCGACTGGTCCTCCGCCGCGATCTCGGAGACGTAGAGCGGACCGCGGCCCGGAGCCTCGGTCGGTGCGGTCTGAATGTTCTGCCAGGCAAAGAAACCGGCCAGCAACAGCGAGGCAAAGCTGAGCCCCTGCCAGAGGCCCAAACGTTGCCAGAAGCCGGGGGCAGGGGTCGCTTCGCCAAACAGGCGGGCCATGAGGGCATCCTTGACCTCGGCGCGCGGGGTTTCCTCGGAAAATTCGGCATTCATGCCCGAGAGCCGCTCTGACCAGGCGTCGATTTCGTCCAGAAGCGCGGGCTCGGCCGCGAAACGGGCCTCGAAGGCGCGTTTCTCTGCGGGTGTCAGCAGGCGCAGGACGTATTCGGCGGCCAGCAGGCTGTCATCATCGCGATCGGGCGGTGGCATGTCGGTCATCGTTCCATGCACTCCCGCAGGCTGATCAGGCTGCGGCGCAGCCAGGTTCTGATCGTGTTGAGGGGCACGTTGAGCTTCTCGGCCAGCTCGGCATAGCTGAGCCCTTCCAGGTAGGCGCCGCGCACGGCCTTGTCACGCGGTTCTTCCAACTCTTTCATGCAATCGGTGATACGCCCGGCCTCGCCCGTGGCCACGGCCACCTGTTCCGGCGTCGGGCCCGCGCCCGCCAGCGTTTCGGACATGCCATCAATATCCTCGCTGTCGCGATGTGCGCGCAGCTTGTCGATGGCGGTGTTCCGCGCGATCGTGATGAGCCAGGTCATCGGACTTGTTCCGCCTCTTGCGTATCTTTCTGCATAGCGCCAGACCTTCATATACGTCTCTTGCAAGACATCTTCGGCGCTGGCCCTATTATTCAATACACGAAGGCAAACCCCAAAAAGTTTCGCATTGGTCAGGTTGTACAGCTGATCGAAAGCCCGCCTGTCACCCAGCGAGACTTTTCCGATCAGGTCTTCGATCTCTTCGGCGGAACTCATCGGGCCGTTTCTCCTGCGTCCGGGGCGTGATCGGGACGCGGCCATGGACCGCACCACGAGCTGGCGGGTTTGTCGATATTCTACCTGATACGCGGCAGCACGGAAATGGATCATTTTTTGTCGTCTTGGCGGTGCGCCGGGGCTGTACTGGCGCGTGGCATCCCGTATGTCTCGAATCGCACCCTTGGTCGGGGCGGTCCCGGTCCGCCTGCATGGCCGCCGCTATCGGGCCCCAATGTGACGATGCGCGGGTTCCTGCACAGAGGGTTGAGAACACGCGGTGCTGTGATAAGGTCCGCGCGTCAGCCAAAGTGAGTCGCCCATGCCCAAGCTCATCCGACTGTATATCACGAATGTCGCTATCGGATTCGCCCTTGCGGCGCTGTTTGTGGGCCTGCTGCTGTGGTTCAACATCGCCAATCTCGGGCATCTGGTCGCGCATTCCGACAAGGGGTGGCTGGCCGTTCTGATCCTCTGGGTTGCCAACGGGATCGTCTTTGCCGGGGTCCAGTTTGCCATCGCGGTCATGCGGATGAAGGATGATGACGATGACGAGCCGCGCGGCGGACACAGACGCCGTGTGATGCGCGCTGAACCATCGCCGGTACCGATCTATGCCGAACCGCGTCGGAGCGGGGATTTCCTGCGCAAGTCCTGACTGAACAACCGTCAATCTGTCGGCCTTCGCCTGTCGTCCATACCTTGAGGGCGGCGGGGGTGGCGGGACCGCGCGGACCGTGGGGTTATCTCATTCCCGAGGACCTGTATTTACAGGTGGGCGCCGGGTAACCGGACCACGGCCCGGACAGAGCCAGCTCCCTCGGAATTGCTTAAGGCCACCGGAATGCAACCATTCACGTGAGGCGCAGAACCCGCCAAACCCCTACCTAGTATGTCGTTGGCGCCACGGCAAGGGGTTGCAAATGTTCATCTTTTGTTCATAATCGCCGGATGGACGATCTGCACGACAAAACCCTGATGCCGGGGCAGCTGCTGGCCCGTGGAGTATGCCGGCACCTGTTGGAGTATGATTTTGTTTCGATTGAAGAATTCACGCCTGAACGCGGCAAGCGCGTCGATATCATGGCGCTTGGCCCCAAGGGTGAGATCTGGGTGATCGAATGCAAGTCGAGCCGGGCGGATTACGTCTCGGACGGCAAATGGCAGGGCTATCTGGACTGGTGCGACCGCTATTTCTGGGCCGTGGACGAGGATTTCCCGACCGATCTGCTGCCCGAGGGCACCGGGCTTATCATCGCCGATGCCTATAACGCCGAAATCCTCCGCATTGGGCCCGAGACCAAGCTTGCGGCGGCGCGCCGCGCGGCGCTGACCCGCAGATTCGCCCGCCACGCGGCCGTGCGGCTGCAGGGGTTGCGCGATCCGGTGCTATGATTTGCGCCCGCCCGCGATCTTGGCGGCGGCGATGATCTCGGCGGCGATTTCCTCGGCCTCTTCGGGCGAGAAATCCATCGGGATTTCAATATCTTTCGCTTCGATGTAAAGGCGGACCATGCCCTGGTCGGTCGGGCCGATCTGCAGGTTGGCTTCGATGTCGCTTTCCGAATTGATGCCCATGGCGGCCTCCTTTGTCCGATGCTCAGGTACTGTTTTTGACCGGTCTTGGCAAGCGACCGGCAGAGGTCACGAATTCCGATTTTGCCGGTGTTTTGCATCGCTAGAGGCTTGCATTCGCGCGCAGCTAAAGTTACATCGCCGGACAGTGCCGCCTTAGCTCAGTTGGTTAGAGCGCTGGATTGTGGATCCAGAGGTCCCCCGTTCAAGCCGGGGAGGCGGTACCATCCTTACCCTGTTTTAGTTTTCGATCGCGATCGTTTGGCGCAATTCGCCTGTTTCCTCGTTGAAGATCAGGATCTTGTCATCACCGGTCACGACCGCATACCAGCCATCGCCGCGGGTAAAGGCCGTGGGCGTGCTGCCATCGGGCAGGGTGATCGTGTCGGGCAGGTCTGGTTTGAAAGCGGCCGAGAACCGGGTGACAAACAGAACCACGATCACTATGAAGCCCAGAATCATCGTGACGGTCAGGACCGTGACGAGGATGCGCAGATATTTTACCAGCGCCGGATCGACCGGTTGCGTTTCAGGACTGTTCTTCATGGGCTCCACACCGCTGAGGTTCCGGATCGCCGCCGATCCGCCTGGGCGCCTTGATAAGGCGCTTTCGCGGGATGTGCCAGAGGCGGCCAACCTGTCGCGCACGCGGTTGGGGCGGTTGATCGCGGATGGTCAGGTGACGGTGAACGGCGCAATGCTGCGTGACCCCAAGGCGAAGGTCGCCGAAGGGGATGCCATCGAAATAACCGTCCCCGACGCCGCCGAGAGCCATATCGGCCCCGAGGACATCCCCCTGGACGTGGTTTTCGAGGATGACGACCTGATTGTGATCAACAAGCCCGTCGGCATGGTGGTGCATCCCGCGCCAGGGACGCCGGGGGGGACGCTGGTGAACGCCTTGCTGCATCATTTCGGGGGGGCGCTGTCGGGTGTCGGCGGGCATAAGCGCCCCGGGATCGTTCATCGAATAGACAAAGATACCAGTGGTTTGCTGGTCGTTGCTAAATCAGATCAGGCGCATCACGGCCTGGCGGCGCAGTTCGAGGCGCACAGCGTCGAGCGCTACTATCGCGCGGTGGTTTACGGGGTGCCGGACGCCAGTGATCCCAGGCTGCGGGGCATCAGGGGGGTCAGCTTCGAGCCCGGCAACATCCTGCGCATCACCACCCAGCTGGCCCGCCACAAGACTGACCGGCAGAAACAGGCGGTGATCTTCGAAGGCGGGCGCCACGCGGTCACGCGGGCCCGGATCGTCGAACGGTTTGGCCAACCCGCCGTGGCGGCATTGGTCGAATGCTGGCTGGAAACCGGGCGTACCCATCAGATCCGGGTGCATATGGCCCATGCGGGGCACGGGCTTATCGGGGATCCGGTCTATGGCGGCCGGCGTAAACTGGCGACAAGATCGCTTGGCGAAAGCGGGGTCGAGGCGGCGCGCCAGTTTCCGCGACAGGCGCTACATGCCGCGGTGCTGGGGTTTGAACACCCCGTTTCAAAAGAGAAATTGCGGTTCGAAGCACCCATGCCAGCAGACATGCTGGCGCTGATCGACGCGCTTGGGCGCTGAAACGTTTCGCACAGTTGTGTGAAAATGCAGAGGTCCCCCTCGCATTTTACCAACTGTGCATTCATAATTTATTAAACTATTCAGTTCACGTGCCTTGAACGAGGCATATGGCAACCCTAAATTAATGTTAACACCCTAAACATTAGGAGGGACGTGAGAGGCATGAGTAACTACAAGAACCTGCCGGCGCCGACGCCCGAGGGCGGTCTGAACAGGTATATGCAGGAGATCCGCAAATTCCCGCTGCTGGAGCCGGAAGAGGAATACATGCTAGCCAAGGCCTGGGTCGAGAAAGAAGACACCGAGGCCGCACATAAGATGGTGACAAGCCACCTGCGTCTGGCGGCCAAGATCGCCATGGGCTACCGTGGCTATGGCCTGCCGCAGGCCGAGGTGATTTCCGAGGCCAATGTTGGCCTGATGCAGGCGGTGAAACGTTTCGACCCGGAAAAGGGCTTCCGTCTGGCGACCTACGCCATGTGGTGGATCCGGGCCAGCATCCAGGAATATATCCTGCGGTCCTGGAGCCTGGTGAAACTGGGCACGACCAGCGCCCAGAAAAAGCTGTTCTTCAACCTGCGCAAGGCCAAGGCCAAGATCGGCGCGCTGGAGGATGGCGACCTGCACCCCGACAACGTCAAGCAGATCGCCAATGACCTGGGCGTGACCGAGGACGAGGTGGTGAGCATGAACCGCCGGATGTCCGGTGGCGATGCCTCGCTGAACGCGCAGGTCGGCTCGGACGGCGAGGGGACGATGCAATGGCAGGACTGGCTGGAGGACGAAGACGCCGACCAGGCCAGCGACTACGAGGAGCGTGACGAACTGGAAGCGCGCCGCGAATTGCTGGCAGAGGCGATGGATGTGCTGAATGACCGCGAAAAGGACATCCTGACCCAACGGCGCCTGAGCGACCAAACGATCACGCTGGAAGACCTGAGCGCCGAATATGATGTCAGCCGCGAACGCATCCGCCAGATCGAGGTGCGCGCCTTTGAAAAACTGCAAAAGCGGATGCGCACGCTGGCGCAGGAAAAAGGTATGCTGACTTCCGCCTAGTTCCCTTGGCGACGACCTGAAACCAAAGTAGCCTCTTCCGGGAAATCGGAAGAGGTTTTTTCATGGTGGCGGCGGGTTTTTCAACATCTTTCAGGCAGGGGTCTCTGCGGGCCATGCTGGCGCTCTGCGCGGTCCTGTCGTCCGGCTGTACCGAACGCGATACGGCCATGCGCGCGCCGCCGCATCCCGAGGCGCAGATTCAGCCGATCTATGTATCGACCACGCGTGCGCTTGATCGCACCGGGCCGGTCTTTGGCGAGCCGCGGCCCGTCACCCCCAACCATTTCCGTGTCGACATCTCGGTGCCGCCCACCCATGAGGTCGGGCAGATAGAATGGGCCAGGGGGGTGCCCGACGCCGGAACGGATTTCGTCGTGACCGGCACGCATCTCTACCAAGACGCGACCCAGATGGCCCAGCAGGTACAGCGCTCGACCCCGGGACGGGAAACGATGGTTTTCATCCATGGCTATAACAACACCCTGTCCGAGGCGATGTACCGCCTGGCGCAGATCAGGACGGATTTCAGCAACCGGGATCCGGCGGTCTTGTTCTCGTGGCCGTCGGCTGGCGATCCGCGGGGCTATGTCTATGACCGCGACAGCGTTCTGTTTGCCCGCGACGATCTTGAAAAACTGCTTCGGGCGCTGACCGCTGACCCGCGGGAAAAAGTGTTCCTGATGGCGCATTCCGTCGGATCGCACCTGACGATGGAGGTGTTGCGGCAACTGGTGCTGCGCGGAGACCGGCGGTTGCTGAACCGGATCAACGGGGTTGTGCTGATGTCGCCGGATATCGACCCGGACCTGTTCCGCCGTCAGGCACAGGCGATCGGAAAGCTGCCGCAGCCCTTCATCATCTTCACCTCCAAGCAGGACCGGGCTTTGGGGCTGTCGGCCTTGCTGAGCGGGCGCAAGCCCCGCCTGGGGGTCGTGGATTCGCCGGAAAACGTGAAGGGGCTGGACGTCAAGGTCGTCGATTTCTCGGAGGTGTCGGACGGCAAGGGGATGAACCATATCGTGCCGGTCACGTCGCCCGCCGCGGTGCGGCTATTGCGTGGCCTGATCTCGCAGTCCGAGAGGGAAGGCCGCTGGATGAGCGATTTCATCGTTCTGCACAGGCAACCCTGAACTGCTGCCCCGCTGCGCGGACCGGCGAAGCGCCGCGCGAACCTCATAAGACAACGGCAGTCCACCGGCGGGCTGCGGAAGGTGTGCTAACGCCTCTTCCGCCGGTTTCGGCGGCGGCGCCAGCGGCGGTAGAGTTCGGCGTCCATTGCCGCCACCATGACACCAAGCGGGATCATCCAGAAGCCGAGGATCGGCAGGAAACCGAACAGCCCGCCAATGATCAGCAGCAGGCCCAGGATAATTCGCAAGCCGCGCGGAACATGCCGGCGGATGCACTCGCGCAGCGGCTTCAACCGCTCGCGCAGCGCGGACCAGCGGCCGGTGTTTCCGCTCACCCCTCCATCGCTTCGAGCTGGTCAATGAAGCCCGAGATCATCGACAGCCCCTTGTCCCAGAATTTCGGGTCCGACGCATCCAGCCCGAAAGGCGCCAGCAGATCCTTGTGGTGTTTCGATCCACCGGCCTTGAGCATGTCGAAATACTTGTCCTGGAAGCCCTCCGGGTTTTCCTCGTAGACCGCATAAAGCGCGTTCACCAGCCCGTCGCCGAAGGCATAGGCATAGACATAGAACGGCGAATGCACGAAATGCGGGATATAGGCCCAGAAGGTCTCGTACCCGTCCATGAACTCGAACGCGGGGCCAAGGCTTTCGGCCTGCACGGACATCCAAAGCGCATTGATATCGTCAGGCGTCAGTTCGCCCTCGCGCCGCGCGGCGTGCAGCTTGCATTCGAAATCATAGAACGCGATCTGGCGCACGACGGTATTGATCATGTCCTCGACCTTGCCCGCCAGAAGGATCTTGCGTTCGGCATCGTCCTTGGCGGCATCCAGCATCTTGCGGAAGGTCAGCATCTCGCCGAAGACCGACGCGGTTTCGGCGAGCGTCAGCGGGGTCGAGGCCAGCAATTCACCCTGTTCTGCGGCCAGCACCTGATGCACGCCGTGGCCAAGCTCATGCGCCAGGGTCATCACGTCGCGCGGCTTGCCCAGATAGTTCAGCATGACATAGGGGTGCACCGTGGTGACGGTGGGGTGGGAAAAGGCGCCGGGTGCCTTGCCCGGTTTCACACCCGCGTCGATCCAGCCGCGGTCAAAGAACGGCCGGGCCAGGTCGCCCATGCGGGGATCAAAGGCGGAATAGGCTTCCATCACCGTTGTCCGCGCGCCGTCCCAGTCGACGATCCTAGTATCCTCGACCGGCAACGGTGCGTTGCGGTCCCAGACCTGCATCTTGTCAAGGCCAAGCCATTTGCGCTTCAGCTCGTAGTAACGGTGGCTGAGCTTGGGGTAGGCGGCGACCACCGCGTTGCGCAGTGCCTCGACCACCTCGGGCTCGACGTCGTTGGAAAGGTGCCGCCCGGTCTGCGCGGTGGGCATCTTGCGCCAGCGGTCGATCACCTCTTTTTCCTTGGCGGCGGTGTTGTGCACGCGGGCGAAGGTGCGGATGTTGTCGCCAAAGACGCGGGCCAGTTCGCGGGACGCGGCCTCGCGCTTGGTGCGGTCCTGTTCGGTCAGCAGGTTCAGCGTGCCTTCGATGTTCAGTGTGTCGCCGTCAACGTCGAAACTCAGCCCGGCGATGGTCTCGTCAAAAAGGCGCTCCCACGCGTCGCCGACAACGCCCATGTCATGCAGGAATTTTTCCAGCTCGTCGCTCAGCTGATGCGGCTTCATCGCACGGATGCGGCGGATCACCGGCGCATAGCGGGCCAGATCGGCGTTCTCTGCGTAGAGCGTCTTCAGCTTCTCTTCGTCCAGCCGGTTCAGTTCCAGCGTGAAGAACACCAGCGGGGTGGTGAAATTGGTGATCTTTTCCTGGCAATCCGACAGGAACTTGGTGCGCCCGCCATCGGTGGTCAGCTGGTGATAGCGCAGCCCGGCAAAGGACATGATCCGCCCGGCGATATTGCTGATCTTCTCGTCGCGATGGATGCAGTCCAGCAACCCGGCGGCATCCAGCGTATCAAGCTTGCCTTCGTAATCGGCGGCGAAATCGGCACAGGCCTTTTCCAGCCATTCAAGGTCGCGCTGCAGTTCGGGTGCGTCTGCGGAGGCGTAGAGATCGCTCAGATCCCATTCCGGCAACTCTCCCAGATCCTTCCCGTCATGGCCTTCTGCGGCGTCGGTGGCGTCGAATGCGGGCTGGATCATGTGTAACATGGGGCTCTCCTGAAATCGTTTGACCTGACATAGGCGGGACGGGCGGCGGCCTCAACCATATTGCGCCAAAATCTCCCTGAGATCGTCCAAACTGTTGGCCTCGCTGATCGGCTTGTCATGCCGCCAGCGGGCCATCCGGGGAAACCGCAGGGCGACGCCGGATTTGTGCCTTGTCGAGGGCGCGATGCCCTCGAACGCGATCTCGAACACATGCTCGGGCGTGACCTGCCGGACGGGTCCGAAGCGTTCCACCGTGTTCTTGCGCACCCAGGCCGTGATCTTGCGGAACTCGGCATCGGTCAGGCCGGAATAGGCCTTGGCGAAGGGCACCAGCTCGTTGCCGTTCCAGACCGCAAAGGTGAAATCGGTGAACAGGTTGGCGCGCCGCCCGTGGCCCTGCTGGGCATAGATCATCACCGCGTCGATGGTCAGCGGGTCCAGCTTCCATTTCCACCAGTCGCCCTTCTTGCGGCCCACGTGATAGGGGCTGTCAGCGCGTTTCAGCATCAGCCCTTCGGCGCGGTTGTCACGCGCCTGAAGGCGCAGATCGGCCAGGGTCTGCCAGTCGTCGAAGGCCAGCAGCGGCGCCAGACGGATCGGGGTCTCTTCAGGGATCTCTTTCAGCAAGGTCTGAAGCCGTGCACGACGTTCGGCAAAGGGACGATCGCGAATGTCCCGGCCGTCGCGTTCCAGCAGATCATAGGCGACCAGCATGGCCGGTGCGTCCTTCAGCAGTTTCTTTGGCACGGTCTTGCGGCCAATGCGTTTTTGCAGGTCGTTGAAAGGCAGGGGCCTGTCCGCCGCGTGATCCCAGGCCAGGATTTCACCATCCACTACCACACCATCGGGCAGGAAATCGCACAGCCGCGCAAACTCGGGGAAGCGGTCGGTCATCAGTTCTTCGCCGCGCGACCAGACGAAATGCTCGCCGCCCCGGCGGATGATCTGGCCGCGGATGCCGTCCCATTTCCACTCCGCGCACCAACCCCCGGGCGGGCCGAGTGTGGCGGGCGCGCCCTCCAGCGCATAGGCAAGGCAGAACGGGTAGGGGCGCGAGAGGCCGGCGGATGGGTCAGGTGCCTCGATCAGCGCGGCATAGCTGGTGGTATCGGGGTGCCAGTCGCCCATCAGCCGGTGGGCCAGTTCCGCCTCGTCCTGGCCAGTGGCCTGTGCCAGCGCGCGGGTCATCAGCTTGCGGCTGATGCCGACGCGAAAACCGCCGGTCAGCAGCTTGTTGAACACCAGCCGTTCGGCGGCCTCCATCTGATCCCACGCGGCCAGGATCGCGGTCTTGCGGTCCTCTTCGCTGGCCTGGTCCAGCGACCGCAGGCGGGCGACCCAGTCAGACAGGCTGTCATCCTGGCTGGCCAAGGGCGGCGGCAGCACCAGCGCGATGGTTTCCGCCAGATCGCCCACGATCGGGTAGCTTTCCTCGAACAGCCAGAGCGGTATGCCCGCGCGTTCTGCCGCCCATTCGCGCAGTTTCGTCGTGGTGATCGCGCGGCGCGGGCGGCGCCCGGAGAAAAGCGCGATGGTCCAGAGCTTGTCGTCGTCCGGCGCGGCGGTGAAATAGTCGGCCAGCGCCGCCACCTTGCGGGTGGTCTTGGTGGTCTGGTCGATGGCGGCATAAAGCGCGACGAAGCGTTTCATTCGGCCTCTCCGTCGTCCAGGGTTTCGCCGGTGAATTCGGTCGGAACAACCTCGGCGTCATAGCCGCATTCGTTCAGCCAGCGCGCGAAGATATCGGTGTAACCATGCGTGACATATAGTTTTTCCGCGCCGGTTTCAGCGATGGCATCGTTCAGCCCGGCCCAGTCCGCATGATCCGACAGGACAAACCCGCGGTCGGCGGCGCGCCGTCGCCGCACCCCGCGCAGGCGCATCCAGCCCGAGGCGAACCCCGTGGAATGGGCCCCGAACCGCCGCGCCCAGGTGGACCCGAGCGCCGAGGGCGGGGCCAGCACCAGCGCGCCGGGATGGGATTTCGGATCGGTTTCGGGCGTGACATGCACGGTTTCCGGCAGGTTGATCCCCTGGCCGCGCATCACGGCATTGGTGTTTTCCACCGCGCCATGGGTCAGGATCGGACCGATGCCCGTGTCAAGCAGGCTCAGCACCCGTTGCGCCTTGCCAAGCGAATAGGCACCCAGCAGGCTGGCGCGCCCGTCGGCGGCATTGGCGGCCCACCAGGCATTGATCTCAGCGCGGATCGCGTCCTCGTCGGGCCACGCAAAGACCGGCAGGCCAAAGGTGCATTCGGTGATGAAGCTGTGGCATTTCACGGGCTCGAACGGGGTCGAGAGCGCATCGGCCGAGACCTTGTAATCGCCCGAGACCACCCAGACCTGCCCGCCGACCTCGACCCGGATCTGCGCCGAACCGGGGACGTGGCCCGCCGGGTGAAAGGACACCCGGGCCGTGCCGATTGTCCGGTCCTCGCCATAGCGCACCGTGTCCAGCGTGATCTTGCCCAGACGATGGCGCAGGACCGGGGCGGCGATGTCGGTACAAAGATAGCGCGCATGACCGGGTCGCGCATGATCGGCGTGACCATGGGTGATAAGCGCCCGGTCGACGGGGCGCCAGGGATCAATATGGAAATCGCCGGCGGCACAGTAGATGCCCGCCTGGGTGAAGCTGAGAACCATGCGTCGAGATTAGGCTGAAACGCGCGAAAGGCCAGCCTGATGGCCCGGCTAACGGTGGCGATGCTGACAGAAAATGACATGCGATGTGCCAAGACAATGACGTTTGGCCGCTGCGGCAAGGCGGTCGTTCGGAATGGGTCCGCCGCTATCCGGCCACGGACCTTTTCGGTGGCTCAGATCATATATTGTCCGAGGGAAATGATGTCTCGGCATCCCGGCGACGTGATCGCGACCGGAACGCCCCCAGGGGCAGGAACGGGAAAAAAGCCAGCCCGCTACCTGAGCGACGGTGGCGCGATGAGGCCGGAGATTTCCGGGCCGGGCCGCCAGCGGCAGCAGGTGCCGCGCGATCCACGCGGTTTTCCCCCGCGCGGTCAAACATGTCGCAATAGCTGTCCATGACGGGGCCGCGAATATCCGCGCTGTCCATCAGCAATTCGTGTTTCCCGCCTTCGATCATCTCCAGCGTGCCGCCGGTCCAGCGGTCCATCCGGTCCCGGATGCGTGGCACATCCACGATCTGCTCTTCCGACCCCAGGAAGGTCATGCAGGGCATTTCGGGCGAGGGCAGGCGGGACAGGTCGCGACATTCGCGCAGCGCCTCGTAGAGCCAGCGCAGGCTGGGGCCGCCCAGGCCAAGCGCAGGCTGCGCGATGGTCTGGTCGATCATGAACTGGTACATCTCGGGGTCGTTGGTCAGCTTGTTGGTCGCGAACGGTTCGATCAGGACATAGCTTTCGGGCGATGTGCCCGGCGCCACCCTGTGACCCATCCCGAACTGCCGCCCGCCCCACGAGAGCGACCACGCGACCGGGCGCAATGTCTGCGACATCTGGATGCCCCACATCGGCGCGGAAAAGCCGCAGGAGGCCACCGGCAGCCCATTCATGACGGACCGCAACCCGATGCAGCCGCCCATGGAATGGGCCAGCAGGTGCCAGGGTTTCGGCAGGTCCAGCGCCTTCGCAGCCGCCACCATCGCCGCGACGTCGCGCTGATAGTCGCTGAACGACAGAACGTGACCGGCCATCACATCGCTGACCAGCCGGTCGGCAAGGCCCTGGCCGCGCCAGTCGATTGCCATCGTGGCATAACCGCGTTTCGCCAGATGCGCCGCCGTGCGACCGTATTTCTCGATATATTCCGTGCGGCCGGGAAACAGCAGAACCGTTCCCCTGGCCGCTTCTCTTGCCCAGGCGCCGACCCGGATGCGCACCCCGTCATCTGCGGTCAGCCACCAGGCCTCTCCGCCGTCAGGACTATCCGCGATTTCCGCGAAAAGGGGTGCGCTTTCCATCAGCTCAGCGCGCTTCCCAGCTGCATCGCCAGGCCCATGTCACCGTCGATGCTCAGCTTGCCCGACATGAAGGCCGCCGTCGGGTCCAGATCGCCTTCGAGGATGGATTGGAAGGTTTCGGTATCGGCCGTCAATGTCACATCGGCCGCGTCATCCGCGGCGCGCACGCCGTCGCCGTCGATCATGATGCTGCCTTCGTCCTCGACGACAAATTTCGCCGTGCCGGCAAAGCCGCTGTCGCCCATCTTGTTCTTCAGGGCATCCACGGCCGCTGTGATTACGTCGCTCATCTGCGTTTCCTCCGATTTTGGCAGTCCGGGGGTTTGAATTCCGGCTGCGCACGCTAAACTCTACGCTGTTATGAGCGCACTGAATCACTTCCTCAAGAATACCGTTGCGGCATTTGTCGCGATAGTCATGTTTTCCTTACCTTGCGCTGCCGTGGACCAGGCCCGTCTGGACCAGCTTTATGCGCAGTTGAAGCAGGCTGAACCGGCTGAGGCGAAGAAAATCGGCAATGAAATCATACTGGAACTGTCCCGGTCGGGCTCTTCCGCGATGGACCTGCTGCTGAAACGCGGGCGCGATGCGCTGG
The DNA here is from genome assembly GCF_039839345.1 of Roseovarius sp. CAU 1744. Taxonomy (NCBI): domain Bacteria; kingdom Pseudomonadati; phylum Pseudomonadota; class Alphaproteobacteria; order Rhodobacterales; family Roseobacteraceae; genus Roseovarius; species Roseovarius sp. CAU 1744. The sequence continues at coordinate 114,734 of NZ_JBDOQV010000005.1, read as the reverse complement.
AGGCCGGTGAGACGCAGGCGGCCATCGAACATCTTACCGCGCTCACCGATCATGCACCGGAATTCGCCGAGGGCTGGCATCTGCGGGCGGTGGCCTATCGTCAGGCCGAACTGTTCGGTCAGGCAGTGTCCGACCTGGAGCGCGCGCTGACCTTGCGCCCGCGCAACTTCGAGGCGATCTACGGGCTGGGGGTTCTCTTGGAAGAGTTAAACCGGCCTGAAATGGCCTATGAGGCATATTCGCGCGTTTTCGAGATCCATCCCCATTACGAAGACATATCTGACGTGCTGGACCGGTTGAGCGCGACGTTGGGCGGCGAAGACCTCTGACAGAAACGGAGCAGGCCGATGGCCGAGCAGTCACGGATCCTGGCAGTGCTGGGGCCTACGAATACGGGCAAGACCCACTACGCGATCGAGCGGATGCTGGGCTATCCGACCGGGGTGATCGGCTTGCCGCTGCGCCTGTTGGCGCGCGAGGTCTACGACAAGATCGTCGCCATTCGCGGCCCGTCGGTGGTGGCACTGGTCACGGGCGAAGAGCGGATCGTGCCGGAACGTACGAAATACTGGGTCTGCACCGTCGAAGCGATGCCGGAGGGGATGGGGGCGGATTTCGTTGCGGTCGATGAAATCCAGCTCTGCGCCGACCCCGAACGCGGCCATGTCTTTACCGATCGGCTGCTGAAGATGCGGGGATTGCGCGAAACCCAATTCCTGGGCGCGCAGACCATGCGGCCCACCATCGCCGCGCTGGTGCCCGGGGTCGTGTTCCTGGGCCGCGAGCGGATGTCGCAACTGACATATGTGGGCCCCAGGAAGATCAGCAAGATGCCCGCGCGCAGCGCCATTGTCGGGTTTTCCGTCGATAACGTCTATGCCATTGCCGAGCTGTTGCGGCGCCAGAAGGGCGGCGCGGCGGTGGTCATGGGCGCGCTTAGCCCACGCACGCGCAACGCGCAGGTCGATCTCTACCAGAATGGCGATGTGGATTACCTGGTGGCGACCGATGCGATCGGGATGGGGCTGAACCTGGACATCAACCATGTCGCGTTTTCGAGCCTGACCAAGTTCGATGGCCTCCGGATGCGGCAACTTGCCCCGAACGAGCTGGCGCAGATAGCCGGGCGCGCGGGCAGGGGGATGAGCCACGGCACCTTCGGGGTCACGGGCGAGGCGCCCGACCTGCCCGATGAAGTGGCGCGCGCGATCATGGACCACCGGTTCACGCCGATCCGGAAACTGGAATGGCGCAATTCGGACCTGGCCTTCGGTTCGGTCGACGGGCTGATCGGCGCGCTCGAGGCCAGGCCGCAGCATGAATTGCTGTCGCGTGGGCGCGAGGCGGATGACCTGCGCGCGCTCAGGGCCTTGTCAGAGCAGGCGGAAATCCGCGCGCGTGCCGGGGACGGCCCGTCGGTGAGGTTGCTCTGGGATGTCTGCCGGGTTCCCGATTTCCGCGGCATCAGCCCGGCGGAACATGCGGGCCTTCTGGGCGTTATCTATAATGACCTGCATGAAAAGGGCCGCATTTCAGAGGATTGGCTGGCCCGGCAGGTCCGGCGGATCGACCGGACCGATGGCGATATCGACACATTATCGACACGGTTGGCTTATATCCGCACCTGGACCTACGTGGCGCAACGAAAAGGCTGGGTCGAGGACGAAAACCATTGGCGGGGCGCAACGCGCGCTGTAGAAGACCGCCTGTCGGATGCGCTGCACGAGCGTCTGACCCAGAGATTTGTGGACCGGCGCACATCCGTGCTCTTGCGCCGGCTCAAGCAGAAGGAGGCCATGGTGGCCGAAGTAAACGAGAGTGGCGAAGTAACGGTCGAGGGCGAATTTGTCGGTCGGCTGGAAGGATTCAGGTTTATTCAGGACAAGGGCGCCGCGGGGCAGGAGGCCAAGACCGTCGCGCAGGCCAGCCTGCAGGCGCTGGCGCCGCATTTTCACCTGAAGGCGGACCGGTTCTATAATGCACCCGATACCGAGATCGACTTTACCGAACAGGGCGGGCTGATGTGGGGTACCGATGCGGTGGGCAAACTGACCGCCGGGGCGGACCCGCTGAAACCGCAGGCGGTGGCCTTTGTCGATGACGAGGCCGGTGCCGATGTCGCCGCGAAAGTGCAGCGCCGGCTGCAGCATTTCATCGATCGCAAGATCGCCACCCTGTTCGAACCGCTCTTGAACATCCAGCGCGATGAGACGCTGACCGGTCAGGCGCGCGGTTTCGGGTTCCGAATGGTCGAGAATTTCGGCATCATCCCTCGCGGCGACGTGGCGGACGAGGTCAAGGCGCTGGATCAGGACGCAAGGGGCGCGCTGCGCAAACACGGCGTCCGGTTTGGCCAGTTCACCGTTTTCATGCCCTTGCTTCTGAAACCCGCGCCGACACGGCTGAGACTGGTATTATGGTCCCTGGCCAATGGGTTGGAAGAGTTTCCTGAAGCGCCGCCACCGGGTTTGGTCACGGTCCCGGCGGGCGACGCCGGTGCGGCGCCCCGGTCTTATCACGCGATGTCGGGCTATCGCGCCGCCGGCGAGCGTGCGATCCGGATCGACATGCTGGAACGCCTGGCCGACATGCTGCGGACCGAGGACAGCCGGGCCGGGTTCGAGGCCAAGGCGGATATGCTGTCGATCACCGGGATGACGCTGGAGCAGTTTGCCGATCTGATGCAGGGCCTGGGATATCGGGCCGAACGTGGCGAGCGCGAAAAGGTCAAGCCGGTGGACAAGGCGATGGCCGATCCCGCCGCCAAAGAGGCGCCGGCGCCCGAGGGTGCAGCAGATACCGTCGCCGAGGCGATCCCCGACGAAGGCTCGGCCCCCGTCGCTGCCGAACCGTCCGATGCCGCCAAGGTGCCGGCGGATATTCCCGCCGAGAGCGAGGGCGAACTGCCCCCGGGGACGACCCCCGACGCGGCGGAAAGCGACAGCGCGCCCGAAATCGAGGTTTTCTACACTTTCAGCTGGGCGCAAAAACCGCGCGGCAAGCGGCCGCAGCAGGACCGCAAGCCCCGTGGCAAGGGCAAACCAGCCAAGGGCAAACCGCGCGGTCCGCAGGACAAGGGCGCGAAATCCTATTCCTCGAAGCCGCAGAAAAAGGACCGCATCGATCCCGACAACCCGTTTGCGGCGGCTCTGATGGGGTTGAAGGACAAAAGTTGAATGGCGACGGCCGGAGCCGGAAAACTTCGCCTGGACAAGTGGTTATGGCACGCGCGGTTCTTCAAGACGCGCAGCCTGGCAGCGCGGGAGGTCAGCGCCGGGCATGTGCGTGTCAACGGCGCCCGTGTCAGCAAGCCCGCGCATCAGGTTGGCGCCGATGATGTGCTGACCTTTCCGCAGGCGCGGGTGATACGGGTTGTGCGGATCGTGGCCCTGGGCACCCGCCGCGGCCCCGCCCCCGAGGCGCAGGCGCTTTACGAGGACATGACGCCGGCCGCCGGCGGAACGGAAACACAGGAAAATCGTCCAGCCGCGCCGCGTTACGAGGGAAAAGGTCGGCCAACCAAGAAAGATCGCCGCAAACTCGATCTGAATAAGCCCTGAACCGCGCCCGGGCGCTTGAATGATCTCCGGCTCTGGATTAGGTGGGGGCTGCGCAATCAATTCACGAGACCCAGATGACTTATATCGTCAACGATGCCTGCATTGCCTGCAAATACACCGACTGCGTCGAAGTATGCCCGGTGGATTGCTTCTATGAGGGTGAGAACATGCTGGTCATCCACCCCGACGAGTGCATTGACTGCGGCGTGTGCGAACCCGAATGCCCGGCGGACGCAATCCGTCCCGATACCGAGCCCGACATGGAAAAATGGGTCGAGTTCAACCGCAAATATTCAGAGCTGTGGCCCGTCATCATCACCAAGAAGGATCCGCTGCCCGAGGCCGAAGAGCGTGATGGCGAAGAAGGCAAGCTGGAGAAATACTTCTCCGAAGCGCCGGGCGAGGGTGGCTGAGCGAACTGAACTGATTCGTTTTCCCCTGGTGCGGAAAATGTGCCTCTGAACCATAACCACAAGCGTTCAAAGGCTTAATTTGACACACTCCGCGGGCAAAGCGCACCCGCCGGGCTTTCGCAAGACGCGATTTTGTGATATACAGTTGTTACAAATGTAGATACCCGCCAGATATCCAAATGCCCGCACAGCAGTTCGGGGTTGGATTTCTTTGCGTCAGAGAAACCCGTTAACGGCAAATTACCGGGAGTTCTGGACGCAAGGCTGGCATTACCCGCACGAGGAAAACCTGAATGAGCAAATCCAAGAAGTTCGAGTTTCGGCCTGATGACTATGTCGTATATCCCGCGCATGGCGTTGGCCAGATCGTTTCGATCGAAGAGCAGGAAATCGCCGGCATCACGCTGGAACTGTTTGTGATTTCATTTGAGAAAGACAAGATGACCCTGCGTGTGCCCACCAACAAGGCGACCGAGATCGGGATGCGCAGCCTGTCGAGCCCGGACGTGGTCTCGAAGGCGATGACCACGCTCAAGGGCAAGGCCAAGGTGAAGCGCGCCATGTGGTCGCGCCGGGCGCAGGAATATGAACAAAAGATCAATTCCGGCGACCTGATCGCGATTGCCGAGGTCGTCCGCGACCTGCACCGCACCGACGATCAGCGCGAGCAGAGCTATTCCGAGCGTCAGCTTTACGAGGCGGCGCTTGAGCGTCTGACCCGCGAAGTCGCGGCGGTCAGCGGCGGCGACGAGGTAGAAGCCACCAAGCAGGTGGATGACGTACTGGTTTCGCGCGCTGCGTGAACCGGCGTCAGTTGGCAACTGATGGACCGCGCCCCTGGTGGGCGCGGTTTTTTTGCGCGGTCATGCCAGCAGGCTGAACAGTACCGCGATTTCGGCGATCTGCTGACAGGCGCCCAGGATGTCACCGGTCTGGCCGCCGATCTTCCGCCGGGCAAGCCGGGCCACGACCAGCGCCATCAAGGCCGCCCAGACCACCAGCCCGAATGCCGCCACGCCGGTCAGCAGCAGCGCCAGCAGCGCGGCGATGGCCCAGGCGACCCATGCGGCGGGTTTTGGCGGCGCCCCGACGCTGTGGGACAGGCCGGACGGGCGGGCATGGGGCAGATAGGCCATCAGCGTCGGCATCGTGGCGCGTGACAGCGCGGCACTGACGATCAGCCCCGCGCCGGCCACGCCCGGACCGGCCTGAAACAACAGCCACAGGGCGCTCCAGCGCGCGGCAGTTGCCAGGATCAGCGCGATCACGCCGTACGTGCCGATATGGCTGTCTTTCATGATCTCCAGCCGCGCCTCACGCGTCCAGCCGCCCCAGAACCCGTCCGCCGTGTCGGCAAGCCCGTCTTCGTGCATGGCGCCGGTCAGAACGATCAGCGTGGCGAGCGACAGCAGCGCGCTGAGTGCCGGTGGCAGGCCCAGCCAATGGGCGATGGTGCCGGTCATCGCCGCCAGCCCGCCCACGATCAGGCCCACCAGTGGATAGGCCCAGACCGCCGCCGCGCCGCGGCTGTTGTCGGTGTCGGTCAGGGGCAGGCGGGTCAGCAGCCCGATCGCCCGGGCGATATCCGCAGCCTCCATCAGTCTGGTGTCGTTTTTCGCCATGCCCGGGTGTCTTTTCCGCTGTGTCTGTTGACCGGCCTGCGATACACAGGCCACAGCCAACATGCAACGAGCAAGCCCCATGACCCAAGATTTCTCGACCCTGGCGGGTTTTGCCCAAGTGCTGCAGGACATGCCGGTAATCGAGGCCGAGGCCCGCGCCGCGGCGATGGCGCGCAACGCGCAGCTGACCAAACCGCCCGGCGCGCTGGGCCGGCTTGAGGAGCTGGCCGCCTGGTATGCCGGGTGGCGGGGTGATCCGCGCCCCCGGATCCAACGGCCGCAGGTTGTTATCTTTGCCGGCAATCACGGGGTCACGGCCAAGGGCGTTTCGGCCTTTCCGCCCGAGGTGACGGCGCAGATGGTGGCGAATTTCCGTCAGGGCGGTGCCGCGATCAACCAGCTTGCCAAGGTTTATGGTGCCCGGATGGATGTGCACGCGCTGTCACTGGACCGGCCCACGGCGGATTTCACCGACGGGCCGGCGATGTCCGAGGCAGAATGCGTCGAAGCGCTGCATGTGGGCTGGAACGCCGTGAATGCGGACAGTGATCTGCTGGTTACCGGTGAGATGGGGATCGGCAATACGACCAGCGCCGCGGCGATCGCGCTGGCCCTTTTCGGGGGCGAAGCCCAGGTGTGGACCGGGGCGGGCACCGGGATGGATGCAGCGGGTATCGCGCTCAAGGCCCGCGTGGTCGCCGCGGGGCTTGCGCGGAATCCCTCGGCGCGGGGCAATGGGCTTGAGGCGCTGCGCTGCCTTGGCGGGCGTGAACTTGCGGCGATGGCCGGGGCCATTGCACGGGCGCGGATGCTGCGCATTCCGGTGATCCTGGACGGGTTCATCTGTGGCGCCGCGGCGGCCTGCCTGCACGCGGAATGCGCCGAAACGCTGGATCACTGCGTGGCCGGGCACCTGAGCTCCGAGGCCGCTCACGCGGCGTTGCTGGCGCGGATGGGCAAGACGCCCCTGCTGGCGCTGGAAATGCGTCTGGGCGAGGGATCGGGCGCCGCGCTTGCCATCGGGGTGCTGAAGGGGGCCGTCGCCTGCCATTCCGGCATGGCCACCTTTGCCGAGGCCGGGGTGAGCGGGGGCTAGTCAGGCCTTGGCCTTGCGCTCGGTCTTGTCGCGGTCTGCCTGCTGGGCAACGGATTCCTCGAGCTGCGAAAGCAGCATCGTCTGCAAATCCTTTTCCAGTTCCAGGGCGCGGGCGATATATTCGGAATTCTCGACGGTCGGGATATCCGGATTCCACAAGGCGGCCAGCTCTCGTACCGATTGCCTGTCGTGCTGGTAGAAGGACTTTTCGAGTTCCGACGCCTCGAATTCGCTAAGCCCTATGTTTTCAAGCACGTAGCGCCCCGCGCGCAGGGAGCTGTCGAAAAGTTCGCGCACGATGTCGTTGGCACCGGCCTGATAGAGGCGGAATACATGCGTGCGGTCGCGGGCGCGGGCCACGATGTGCAGGTCGGGGCGTTCGCGCCGGGCAAAGCTGACCAGGCGAACTGCGGCATCGGTATCGTCGACCGCGACCACCAGCACCTTGGCCTCTTTCAACCCGGCAGCCATGAGAAGTTCAGGCCGCGACGGATCGCCAAAGAAGCCCTTCACGCCAAACCGGCGCATCCGCTGGATCGCCGCCAGATCATGGTCCAGCACGACGGTATCAAACCCGCTGGACCGGACCAGGCGGTTCACGATCTGTCCGAACCGGCCGATACCGGCGATGATCACCGGTCCGCCGTGGTCGATCTCGTCGGGTTCGTACTCTTCCTTGACATCCTCGATCCGGTGCGAGAGCCAGTCATAGAGGATGAAGAGCAGGGGCGTGATGAGCATCGTCAGCGCCACGACCAGCAGCAGCAGTTCGGTCATCTCGCGCGGGATCACGTTGGTCTGGCTGGAAAAGGAAATCAGGACAAAGCCGAATTCGCCGGCCTGCGCCAGCGACAGGGTGAACAGCCAAAGGTCGCGACCGCGGAGTTTGAAGATCCGGCCCAGACCGTAGAGCACGGCGCCCTTGAGCAGGATGATCGCCAGGGCGAGTCCGACAACGATGATGAATTCGCGGAACAGGACGGTAAAGTTGATGCCTGCGCCCACGGTGATGAAAAAGAGCCCCAGCAACAATCCCTTGAAGGGTGCGATGTCGCTTTCCAGCTCGTGCCGGAATTCGCTGCTGGCCAGGACCACGCCGGCCAGAAACGCCCCGAGCGCCGGCGAAAGCCCGACCAGGTTCATCAGGAAGGCGATGCCGACCACGATCAGCAGGGCCAGCGCCGTGTACATCTCGCGCAGCCGGGCGGCATGGATGAACCGGAACACCGGCTGCGTTAGGTAGATACCGGTCAAAATGATGGCCGCGACAGCCCCGATCGTGACCAGTGTCACCCCCCATCCGGGCAGGCTTTGGATGAACGAGACGGCCGCCTCATGGGTTGCGTTGGCCGCCTCATGGGTAGCGTTGGCGGCCTCGTGGCCGCTCTCGGCATGGGCGGCGTCACCGTCTTCGGTCTGTTTCAGGGCGTCCTCAAGCACCTCTGCCGGTTCTCTGGGCAGCGCCAGAAGCGGCAGAAGCGCCAACATCGGGATGACGGCGATATCCTGCGTCAACAGCACCGAGAAGGATGAGCGCCCGCCGCCGGTCTGCATCAGCCCCTTTTCCGACAGCGTCTGCAATACGATCGCGGTGGATGACAGTGCAAAAATCAACCCGATGGCCAGCGACACGCTCCAGACCTGGCCCAGGGCCATCGCGCCGATCAGCACCAGCAGCGTGGTGACGCCGATTTGCAGCCCGCCAAGGCCCAACAGCCTGTGGCGCATGTCCCAAAGTGCCTTGGGTTCCAGTTCCAGACCGATGAGGAACAGCATCATGACCACGCCAAACTCGGCAAAGTGCTGCAGTTCGGCGGTCTCGTGTCCTACCAGGCCAAAAACCGGACCGATCAGGATGCCCGCCGCGATGTAACCCAGAACCGACCCCAGACCCAGACGCGCTGCCAGCGGTACGGCAATGACCGCCGCAGCCAGGTAGATCGAGGTCTGAAACAGAAAGCCTTCCATCAGCGGGTCCTTTGTTGGCGACCTGACCGGATGCCGTCCAATGCAATTGGATAAGTAGAATTTGTCACTGCCGGGTCTGATGAAAGTCTATTTGGTTCTGCTGGGTTTACAAGCTTCAGCTTGGCCCGGCCTAACCTTTCGGCATCTTCAGCACGACATTGCGCCCGCCTTTCTGGTACCTCAATTCGCTGTCGCCGATGGCCGAGACCTTGCCGCCGTCCAGCCGGTCGCCGACCTTGACCTTGCGGTAGCGCCCGTTCGACAGGCGCACCAGGGCGCGGCGGCTGCTGGGGGCGCCGTAGACACCGATCAGGTTGACCTTGCGCAGTTTCAGCACGTTGCGCTCCGTGGCCTGTCTTGCCACGCTGGTCGAGGTCGGGATGCGCGGGGCGACCTTTTGCGCGGCGCTGACCGCGACGGTCTGCTGGCTCTCGGTGCTTTGCCGGACGATCCGGTCGAAATTCCTCGGGCGGGTATTGGGCTTGAGCGACGAGGCCACGGCCTGCGGTGTTGCCGAGGCAAAGCCGGTGTCGGTCTGTACCGCCTCGGTTACCGCGCTGTTGACCGCATCAAGGTCGATGAAGGGTTCGGCCGCGGCGGTTGTGGCCGCCGCCTGTTGCGCGGCCAGCTCGGCCGCCTCCTGCGCGCTTTGCGGGCGCAGCTTGGGCCTCAGCACGGCCAGTTCGGTGCGGGTCCGACCGCTCAGCGCGCCGCGCTCGATCTGTTCCGCCAGATCGGCGGGGCGGTCTTTCGGGCGGGTTTCGGCCTGTTGCAGATCCTGCGGTTCCGGCGGTTCAACGACCTCTTCGACCCGTTCGCGCCTGAGCATCGCCACCGGGCGCACCGGCGGCTGTCCGGCAAAAACGCGAATACCATCGGGCGTCAGCGCGCCCTCGGCCGTGGCCACCACCAGACCGCGCGCGTCCAGCGCAAAGGTTGTACCGGCACCGGCCGGCGAATTCGGCGTCGCTGGGCGTTCATCTGCCTTCAGCAATGCAACATCGGGCAGGGCCACCGCATCCTCGATCGTGATGTTGCGGTCAATCGAGGTCTGGTAGAACTCCTCGATGCTGCCCGCGGCCGGCACCCCGGATTGCTCGGGCGCAACAAGCCATATGCCGGTGGCGGCATAGCGCGCACGTGCCTCGTCCTCGGTCAGTTCGGCCGGTTTGGGCTGGCTGAGCGCCTCGCGCAGCGCGTCATCCACATCCTCGGTAGAGGGGGTCAGCGCGGCGACGACAGCCTCCTCGCCGCCGGATTGTGACTGTAGCCCGCCGGTTTCGGGCAGGGCCGGCACCTGCGCCACCGTCACCTCGGGTTCGCTGCGGAAGAAACCGGCCAGCCCGTCATCCATGAAGATCGACGCCCAGGCGGCGACGCCTGCCAGGAAAAGCAGCAGCACGGCGGTCAGGATCAGCCCGAGGTATTTCGGCTTGCCGCCCACATCCTCATCGCGGGCGCCAAACACGGTCATCTGCCGGGCTTCGTCCCGGGCGGCCGGCTTAAAGTGCCTGGCTTCCGCCGAAACCCGCCGCTCGCGGGGTTCGGATGGCGCGGGCGGCGCAACGATCGGCGCGCTGCGGCGGGTGGAGAAGGCCCGCGGATCCGGGGCAGGGGCGGCCACAGGTTCCGGCCGGGGCGCTGCAATGCCCGTCGGTTCAGCATCGGGCGCGGCGGGTTTGGGCGCGGGTTCTGCCTCGGTGGCGGTGTTATCCGGTTCGCCGGGCAGGTGGTCGGCGACAACTTCGGCGGACACGGGCACCGGGGTGAAATGCCGCGCCACGCCATCCAGTTTCGGCGCCGACGTCGGGGCATCGCCGCGATGCGCGCGAATGCTGGCAAAGGTCGAGACGCTCGGCGCGTCCCGGGTGGGGTCGGTTTGATCGTCGGGCTGTTCTGCAGGGGCATCCAGTGTTTCGAACGGCGCTGCGGGTTCGGCAAGGCCGCCGACAGGATCGTCCTGGGTGGCCGGGCTGGGCTCGGCCGCCGTTTCCACGGGCGCCGGCGTATCGGCCGCATCACCTTCGGCATCCGCGACTTCGGGCTGGCCTTGTGCCGGCACCGGGTCGGGCAGCCTGGCCGTGCCGATCACCCGGACCGGTACCGGATCACGTTCAACCGGCGCATCCTCGCCCGCGATTTCGGCGGCCAAGGATGTTTCGCCAAAAAACGGCTCACCCTCGAAATGCCCGTTTTCCGGGATGGCGACGAAACTGATGGGATTGAAACGATGTTCTGCCGCAAAGGCCTCTGCCTCGCGCAGAGTCTCGCGTGCGACGGCGGCGACCAGCACCCGATCGCCGTTTTCCGACCAGTCATATACCAGGTCGTCCAGCTGATAGGGCGTGGCCCCTTCGAGGTTCTGCCTGACAAGGCCCGGCAGGTCGTCGGTGCCTGCCTCCGCGGCATCGAAGCTTATATACCTGATCTGGTCGTTGGGGATCACCAGCTTGCTGCGCAACCCGGAGGGATCCAGAGATACCGCCTTTTCGCGCAACCGTCTGAGATCGCTGAGCAGATCCTCGTTGTCGAGCCCGATTTCGCCAACAAGATGCCATCCCGGAAAGGCCCGGTGCAACAGGCCGATCCCTTCAAAGGAGAGGGTCAGGGCAAAATTCGGTTTCATGCTCAACGCTCTAACACTTAGGCACGACCTGAGGGAGGTCAACTCGTACAGAGCGGAATTTACAGCAGTTCCCCGCCGAGGCAAAGCAAAAGCCCCGCACCTTGTGGAAAGAGACCGGCGCGGGGCATTCTTGGGGGCGTCTGCAGGTCAGGCAGACGCCTTGGTCAGGGCCTGATCGAGGTCCGCGATGATGTCATCGACATCCTCGATGCCGATCGAAATGCGCACGACATTGGGGCTGGCGCCGGCGGCTTCCTGCTGTTCGGGTGTCAGCTGCCGGTGGGTGGTGCTGGCCGAGTGGATCACGAGCGAGCGCGTATCGCCCAGATTGGCGACATGGCTGAACAGCTCCAGGCTGTCGACCAGCTTGACGCAGCCGTCATACCCGGCCTTGAGCGCCACGGTGAAAAGCCCGCCCGCGCCCTTGGGGCAGACGGTCTTGACGCGCGCGTTATAGGGCGAGGATTTGAGGCCCGCATAGGTCACGGATTCGATGCGGTCGTCCTTTTCCAGCCATTCGGCCACCGCCTGAGCGTTTTCACAATGGCGATGCATCCGCAGGCTCAGCGTTTCGATCCCCATCAGCGTGTAATGCGCGGCCTGCGGGTTCAGGGTCATGCCCAGATCGCGCAGCCCGATGGCGATGCCGTGAAAGGTAAAGGCCAGCGGCCCGAAGGTTTCGTGGAATTTCAGGCCGTGATAGGCGGGCTCGGGCTGGCTGAGCGACGGGAACTTGTCGCTGGCCGACCAGTCGAACTTGCCTGAATCCACCACGACTCCGCCGGTGACGGTGCCGTTGCCGGTCAGGTACTTGGTCAGCGAATGCACCACCAGCGTGGCGCCGTGTTCGAACGGGCGGCAGAGATAGGGCGTCGCCGACGTGTTGTCGACGATAAGCGGCACGCCCGCCGCGTCCGCCAGTTTTGCCACCGCCGCCAGATCGGCGATATGGCCGCCCGGGTTGGCGATGGATTCGCAGAACACCGCGCGGGTGTTTTCGTCGATCGCACCGCGGATCGCGTCGGCATCGTCGATGTCGACGAACTTCGCCTCCCATCCGAACCGCTTGATCGTCTGGCTGAACTGGGTGACCGAGCCGCCGTAAAGCCGGGTCGACACCACCACGTTCCTGCCCGGCGCCATCAGCGGGAACAGCGCCATGATCTGGGCCGCGTGGCCCGAAGAGCAGCAGACCGCCCCGACGCCGCCCTCCAGCGTGGCGATACGCTCCTGCAACACTGCGACCGTGGGGTTGGTCAGGCGTGAATAGATGAACCCGACCTCTTGCAGGTTAAAGAGCGCGGCGGCGTGTTCGGCATCGCGGAATACATAGGCCGTGGACTGATAGATCGGCGTCTGCCGGGCACCTGTGGCCGGGTCGGGCCGGGCGCCCGCATGAATCTGCAGCGTGTCGAAGCCGTATTCGTTGAGGCGATCAGACATGGTTTATCTCCCTTGAAAACAATTTCCAAAGGGTTAGGGGAAAGCGGAAATCAGGACAACCGCTGTTTTCCGAAATGCCTCAGTCGCCCCGCGACTCGTCCGGGTCACCTTTGGCGGAACTTGCATCAGTTCCCGTCCTCTTGGACGTGTCTATCGCGGTTGCCGGCGCGGATTTCGTGTTGTTTCTCAACCAGGTGTCGATGCCTTTGTGCATGTCCCTGCGGGCGCGGTAGCTGTCGTCTGTATGACCAAAGGTCGCTGTCGAGCCGTCCGGAAAGGTCACGCGATACACGATATCGTCCTCGCTGTCGTAAAAGGCATCATCGGTTGACGTTCTTTCGAATGGGAAATCGTAGCCTCCTCTCGAGACGGTGCCGGTAAGCTTCCGCTCGAAAGTGCAGGCCGTAACAACCAGAAACGAACCAAGTAAAAGCGTAAACAGTATCTTCATTACCATCCCCTTCTAAAAAGGAGTCCCGGCACGCAGCCGCGCCGAAACACCCCCCAATACTTCTCAGGATACCGCCAGATGGATCTTTTGGGAATGCCTGCGCCGATGCAGGACCAGGGCCACACGAAACGGGGCAGCGCGGCCTGCCGGGTTGTCAGACCTGCGAAACCCGGTCGTCAGCGCATCCAGAAACCATTGCGCTTGATCGTGTTGCGGATGGCCTGTTCGCGGCGGGGCAGGTTCTCGCGGTCGAAAAGCGCGCGCACCTTGTGGCCGCGCCCCTGGTAGATCATCCGCTTGATCGGATCGTATTTCTTGACCACTTTCTTGATCCAGTTGGGGGCCGTCACCTGTTCCAGCACCTCGACCACGCGGTCGGCCTCGCGGGCATAAAGCAGGGGCAGAACGCGGTAGTGGCAGGTAATGTCGCCATCCAGCAGGCCCGCGGGCAGGGTATCGCGCCCGCCGCCAAGCGCGTGAATGACCAGCGGCAGCGCCACCTGGTCCAGCCAGGGGTCCAGCTCCTGCACGATCAGTTCGGGCGGGGGATCATCGCGGATGGCCAGGGCATAGTCACGAAAGAGCCGGCCAAACTCGTGCGGGCATTGGTAAAAGAAGAACCCGGCGTTGAAATAGAGGTAGCGCTGCCAGTATTCATCCGGCCAGCGGGTATCGAGCGAACTGCCGAAATCCAGCCCGAATTTGTCATAAAGCGACTTCCAGATCTCGGTATATCCCGGCCCGTAAAGTTCCAGCTTGGGCCAGGTGTCTTCGCGCCGCATGGACGCGGTCGGGCGGCTGAAATCGAACGGCACGGTGGCAATGTCGCCGGTTACCAGCGTATCGGTGTCGAAGAACACGAATGGTTCGCCCTTCGGCAGGGCAAGCAGCGCCTCGATCTTGTTGCCATGGGGGTAGGTCTCGCCGAAATGGGTATTGTCGAACGGGACAATCTGGGCATCAAGGCGTTCCAGCAATGCGCGGGTATCGTCACCGCGGATCCTTGGATCATTCTGCCACCGGGGGCCGGGCTGGGGTTCGGCGACGATGAGGCGGCCGGTGAAATCCGGGCTGCTGGCGCGCAGCGACGCGGCAAAGATGACCGCCTCGTATTGCAGGCGGCCGCCCTGGCCGATGACCACGATGTTGTAGGATTGGTGGTTTGATCTTGCCCGCCGGGCCATTGGTCGTCCGCTTCTGCCTGTCTGCCTGCGGGCAGTATAGGGGTTTGTCCGCCGCAAAGAAGGGGGCAGTTGGCGGTATGGATCAGCCTTGCGCTAGCTGCCAGTGACAGGCCCCGCCTCGGTCAGCATCGTCTTGGATAACGTGCTGTCGGGGAAACGCATGCGATGGCCCAGCAGGGCCTGGGTCATCGCCAGCAGATCACCGGCACGGGACGGGTCACCGGCGAGGTTGGCGCGCTCTCCGTCGGTGGCGTGGTCGAACAGGATCGGGGGCAGGGCGCCGCTGAAATGGGTAAGCGTCAGATTGTCCTTGCGCAGGATGGCCAGGGAGGATTCCGCCTCGGTAAGGCCCAACTCCTCCTGCCAGGCGGTCGGCGTTACCGGATCGCCGAACGCCAGTTCCGAATAGCTGGTGTCGCGCCAGTTCTCTGGGCTGTTCCCGGACAGGAAAGACATCAGCGACGCACCGTTGACCGCGCTTGGCGGTGTCCCGCCCAACCAGTCCAGGATCGTCGGCATGACATCGACGGATTCGGTGAACGCGTCGACCGCCGTGCCATGGGCGCCCGGCTGGTAGGGATCGCGGATCACCAGGGGCACATGATAGGCCGCGTCGAACACGCTCATCTTGCCCCAGATGCCGAAATCCCCCAGCATTTCGCCGTGATCCGCGCCGATCACGATCAGTGTATCGTCATATTGGCCGGTATCCTTTAGAAAGCCGATGACGCGGCCGATGTGATGATCGACCTCGGCGGCAAGCCCCAGATACGTGGCGCGCAGGGCCTGGATGTTTTCCGGCGTCTCGTCGAGCGCGTCGAAACCATCGACAGTCCTGATCGCGCGCTGCACCCGCGCGCAGACTTTCAGGAACGGATGGTCCATGCAGCCGGTCTGCGGCGCTTCAGGCAGCGGCAGGACCGCGGGGTCGTGCATGTCGTTATACGGTGCCGGGGCCACAAAGGGCGGGTGCGGGCGGATATAGGTCAGATGCGTGAACCACGGCCGGTCCTTGCGCGTTTGCAGGTTGTTCAGGAACGCATCGGTCAGGAAGGCGGTATCGCTGTCCTCGGCCCAGTAGAACGCCGGGTCGTTCAGGCGCCGCGGCTGTCCGGGTGCGGCCTGCGGTTCGTAAAACCGGGAATAATCCGGCAGATCGTATCCCCTGGCCGCCAGGTGCGCGCGCCAGGGCAGCGATTGTTCCAGCCGCATCTCGATCACTTCTTCAAAGCCGGGCATCACCCCTTCATAAGTGCGTAGCGCGGGGTCGTTCGGATCGTGAACACGCGGATCCAGCGAGGTATCCGAATACCCGAAGAGCAGCGGCAGACGACCCAGCCTTCGTGCTTCGCGCGCAATGTTCGGCGTGTCGTGGCGCAAGGGCGTGCCATTACGTACCGACCGGTGGTTCATCGCGTATTGCCCCGTCAGGATCGAGGCGCGCGACGGGCCGCAAGGGTTGCAAACCGAATAATGCCGCCGGAAGCTGACCGCCTCGTCCATCAACAGCCTCAGGTTCGGAAGACGTGCGTGGTCCGCAAGCGCTCCATGCAGCAGATCCGCGCGCAACTGGTCGATCAGGATGAACAGCACGTTCTGGCGTCGCGCCATCTTGGTGGTCCTTCTGCAGTAGGTGGGGGCCTGTGCGCCTCAGGCGGGAACTTCTGCGCCAAGCTCCCGCCAGTGATGGCAGGACACCGCGTGGCCTTCTTCGCAGCTGTCCAGCGACGGCTCTTGCCGCTTGCAGATTTCCGTCGCGAACGGGCAGCGGGTGTGAAACTTGCATCCGCTCGGCTGGTTCGTGGGAGAGGGAATTTCGCCTTCGAGCTTCTGCGCCTTGCCGCGGTCATCCGGATCAAGCGAGGGGATCGCCGAAAAAAGCGCCTTGGTATAGGGATGGCGCGGATTGTCGAACAACTGGCGGGTGGGGGCGCTTTCGACGATCCGGCCCAGATACATCACCGCCACATGATCGCAGGTATGGGCCACGACGCTCAGGTCATGGCTGATGAACATGAAGGTGATGCCCAGGTCACGCTGCAACTCATTGAGCAGGTTCAGCACGTCGGCCTGGATCGACACGTCCAGTGCCGCTACGCTTTCATCCGCGACAATGAATTGCGGACCCGAGACAAGTGCACGGGCAATCGAAATCCGCTGCCGTTGCCCGCCGGAAAACGCATGCGGGAAGCGGCGCAGATGTTCCAGGTTCAACCGGCACTTTTCGGCAATCTCGCGCACGCGGGCATCGGTTTCCTCGCGGCTCTTGGTCAGGCCCATCACCTCGAGCGGTTCGGCGATGATGTCGCGTACCGTCATCCGGGGCGAAAGCGCCGCATAGGGATCCTGAAAGATCAACTGCGCGCGCTTGCGGTAATCCTTGAGGTCAGGCCCCGCCAGGGTGGTCAGGTCGTACCGAACCTCGCCATCATCGTAACTGGCGTCCCCCCGCGCGATCGGCACCGCCTTGAGCAGCGCGCGCCCCAGGGTCGTCTTGCCCGAGCCGCTTTCGCCCACCACGCCAAAGAACGATCCGCGCGGAATGTCGATCGAGATGCCGTCGACCGCCTTGAGAATCTTCTTGCTGAAAACACCGCCGCCGATCTTGAATTCGACGCAAAGATCACGGGTTGAGATCAACAGCTCTTCGCTCATGCCGCTTCTCCCTCGGCGCTACACAGATGGCAGGCGGTGCGATGATTCTGGCCGGTATCAGCCCATTGCGGGATGTCGCGCCTGCACACATCGCCGATGATCTTGGGACAGCGCGTGTGAAACACGCAGCCGGGGGGGCGTTCTAGCGGCGAGGGTATGTCACCGGCCACCGGGGTCAGCGGCGCCTCAAGGTCATCGAGCTTTGGCAGCGCGTCCAGCAGGCCCTGCGTATAAGGGTGCTGCGGACGGCGGATCACGTCGCGCACCGGGCCCTGTTCGATCATCCGGCCCAGATACATCACCGCCACCTTGTCGGCGGTCTGCGCCACGACGCCAAGGTCATGGGTGATGAAGATGATGCCCATGTGGAATTCATCCACCAGATCCTTCATCAGGTCGATCACCTGCGCCTGAATGGTCACGTCGAGCGCGGTTGTGGGTTCATCCGCGATCAGCAGCTTGGGTTTGGTCGAAAGCGCCATCGCGATCATCGCCCGCTGGCGCATCCCGCCCGACATCTCGAAGGCGTATTGCCCGAACCGGGTGGCGGCATCAGAGATACCCACCCGGTCCAGCATCTCGATCGACAGTTCTCTGGCCTGCGCCTTGGACATATCCGAATGGATCAGCAGCTGCTCGACCATCTGCTTGCCGATGGTCATCGCCGGGGCGAAACTGGCCATCGGTTCCTGGAAGATCATCGAGATCGCACCGCCGCGCACCACCTGCATTTCGCGCGGGGTCTTCAGCGACATCACGTCAACGGGCCCGTCATCCAGGTGCAGGGTGATCCTGGTTTCCGGCGAATAATGCCCGTTGCCCGCGTTCAGCTTCATCAGCGACTTGGCCGTGACCGACTTGCCCGAGCCGCTTTCGCCGACCAGCCCCATCACCTCGCCCGGTTCAAGCGAGAAGGAAACGTTGTCGACCGCGGTGATCCGGCCCTCGTCCGTGTCGAATTGAAGGGTCAGGTTTTCTACGTTCAGCAGGCTCATTTCCGGGACTCCGAATAGGGATCGGCCGCGTCGCGCAACCCGTCACCGACAAACACGAAGGCCATCACCAGCACGATGAAGAAGATCACCGGAATGAAATACCATTGGTAATTCAGCAGCACATCGGCGCTGGTGGCCTTTTGCAGCATCACCCCCAGCGAGCTGACCGGATCCTTGAGCCCCAGCCCGATGAAGCTGAGCGCGGTCTCGGACAGCACCATGTAGGGGAAGGAGATCACCAGATCGACGATGATGTAGCTGGTGAAGCTGGGCAGCAGGTGACGGCGGATCACATGGCCGGGTTTCGCGCCGCAAAGCTGCGCCGCCAGCACGTATTCCTGGTTCCTTTCAGTCAGCAGGTGGGTCCGGACGCGCCGTGCCAGGGTGGGCCAGCCGATGAAGCCCAATATGAGGGATATGTAGAAGAACCTGGCCTCGGCCGTCATTTCGGGGGGCATGAAGGCCGCCACCGCCATGAAGAGCGGAATGGCGGGCACGGTTCGGACCGCATCGGTGATCATCTGTATGACCCCGTCTATCCAGCCGCCGTAATAGCCGGACACCCCGCCGATGATAAGCGCCAGCACAAACGCGATGAACACCCCGATCGAGCCCACCTTCATCGATGTCCAGATCGCGTGCAGCGTGCGCGAGAAGATGTCCTGCCCGTCCTCGTCGGTGCCGAACAGGTGGATCTTGCCCCCCTCGACCCCGAACAGATGCGTGTCCATCGGGATCAGGTCGAACAGGCGGTAATCATCGCCCTCGACGAAGAATTTCATGTAAAGCCGCGTATCCTCGTCGACCGTTGTCACCCAGCGGAAATTCGTCGCCATCGACCGCTCACGCTTGACCGCATGGATGAACGGCCGGGCCGAGCAGCCATTGGTATCGCAGAATTTCGGGATCTGCGGCGCACCGTTGGTGTAGTCCTTGTCGCGGCCCGCGATGGTCGGGTCATAGGGTGACAGGAACGGCGCGAAAACACCCGACAGGATCAGGACGACCAGCACGACCGCCGCCACCAGCGCCGCGCGCTGCTTCTTGAACCTTGCCCAGATCAGCTGCCCTTGGGAGGCGGTGAAATAAGCCTCCTTGGCGCGGCGCTGCACGGCATCCTCGGTCTCGACAATCGAGACATGCGGGCCGGTTGTCTGGGCGAGGTTGGGATCGGTGGGATCAGGAGTGCTCATGGGCTCACCTCAGAATGCTCTTGCGGACACGCGGATCAATCACCGCCAACAGGATGTCGGTGAAGAAGTTGAGTGTCACGATGGAGGCAGTCAGCAGGAAGATGATCGCGCCTGCAAGCTGTTGGTCATTGGACCGCGCCAGCGCCTCGATCAGCAGGGCGCCGGCCTCGGTCAGGGTCAGGATCAGCGCGACGATGGGTAGTTCGTTGAAGATCCGGTTCAGGTCGAAGCCCAGCGAATTGACGATCGGACCAAGCGCGTGACGGGCAGGGTAGCGCCACAGCAGCTTGCGGCCAAACACCCCCCGCGCCGAGGCGGCGGTTACGTAGAGCTTGCCGATCTCGTCGGACATCAGCGCGCGCACCGTCTGCAGCGCAAAGGCGGTGGCCGACCAGCCCAGGATGAAGATGGGCAGCCAGGCGTGTTTCAGGAGATCGACGAACTTGTCCCAGTCCCAGGGCGCATCGCGGTATTCCTTGCTGAAGAGGCCGGTCAAGGTTTCCCCGAACCAGATGGTCGAGACCAGCATGATCATCAGCGCCAGCAGGAAGTTGGGCATCGCCAGGCCCAGGTAGCTGAACAGCCGCAACCCGTTGTTCAGGAACGGGTTGTTGGACGCGGCCGAAATGATGCCGACCGGGATGGCGATGGCGTAGGCCAGCGCCAGCGAGGCCAGGCAGACCGCCAGCGACAAGAGGAACTTGTCGCCGAGCAATTGCGCGATGTTGACCCGCAGGATGCAGCTGTCGCCGTATTCGCCCTGAAAGGCGTTCACGATCCAGCTGGACCAGCGCACCAGGAACGGGCGGTCAAGGCCAAGCCGCTGTCGTTCGATTTCGATGTCTTCAACCGAAATCCCCGAGCCCTGGGTGTTCTTGAACGCCAGATACCTCTCGGCGCAATCGCCGGGCACCAGCTCCATCAAGGTAAAGACAACCAGAGACACGATAATCAGCGTGGTCATCGCCATCATCGCCCTGATTATAACGAAGCGGCCGAATTGCAGCATGTTTCCGTTCCGTAGTTTTGCCCAGGGCCGTCAGCAGGGGCGGCACGCGGCAATTGCGTACTTGGTCTGCGGGCAGCGCAGGCCGCCCGCAGCACATTAGATCCAGTCGTGGATTATTCCGTCAACCACCATTGCGAGGCCCGGTACGGGTAGGTCCGGTAATACTCGTAGGAGTGGGTCTGGAACTCGGTGAAGTTCTGCAGTTTCCGGCTTTGGTAGATCGGTGCCGGTGCGTTGACCGTGCCGATAAACAGCAGGTTCTCCACCATGTTCTGGACCATGCGCGCGCCGGTTTCCGCGAACTCGGCGCTGGCCTGGTCCGCCGACTGCAGCGTGTTCACGTCAGCCATCAGCTGCTTGACATATTCCGGCGGCTCAACGCCGGCGGCGCCGTCGCTATCGACCCATTCAGCCCAGAGCATACCCGAGCGGTTGCCGAAATAGTTCTCGAACGGCGGCACCCACAGCTCGTTATTGCCCAGCACGATGGCCAGCGGCTGACCTTTGCGCCACATCGACACGTCAAGCTTGTTCGAGGACTGGGCGGAGCGGTATTCATCGGGCGTCACTTCCTTGACAACCGAGTCGATGCCGACATCCTTCCAGTACTGCGCCACCAGCTCGACGGTCTGACCGGCGATACCCTGTGTCGAGAAGTTCATGTTCAGCACCAGCTTGTCGCCATTGGGCAACTCGCGGATACCATCGCCATCTGTGTCTGCCATGCCGATCTCGTCCAGAAGCGCGTTGGCGGCATCCGGATCGAATTCGGTCTTGTAGCTTTCCCAGGACGCGTCGGCAAATTCGGGCAGGGGCGAAAACCCTACATATTGCTTGGGTGTGCCTTGCCCGAAGAACCCGACCTCGTTCAGCTCGTCGCGGTTGATGGCAACCGACATCGCTTCGCGGAACCTCAGATCACCGAAAACCTTACGCTTTTCAGGGTCTTCGTGGGTGACGTTAAAGCCGAACGCACCCATGGTGATCTCGGGCCGCAGATAGATGTTGTAGCCACCCTTATCCTGATTTTCCAACAGGATGGGCGCCGATGCCAGTTGCAGCGACTGCGACTTGTAGTCGACCTCGTTGTTGACCAGCTTGAGGATCCGGACCTCGTTGTCGTTGATATAGACCTCGTCCTGCTCGCTGATATAGGGCAGCTGCTGGCCGGTCGGATCGACCTGGTGGAAATAGGGGTTGGCCACCAGATGGCGCCCCTCGGTCGTGTCGGTGATGTAGATGTGGCTTTCCAGCGTCGGATAGGTGCCCTTGGGCAGGTTATCCGCAATTTCCGGACGGCTCAGCATCGGGGTGGGCGTGTCCGTCCAGTCCGAGTTGCCGTAATAGGCCTTGATCGCGTCATAGCCATTTTCAAAGCCAAGGCTTTGGGCATAGCTGTCCGCATCGGCGTTGATGTCCGGGTGGAACTGGCCCAGGAAATGCTTGGGCTGGAAGCCTTGCCCGTAGTGGGTGGCGAAGTGTGCCAGCAGGCCGGGCTTGGGCGCGGGCAGGTTGAAGACCACGGTGGTCTCATCCGGAGCGTCCACGGTCATTGTCTCGCCGCCCACGGTCACGTAATCCTTGGGCTTTTCAAAGATGTTGGTGTCCAGCATCAGGTTGTCATGCCAGAATTTCACATCCGCCGAGGTAAACGGCGCGCCGTCCGACCACTTGTGACCCTTGCGCAGCGTGAAGGTCAGCTGGGTGAAATCGTCATTCCATTCCCAGGACTTCGCGATATTGGGCACGATGGTCTGCAAATCGTCCGAATAGCGCACCAGGTTGACGTGACGCACCGACAGGAAGTCGGACGTGCCCGCCTCGGTCGCGTTCGACAGCACGTCCAGCGTGCCGCCATATTGACCGATTGAATCGTAGGGCACGACAACCAGCGGTTCCTCGGGCAGACGCTCGGCCAATGCCGGCAAGTCGCCGTTGCCTTTGATCTTGCCGTTCAGCGCCTCGATTTCCGGGTTGGCCGAAAACTCCATGGTGCAGCCGGCGGCGTCCTGGAATTCGGCCAGGTCGTATTGCTGTGGATAGGCTCCTGCAGCAATCCCCTGCATATCCGCAACCGTGATGGCCGGGCAGTTGGCATAGGCCGCTGCCGGCAACGCGATCGCGGCCACGCCTGATAACAATAGTCGTTTCATGTTCTCTCCTTTGGACTTCCTAGTCAGACAAAAGGGGGACTGGCGCTTGTTGTTGACGTTTTCATGACAGCCATCCCCCGGTTGTTTTTATTGTTTGTTTTCCCCTACGTTTCCGTCCGGCACTGCGATGCCGGATTTTGTTTTTCGACAGTAGGGCAGAAAACTACGCGGCTACAATCGTATAATTTCTATCGTTTCAAAAGAAAAATCTATACCTCGGGGCTGCGCCATACGCGTATTGACCCGGCATCGCGGAAAAATCAGGCATCGACACAGGGCCGGACAGGGCCGGGCGCCCCGGCCTGCCTGAACGCATAGAGTGCTGGTGCCCATGCCGGTGCGAAGTGGGCAGTATTGTCTTTCAGAATCAAGATACGCCGCTATAGGCTCTGCCGAGGCGCAGCCAAGGGGATACATGCGTGACCGACACTCTGACATCCGCTGTCGAAATTCTGGAAAACCTGGTTGGGTTCGAGAGCATTTCAGGCGAGCCGAACCATGCGATCGTCACCTATATCGCCGATTTCCTGCGCGCGCAGGGGCTTGAGGCGATCATCAGCCGCGATGCGGACAGCGACCGGGCCAATGTCTTTGCCACCATCGGCCCGGCGGTAGATGGCGGCGTGGTGCTGAACGGTCATACCGATGTGGTGCCGGTCGAGGGGCAGACATGGGCCACCGACCCGTTCGTGCTGACGCGCCGCGGCGACAATCTCTATGGCCGCGGGGCGGTTGATATGAAGGGGTTCCTGGCCTGCGCGATGGCCTCGGTGCCGGTGTTTCAGGCGGCCGGGCTGACGCGCCCGATACATCTTGCCTTTACCTATGACGAGGAGATCGGCGGCCTCGGGATGCCGGTGCTGCTTGAAAGCATGGGCGCGCTGCCTTATCGGCCATCGGTCGTGATCGTTGGCGAGCCGACGGGGATGAATATCGTGACCGGCCACAAGGGCGGGACAGAGATGCGGACCGAGATCACCGGGCTCGAGGTCCATTCCTGCAATCCCACGCGGGGCGTCAGCGCGATTTCGGTGGCGACAAGGCTGATCGCCAAGATCGAGGAGGTGGCCGCGCGGCTGGCGGGTGATCCGGTGGTCGGCTCGCCCTATGATCCGCCCTACGGCACGTTCAACATCGGCACGATCGAGGGCGGCGCGGCGCGCAACGCCACGGCGGGCTGGTGCAATTTCGACTGGGAATTCCGGCCGATGCCCGGACAGGACAGCCGCGCCATCATCGCCGAGATCACCGAATATGCCGAGCACGAGTTGCAGCCGGCGATGAAGGCCGTCGATGTCGCTGCGGGCATCAACATCATCACCGAGGTTTCGGTACCGTCGCTTGACGACCGCAACGCCGAGCGCGCAGCGGCATTTGTCGGCGACATCACCGGCCAGAACAGCCGGAGCGTCGTGTCCTTCGGGACCGATGCCGGGTATTTCAGCGATGCCGGGCTGTCGACCGTGGTTTTTGGTCCAGGAACCATAAACCGCGCCCACGGCCCGGATGAATTCATCGAAATCGGTGAATTGCAACAGGGGCTGGGCTTCCTGCAGTCGGTTGCGCAAAAGCTTTCATCGTAAAAGTGATTTTATACAACGAGATACTTGGTGCACCTCATGTAGAAACCCTGCCGTTGTGCCGGTCCGTACCGAACAGATTGATCCGGTTTTATGGCCGGAAAACCGCTGGGTTGATACCGGCGGGCCCGGCGCACCAGCGCTGTGCCCGGTACCCGGATCAGCCGGCCGAAGCCGGACGGATCCGCCGGTTGGACGTCATCGCGGCTGCCAGGGCCTGATCGGGCCGGTCCGGCTTTCCGAAGTAATATCCCTGACCGTTTTGCGCGCCCATCTTGGCCACGATCCTGCCCTGCAGATCGGTTTCGATACCTTCCACGGTGACGTCGAATTCAAGATTGCGGGCAATGTCCATCACCGATGCCAGCAGCAGCCGGGCCGTCTCGGATTCCTCCAGTTCCTCGATCAGCGACCGGTCAATCTTGAGCTCGTCGGCGCTTGTGGTGCGCAGGTAGGCCAGCGAGGAATAGCCGGTGCCGAAATCGTCGATGGCGATCCTGCAACCCAGATCGCGCAACCCGGCAATCACCGATTTCGCCTGTTCCCAATCGCGCATCTCCATCGTCTCGGTGATTTCCAGGGTCAGCAGGCCGGGCGTCAGGAGCGAGGACCAGAGCGCGTCCTGCACCCATTCGATCACGCGGTTGGACGTGAAATGCAAGGCCGACAGGTTGACGCTGACGGAAAACGCGGTTCCGTTTGTCTTGTTCCAGTCGGCAATGAGCTGGGTCGCGCGGCGCAGCACGAAGTGGTCGACATCCACGACCAGCCCGCTTTCCTCGGCAATCAGGATGAACTTGTCCGGCGGAACAAGCCGGTCACCGCGCTGCCAGCGCACCAGCGCTTCGAAGCCGATTATGCAGCCATCTGCCAGGCTGACCTTCGGTTGCAGATAGGCCTCAAGATCGTCGTTCCGAATCGCGCCGGGCAGTTCTTCGAGCATGGCGCGGCGCTCCTGGAACCGCAGCTCCAACTGGTGATTGTAGAACGTATAGCGCCCCCGGCCTGCGGATTTGGACGTGTAGAGCGCAAAATCCGTGACCCGGGACAGCAGGTCCAGCGACACGGTCGCCGTCGATCCGGCCTGCGTGGATGTGGCCAGCCCGATGCTGATGCCGATCTTGAATGTCTCGCCCTCGAAGGTGAAGGGCTTGTCGGCCTCTGCCAGGATGCTCTGGCACAGGCCGGTCAGCCGCACGACGTGATCGGTGGGTACGACGATGGCGTATTCATCACCGCCCAGGCGGGCCGCAAAGCCCTTGTTCTCGTCCGCCAGGCGCGAAAGGATTTCGCCGACATGCTGCAATACCGCGTCGCCGGCGGCATGCCCGTAGGTGTCATTAATCAGTTTGAATTCGTCGAGATCTATGTAGAGCAGCGCCAGGGAGCGCCCGGCATCCAGCAATTTCTCAAGCCGGTCCTGGAACTGCGATCTGTTGGGCAACCCGGTGAGCGTGTCGTAGAAGGCCAGGAACGCCACCCGCGCTTCTGCCCGGTCGCGCGCCCGCCGCCCCAGAACCTCGCGGCGCAGGAACAGCAGCGCAACCGAGCCGATCAGGGTCAGGCAGATCAGGTTGGCAAGGACCACCAGCCGCTGTTCGCGTACCGCGCGGGACTGCTTGTCAAGAACCTTGTCCGCCTGCCGCCGCATGTCGTCCAGAAACAGGACAAGGTGTTTTCGCGCCTCTACCGCCGCATCCAGAAGGTCGGTCATCAACCGGTCGGTATCGGGATATTGCTGCGCGGTCGCCGTGTCAGCCACGTCGATGATCCGCTCGAGCGCGGTGATCGCCGCGGCGCCCGAGGCGATCCTGCTCTGCTCTCTCATCGAAACGCGCAAGCTGTCAATGCGGACGAAAAGAACATCCGTGGCGTTCTGGAAATCGACCGCGAGGTCGGGCGTCACGCGGCCCTCTTGCGTGGCTGCCTGGGCGACCATGAGCAGCCGGTGAATGTCGCTGAGCGCGACGTAGCCGTTGCGTGCCTTCTGATCCCGGAACCTTGCGTGATTGTCTTCAAGCTGGGTGACAACCCCCTGGACATAAAGGCCCACGCCAAGGCAGCCGGCAATCAACAGGCCAACGAACACGAACACGCCCACGCGGGACGCGAACATGTCCAGCACACGGTCAAGCCGGCCCGTTTTTTTGCCCGCATAGTTCATCGGAACAAATCAGCCTTCCGCTTCGATGCGCGCCGCCATCCAGACAAGGTTCTGTTCCGATGTGAATTCCGAGGTGGTGTAGGCCTCCATGTCGATCACAAACTGGATCGGGCCGCGTGCGCGGCGGGTATGTGGCCGGCCGTCGACCCGGGTGGCGACCAGCACGTCGACATCGTTCCAGACCTCTTGCGACATCACGGTGGCGTAGTCATTCTCTGCGATGATCGAGATCGCGCTGGCATTGGCGATGCCGTTCGCCGCCAGAAGATCCGTCAACAACACGCCTTCGAACCGGGCGGGTTCATCGCGCCAGGGGGTTCGTGTCGTCAGGCTGTAGGTCGGCAATTCCTCAAGCTGGGCGGGAGAGTAGGCGATTTCGGTGCCATCCGCCCCGACCACCACAAGCGTGGCATCCTTGTGCGCCACTGGTGCCAGCTCGACCGCGACGATCGGGTCGGCCCAGAGAGCATTCGCGGACAGGAGAAGGGCCGTTGTGGCGGAAATCATCATGTTTTTCATCTGGTCACCTGATACTGTTTGATCGTCGGGTCATCCTATGAACGACCGTTTAAAACCCGGTTTAGGTCCCGCGGGTAACGGCGATAAACGCCTGAAAAAAACAGCAAATTTGAAAGGTTTTGCGTTCTGACCGTTTGGGGAAGCACCGGGCGGGGGTCGCAAATGGCGCCAAGCCAGCCTTTGACCGGGCTTGCCCGCCATCGCGTGGCTTGGACCGTGCGTGTTTGACGGGCCTTGGACGGTCAGGCTCGCGGCTGTTTCAATCCGTGCCGCGTTCTGTAGATGCAGCAGGTGGCATCTCCGTGCGGTGTGATCTTCAATCATTCTTCTGCGTCTGACTAAGGTTTGGACCGCGCCTGGATTGCAGATCAGACCGTGGCAGTGGGCCGTGTTGCTGCTCTTGAATGACTGGCCACGGAAAATCTGCCTCTGTCCCGCGTTCGGGCTGTCGTGAGGGATGATGCAGTGCCTGGATTACGGGCAATGCGGGCTCTTGGTGTCATCTGCAAAAGTCAGCCTCGAGATGTGCCAAGGCTAGCCACACCTATCTCACGAGATGCGCCAGGAAACGCTTTTCAGCTCGGTTGAAAATCCGGTCAACGACGAAGACAATGACAAGATAAAGAATGGCTGCGGTGATCAAGCCTTCGTAGGCTAGGTAGTACATCCCGTTCAGCGTCCGGCCCGCGCCAAGAATATCGGTGATGGTGATCGTCGAGGCGATCACACTGGCGTGCAGCATGAAGATGACCTCATTGGAATATGCAGGCAAAGCCTTACGCAGCGCACTGGGGATGATGATCCGCCTGGTGACCTTGACAGATGACATGCCGATAGCTTCGGCCGCTTCAATCTCGCCTTTTGGAATGGCCAGGATTGCGCCACGGATCATTTCACACACATAGGCCGCGCTGTTCATGGAAAAGGCGATGACGGCGCAAATCTCGGGTCGTTTGAGAAGTGGCCAGAAGAGCGATTCCCGCACGAGTTCGAATTGCGCCAGCCCGTAATAAAGCAGGTATAGTTGCACCAGCAGCGGGGTGCCGCGGAATGCGTAGCTATAGGCGGCTGCGGCCCTGCCCAGATACCGGACCTTGTAGGCTTGCGCCAATGCCAGTGGGATGGCCATCACCCCGCCGATGAACAGAGACGTTCCTATCAGCCAGATCGTGGTCCAGACGCCTTCCAGAAAAAGGTCGCGATGCTGCCAGATCAGATCGAATTCCATTGGTTCCCCCTATCGCAGTGCATAGCGTCTGCCGAGGGCACGAAGGGCCATATCGGAAACCAGGGTAAGGCCAAGGTAGATAAAGAACGCCATGAGCAGGAACAGGAACGGCTCTTGCGACGTGCGGCCCGCCTGGTGGGCATTATACATGATGTCATGTAATCCAAGGATCGACGCCAACGCCGTGGTTTTCAGCAGAACAAGCCAGTTATTGGTGAAGCTGGGCAACGCCAGCGGCACAATCTGCGGCCATACGATGCGCGCCATGTACTGCCGCGGAGTCATGCCGATGGCCTTGGCGGCCTCGATCTGTCCCACCGGGATCGACAGAAAAGCGCCGCGAAAGGTTTCAGTCATATAAGCGCCGAAGATGAAGCCTATCGTGATCGAACCGGCCATGAAGGGGCTGATTTCCAGGTAACGCCACCGGCCCGTCGCGTTACCAAGGTTGTTCAAGAGCGTTTGCCCTCCGAAGAAGACAAGCAGCATCAGGACCAAATCGGGAATGCCACGGACCAGGGTCGTATAGCTGCGACCGATGCCTCTTGAGACGGGGTTGGATGACAGGCGCAATGCCGCGCCCATGATCCCGAAAAGAACTGCCAGGGCGACGGCAGCCAGCGACAAGGCAACTGTCAAGCCCAGCCCCGACAGGACCATGGGGCCGTATTCTGTGATCAGCTCAACCACGAACTTCCCTTTCCCGAAGGCCCCTCATTCGCGTGTGTGCGAATGAGGGATTTTCCACTCGGATCAATCCCCGTAGATGTCGAAATCGAAATACTTGTTGTTGATTTCGGCATATTTCCCGTTTTCGCGAAGGGCAAGGATGGCGCCACTGATCGCATCGCGCAGCTCAGGATCGGACTTGCGCGTGCCGATGGCAGAGCCGTAACCGAAATATGTCGGATCGGTGTATTCCTTGCCAAAGAGCGCAAACCCTTCGCCCTGCTCCGTGTTCAGGAACCCTTCAACGATCTGAAGTTTGACGCCCATCCCGGCATCAAGACGGCCTGCGACCAGATCAAGCCAGATTTCATCCTGGGTCGGATACGTCTTGACGTTCACGTCCTTGCGTTCGCTGCGCAGGTAGTCTTCCATGATGGTCGAACGTTGCACGCCCACGGTTTTTCCCGCCAGGCCTTCACCATCGTCCAGCCCGGCATCGGCACGCGCGACGAAAGTGGCGGGGATCTGGTAGTATTTGCCGGTAAAATCAATCGCGCGACGGCGTTTGTCTGTGTCTGTCATAGAGGCCAGAAGCGCATCGAACTTGTTGGCATTCAATGCGGCGATCAGCGCATCGAATTCGTGCTCTGTCCAAGTGCAGGTAGCGTTCAGTTCCTCGCAGATGGCATTGCCGATTTCGA
This sequence comes from Roseovarius sp. CAU 1744, assembly GCF_039839345.1. Taxonomy (NCBI): domain Bacteria; kingdom Pseudomonadati; phylum Pseudomonadota; class Alphaproteobacteria; order Rhodobacterales; family Roseobacteraceae; genus Roseovarius; species Roseovarius sp. CAU 1744. The sequence goes on along the minus strand of NZ_JBDOQV010000005.1, from coordinate 85,505 downwards.
TGTCAAAACCGGTTAGCTCCCCATCTGCGGTCTTGAACGCAAAGGGCTTGTAGCCTGCTTCGGTTCCCCAGCGGATCACCAGGTCTTCTGCGCTGGCAGCGGTGGTTCCGATGGCCAGCGACAGTGCAATGGCGACGGGTTTGATCAGGTTCTTCATGGAGTCCTCTCCTGTGGTTGCGTCATTGGATGACGGGTTAATCCCGGGCGCGCGAGACGAAATCACTCCATCTTTCTGACGCCTCTTTCGGGTTATTGAACAGTTCCTGCGGTGTGCCCTGGGCCTCGACCAGGCCCTGGTGCAGGAACACGACCTTGTTGCTGACATCGCGGGCAAAACCCATTTCATGGGTGACCACCAGCATCGTGCGGCCTTCTTCGGCCAGCCCGCGCATGACCTTGAGAACCTCGCCCACCAATTCGGGATCCAACGCGGACGTCGGTTCATCAAACAGCAGCGCGCGCGGCTCCATCGCCAAAGCGCGTGCTATGGCACAACGTTGTTGCTGACCACCGGAAATTTGCGAGGGATAGAAATCCTTGCGCTCATGAACGCCGACCTTTTCCAGGCATTCCTGCGCCCTTTCGCGTGCCTCTGCCCTGGTGAGGCCCAGTACCTGGACCGGCCCCTCCATCACATTTTCCAGAACCGTCATATGTGACCAGAGGTTGAAGCTTTGAAACACCATCCCGAGGTTGGCGCGCAATCGAACCGCCTGCTTGGGGTTCGCCGACAGGATCTGCCCGTCGGGCAGACGCTGAAAATCAAGCTCTTCGCCTTCTACAAAGATACGCCCGCAGGTCGGTGTCTCAAGCAGGTTGATGCACCGCAGAAAGGTGCTTTTGCCGGAACCCGACGACCCAAGGATCGAGATCACGTCGTGATTGTGGGCATCCAGTGAAATCCCGTGCAGAACCTCAAGGTCGCCAAAGCTTTTTTTCAGGTCCTCCACGCGGATGGTGGGGAGTTTGTCACTGGACTTCGCATCGCCCATCGGCGTCTCCGGATCAAATTGCTCCGGGAAACGTGACCGCAAATCAGCCATCTTAAAATAGCGTGGTTTCGAACGAAAGTTTCGTATTCTTGAAACAGTTTGCCTAGATTTTAACCATTTGGCGGCCGTCCTGCATTGGTACGCATCAGTTTCAGAAACTCGGACGCAGGGGGGCTCATCACCTTGGTGTGGTGATAGGCCATGTGGACCGTGCTCTTGTAACTGAAGGTGTTTGGCAGAATTCTGAAGAAATCAGGTTCTCGCCCATCGAAATAGTGATCTGGCAGGTAACCCAGATAGACGCCTGCCTTGACCAATGCGGCGACGGCTTCGGTTTCCAGTACGACCGGACCGCGATTGAACCGGCTCTTCAGCCCGGTCTGCAGGCTGCTTTCGCGATACTCTCTGGAAATCAGTTGGTGAGACTGCGCCTCTTTGGCGGTGATGTTACCGGTTTGCCGAAGTTGCTGAACCAATGGATGGGATTCGCCGGCGTAGACGCTGGACACTTCGTCGTAGATCGGCTCGTAGGTCAGTTCTTCGAACGACGCGTAGCGATGTAGTATCCCCAGGTGCGCGGTGCGTTCTATAAGCCGCTTTTCAATCTCCCGGGGCGATCCGACCATGAGGTTGATGGTGACGTTCGGGGCCAGTTGACTGAATGTACGCAGCACCTCTGTCAACGGGTTTGCCTCGTCCGAATAGGTGAAATCCGTCATGCAGATATCCAGCGTGCCAACCAGGTTTTCGTTTATGGTCGCAATGCCTTCGACGAACTGGTCCGTGGCCGACAACAGCTGTTCGATATAGACCATGGCCTTTTGACCATGCTGGGTAAGCTGAAATCCCCGCCGGCCGCGTTCACGGTGCAACAGCCGCATTCCAAGCCGGGTTTCGATGTCGGTAATCTGCCGCGATATGGTCGAGCGACCTACGCCCAGTTCGGTTTCAGCCGCCGACAGGTTCCCGCATTCCACCACTTTGGTCAGCACGCGCATCAGACGAATATCGACATCGCTGACGGTACCGAAAAACACCTTTTTCCGCATGGATTCCGCCACCCTTCCAACAAGACTGTTGCAGGTAAATGAAACAATAATTGGATGTCCAGCAATATCTTGGCGCGTTGCGCCCAGATACGGTTGGCCCGTGCAGATGTCCAAAACACAGGAGCTCGAATTCGCATGGCTTGGGACGACAAAAAACTCGAACAGTTGAGAGACCGTTTTGGCGGCCCGAACGATCACATGGTCTATGACGAGCATGCCAACCATATCGCTTCGTTGCTGTTTGAGCCCGGCGGAACGCGCCGCACGGCGCCCTATGCCGGCGCGATGACCTTCCTGGATGCCCCGGCCGCGGACCTGACCGACGAACGCCTGCACGGATTGGACGTTGCAATCATCGGGATGCCGATGGACCTGGCGGTGACCAACAGGCCGGGATCGCGGTTTGGGCCGCGGGCATTGCGGGCGATTGAACGGATCGGACCCTACAACGAAGGGCTGCGCTGCGCGCCCGTTCAGGAAATGAACGTTGCCGATGTGGGGGATGTCCCGTTTCGCAGCCGCTTCAGCCTGGAACAGAGTCACGAGGACATCACCGACGCCGTGGCCAAGATCGTGGCGGCCAAGGCGTTGCCGCTCTCGGTCGGGGGGGATCACTCGATCAGCCTGCCGATCCTGCGCGCGCTGGCCAAGGATGGGCCGGTCGGAATGCTGCATATCGACGCTCATGCCGACACCGGCGGCCCGTTCGATGGGGAACGGTTCCACCATGGCGGCCCGTTTCGCAATGCGGTGCTTGAGGGCCTGCTGGACCCCGAGCGCACGATCCAGATCGGAATCCGCGGCCAGTCCGGCTATCTGTGGGAATTCTCGCACGCCTCGGGCATGACCGTCATCGAGGCGCAGACCCTGGCGCATCAAGGCCTGGAGGCGGTCACCGCGCAGGCGTTGGAGGTCGTGGGGACGGGGCCGACATATGTGTCCTTCGACGTGGATTCTCTTGACCCCGCATTCGCCCCCGGCACCGGCACACCCGAAGTGGGCGGGCTGACCCCGCGCGAGGTCATCGCCCTGCTGCGCGGCATGAAAGGCATTAACATCATCGGCGGGGATGTGGTCGAGGTGGCGCCTTCTTTTGACGCGACATCGAACACCGCCCACAATGCGGCCACTGTCCTCTTTGAAATTCTGAGCTTGATGCAGTTTCGCAATCAGAATGCCGGTTCATGAAGGCGTTTTCGAAACTGGTCACACGTCTTGCCGCATTGGAAGGCGACCAATGGGAGCTGCAGCTTCGCGCCCGTGAAATGAACGAGGCCGGAGGCGACATCATCGAGCTCACCATCGGTGAGCCGGATGTGCCCACCCCGCATGAGATGGTGGATGTCTGCTTTCAGGCCATTGCCAATGGCCGCACCAGGTATTCCCCGGCCGAGGGCGAACTGTCGTTGCGGCAAACGCTGGCCGACAAATACAGCGCCCGCACCGGGCGCCAGATCGGGCCGGATAACTTCATCTGCTACCCGGGCACGCAGACCGCGCTTTATGCGGCGATGCAATTGCTGGCCGAACCGGGGGACGAGGTGCTGTTGCCCGATCCCTATTATGCGACCTACGAGGCGGTGATCCGGTCAACCGGCGCAGATATCGTGCCCGTACCGCTGCACCAGCACGCAGGATTCCGGCTGCAACCCGAAGATCTTGAGGACTGTATCACATCCCGGACCAAGGTTCTGTTGCTGAACAATCCGCACAATCCGACGGGCGTGAACCTGAACGAGGACGAACTGCGCGCAATTGCAGAAGTCTGTGCCCGGCACGACCTGTGGATTATCGCCGACGAGGTCTATGAGGCGTTGATCTTTGATCAGAGGTTTGCCTCGCTCTTCGACATGGACGCCTTTGCCGAACGCGTGATCGTCGTATCGTCGATCTCCAAATCCCATGCCGCGCCGGGGTTCCGCAGCGGCTGGATGGCGGCCAGCCAAGAGGTCTGCAGCGCCGCGATCCCGCCGGCGGTCGCAATGCTGTTTGGCAATCAGCCCTTTATTGCGGATATGACCACTTGGGCGCTGACCCATGACGTGTCCGTCACCGCCACGATGCGCGATGCCTATGCCAGACGGGCGAAACTGGCGGCTGATGCCCTGTCGCGATCGGATGTCCTGACCCCTTTGCCACCGCAGGCCGGCATGTTTCTGTGCGTCGATGTCTCTGCGACCGGTCTGTCAGGTTCCGAATTCGCCAATCGCTTGCTGGACACGGAATCCGTCGCGGTGATGCCGGGATCGTCTTTTGGTGCGGGCGCCGCCCACCTGATCCGCCTCAGCCTGACCGTGCCCGACCAAGACATCGAAACGGCCTGTGCCAGAATTTGCCGTTTCGCTGCCCAAGTGGCGCTGCAACCCACCTGAAACGACTGCTTTCGTGACCGACTGTTCTAAGGAGCCATCATGAACATCCTTGCCAATTCACCCGAAGGGCGTGACATCGCCCATCATTTCCACGGCTATACAAATGCGCGCGCTCACCTTGAAAACGGGCCGATGGTGATTGACCGCGGCGACGGCTGCTATGTCATCGACAATACCGGCAAACGCTATTTCGAAGCCATGTCAGGGCTGTGGAGTGTCGGGCTGGGCTTCTCGGAACGCCGGTTGATCGACGCTGCGACGCGGCAGTTGGAGCGGCTGCCCTTTTACCACAACTTCTCGCACAAAACGCATGATCCGGCGATTGATCTGGCCGAAAAGCTGGTTTCACTGGCGCCGGTCCCAATGAGCAAGGTGTTCTTCACCAATTCGGGGTCCGAGGCAAATGATACGGTGCTCAAGATGGTTTGGTACCGCTCCAACGCATTGGGCCAGCCGCAGCGCAAGAAGGTGATCAGCCGGTTGCGCGGCTATCACGGGGTGACGATCGCCTCGGCCAGCCTGACGGGCCTGCCGAACAACCACCGCTCGTTCGATCTGCCGATTGCCAATGTGCTGCACACCGCCAGCCCGCATCATTACCGCGACGCGCAGCCCGGCGAAAGCGAAGAGGCGTTTTCGGATCGTCTGGCGCAGGAGCTGGAGGATCTGATCCTGGCCGAAGGCCCAGACACGGTCGCCGCGTTCTGGGGCGAGCCGGTCATGGGCGCGGGCGGGGTCATCGTGCCGCCGAAAGGGTACTGGACCAAGATACAGGCCGTTCTGAAGAAATACGATATCCTGCTGGTCGCGGATGAAGTGATCTGTGGCTTCGGCCGTCTGGGCACCATGTTCGGTTCTGAATCGATGCAGATGCAGCCGGATGTGATGATGATGTCCAAACAGATCACCTCAAGCTACATGCCGTTTTCCGCCATCATGGTGAATGACCGGATGTTCGAACCCATTGCCGATGAAAGCGACACGATTGGCGTTTTCGGCCACGGTTTCACCGGCGGCGGCCATCCCGTCGGTGCAGCGGTGGCGCTGGAGACGATCAAGATCATCGAAGAGCGCGACCTGGTGGCCCAGGCGGCGGAAACCGGCGCCTATATGCAGCACCGCCTGGGTGAAATGACGGATCACCCGATGGTGGGCGAAGTGCGTGGGTTCGGCATGCTGGGCGCTGTGGAGCTGGTCCATGACAAGGCCACAAAGGCGCCTTACGAGGCGCCGGGCAAGCTGGGCGCGCTGGTGAATGCCGATCTAACGGAACGCGGTGTGATTTCGCGCAACATGATTGATGCCATGGCCCTGTGCCCGCCGCTGATTTCCACCCGGGAAGATATCGACGTGATGGTGGACGGGCTTGCCGCGTCGATCGACGCGGTACACGGATCAATCGCCGCATAGATCCGTACAGGAAGGAATAACCGATGTTGAACATGAACTTCATCGCCGGAGAATGGGTTGCCGGCAGTTCCGAGCTGGAAAATGTCAACCCTTCCGACACAAGCGATGTGGTCGGCACCTATGCGCAGGCCAGTCCCGAACAGGTCGAGCAGGCGGTTGCCGCCGCCAAGGCCGCGCAGCCGGTCTGGGCCGGCATGACACCGCAGCAGCGGGCAGACATCCTGGATCAGATCGGGACCGAGATCCTTTCCCGCAAGGAAGAGCTGGGCGCGTTGCTGTCACGTGAAGAGGGCAAGGTCCTGGCCGAAGGCATTGGCGAGGCGACACGCGCGGGGCAGGTGTTTCGGTTCTTTGCGCAGGAGGCGCTGCGCGTCGAAGGCACCTATATCGACTCGGTCCGGCCCGGCGTCGCCGTGGATGTGCGGCGCGAACCCGTCGGGGTGGTCGGTCTGATCACTCCGTGGAACTTTCCCATCGCCATCCCTGCCTGGAAAATGGCCCCCGCGCTGGCCTTCGGCAATGCGGTGCTGATCAAGCCCGCCAGCCTGACGCCCGGCAGTGTCTGGGCGCTGGTCGAAATCATCTCGCGGACCGCGATGCCTGCGGGGGTGGTCAATCTGGTGATGGGCGGCGGCGGCACCGTGGGCGACACGCTTTGCGGTTCCACCGACGTTGACGCGGTATCTTTCACCGGGTCCGTCGCGACAGGGGCTCATGTGCGCCGGATGGTGGCCGGTCGGGGCGGCAAGGTGCAGCTTGAGATGGGTGGCAAGAGCCCACTGATCATCATGGACGATGCCGACCCTGAGACGGCGGTGACCTGTGCAATCTCCGGGTCGGTGATGTCAACCGGACAGCGCTGCACCTCGAACACGCGGATCATCTGCACGCCGGGCATCCATGACCAGGTGGTCGGGCAAATGGCGGAACAGGCCAAGGCGCTGCGCGTCGGCCACGCGCTTGATGCAGGCAGCCAGATCGGCCCGGTGGTCGATCAGAAGCAGTTGGATACGAATTTTCGGTATCTGGAGATCGCCGACAAGGAAGGCGCCTCGCGCCTGTGCGGGGGCGAGCGCCTGCAGCGTCCCGAGAACGGGTTCTACATGTCTCCTGCGGTGATTGCCGATTGCACCAATGACATGCAGCATGTGCGCGAAGAGATCTTTGGCCCGGTTGTCAGTGTGCTGAAAGCCGACGATTTCGATCAGGCCGTCGCGATCGCCAATGACAATGACTTTGGCCTGTCTTCGGGCATCTGCACCGGATCGCTGAAATATGCCGAGGCATTCAAACGCCGATCGGCGGCGGGCATGGTGATGGTCAACCTGCCCACGGCGGGCGTGGATTACCATGTGCCCTTTGGCGGGCGCAAAGCCTCGTCTTACGGATCACGAGAGCAGGGCCGGGCTGCGGCGGAGTTCTATACCACGCTCAAGACCTCTTATACCCTGGCTGTCTAAGCTTCAGCGGACCAATCAAGAAACCCCACACAGGCCGACTGTGTGGGGTTTCTAATGTCACGGCATCATCCGCGTAGCGCTGCAAGGCATCCCGGATTGATCCGGTCATGCGGGTCGATCAATGATTTGAGATCTATCGGAAATCCGTGGCCCGCACCCAGCTCTCTGGTCAGGAGGTCTTTCTTGCGGCCCAACCCGTGTTCGGCGCTCAGCGTCCCGTCATGATCCAGCGCCACCTGGTACACCGACCGTTCCAGCAGCTTGCGATCAGCACCGTCCGGCAAGGTAAGGTTAAAGTGGATATTGCCATCGCCCAGGTGACCGAAGGCCGAAATCCTGGCGTCGGGTTCGATGGTCAAGACCGCTTTGGTCGCGCTGTTTATGAACGCGGCCACAGAGGAAACCGGAACCGCGACATCATGTTTCAGCTGCGGTCCGGCCAGGCGCTGTCCTTCGACAATCGCTTCGCGCAACAGCCACAGGGACTGTCGCTGCGCTTCGCTGGAGGCCAGAACGCCATCGGTCACCAGCCCTTGATCCATTGCGCTCTCGAACAGCCCCATCATCACCATTTCAAGGGCGTTGGCGTCATTGCCGCTCAACTCCAGCAGGACTGACCATTCGGGCATCGGGTCAGCGGGCGGGCGTGCGGCCCCGACATGCGCCAGCGCAAATTCGACGCCCTGTCTGGGGATCAGCTCACAGGCATCAACCATGCCACCCGACTGTGCCATTGCCAGATTGCACAGCCGGGTGGCGCTGTGCAGATCGTTCAGTGCCATCCAGGCGGTAAAGTGGCACCTTGGCCGCGGAACCAGCCGGAGCGAGGCGGCGGTCACAACGCCCAGCGTCCCCTCCGCGCCGATGAACAGATGCTTGGGATCGATGCCGACATTGCGTTTTCGCAGGGTGCTGAGATCGCTCCAGATCGTCCCGTCAGGCAGCACCACTTCCAGCCCCAGAACCAGATCCCGCATCACCCCATGGCGCAGGGCCATGATACCCCCCGCATTCGTGCTGATCAGCCCGCCGATCTGTGCGGTGCCTTCAGAGCCAAGGGACAGGGGGAACAGGCGATCTACCTCTTGCGCGGCCTCCTGCAGGTTGCTCAGGACACATCCGGCATCGACGATGACGGCATTCTCTTGCGGGTCAATCCGTCGGATGCGGTTCATCCGGCCCAGTTGCAGGATCACCACCGGCCCGCATGCGACCGGCGCCGCACCGCCCACCAGCCCGGTATTGCCGCCCTGCGGGATCACCGAAACCCCGTGCCTGGCACAAAGCCGAAGCGCGTCGCTGACCTCTTGCGTGGTTTCGGGACGCAGAATGGCGATTGCCCGACCGTCGAATTCATCCAGCCAGTCGGTTTCGTAACCGGTCTTGGTGTCGCTGATCACGATTGCCGGTGCCGGCAGTGACCTCTGCAAATCGGCAAGAAATTCCGCGGTCATTCACCCAACCCTGCGCGCGCGCAAATGAATCGAGGTGCAAGCACATGAGGCGATCAACCCCTTGCCCCTTGTCCGGATCGCCTGCGCCTGTGCGCGCTGGTCCTTGTTCATTGCATCAGCCATCCTGGTTTCCCGTGTCTTCATCAAGAAACTCCATGCCCAGGATCAGCGTGCTTGTGCCGGAATTCTGGGTCAGCGCGATCGCCTCGATCAGTTCCTGTTCCGAACGGACCCGCGCGACGTTCCAACCATAGGCTGTCGCAATGGCTGCAAAATCCGGTGACACAAGATCCACCGCGACGGGCGGCACGTTGATTTCTTTCATGTAGTTGCTGATTTCTAGGTAGCAGGCGTTGTCCCACACGATCACCGAAACCGGCAGATCGGCCTCGGCGGCCATGGCCATTTCGGTCAAGGTGAACTGAAACCCACCATCGCCGGCCACGGCTATGACCGGGCGCTCTGCGGCGGCGGCCTTGGCCCCGATGGCGGCGGGCAAGGCATAGCCCAGCGTGCCGAAACCGGTGGCCGAGTTGAACCAGCGCCCGGTGGCCGGGATCGGCAGCAAATCGTTGCCCGCATAGACCGGCTGGGTCGAATCCCCGACAAAGACTGCGTCCGGAATAGTGTTCCAGACTGTACCGAGGCAGCGTGCGACGCGGGCATAGAGCGGTGACAGGCCCTGAGCTGCTGCGGCCCTGACCCCGGGGACCTGTTCGGCCAGCGGGTTTGCCTTGCCCGTTTCAGGCACGCGGGCAACGACATCGGCCAGCGCCGCGCGGGCATCCGAAAGTATTTCGAGTTCCGCGCGGGCATTGCGCTTGAGCTGTTGGGGGTCGATATCGATCCGCACCAGTTTGCCGCCCGCCTGGAATGGTCCGCTGCCATAGACATCATAGTCGGTCTGTCCCAGTTCGGTCCCGACAGCGATGGTCAGGTCGGCCTGCTCCACAAGCGCACGTACGGCATAGAGCGAAGGGGAGGCATTCAGCGCCAGAGGATGTTCGTCACCCAAAAGACCCCGCGCATTGGTCGTGGTCACAACCGGCGCGTTCAGGGCCTCGGCCAATCGGGTCAGCTCCTCGGCTGCCCCGCGCGCCCCGCCGCCCGCCAGAATGATGGGACGTTGGGCGGCCTGGCACATTTCGGCGAATGTAGAACCTTGGTCGGGGTGGATACAGGGTGCCCTCATCGGTGTGCTGCGCTGTTCGGGCAGCGCCAGATGGCTGGCGTCGGCCCCCATCAGGTCAAGCGGGATTTCGATATGCACCGGGCGCGGGCGGCCGCCTTCGAATACCGCAAAGGCGCGTTCCAGAACCGGCAGGATGTCATCGGCATGGGTCAATGTGTGCGAGAACGCAGTGATCTGCGACATCAGCGCGTTTTGGTTGGGCAGTTCATGCAGACGGCCCCTGCCATGGCCAAGCTCGCGGGTGGCGTTCACTCCGGACAGGATCAGCATCGGAATAGAATCGGCATAGGCCTGTCCGATCCCGGTCATCGCATTGGTCAGTCCGGGCCCCGTTATCAACAGACAGACCCCTGGTTTTCCGCTCATTCGGGCATAGCCGTCTGCCGCAAAACTGGCGCCCTGTTCATGGCGTGGCGTCACGTGCCTGATCGGACTGTTTGTCAGACCCCGATACAGCTCTGCGGTATGCACGCCCGGAATACCAAACACATGTTCGACATCAAAACGCTCCAGCAGTTTTATGAGGTATTCGCCAAGAGTAATTGCCACAGCGTTCGTCCCTTTCGATGATACTGTTGGGCCCTCATTATATCGATGCGTGGCCCCGCTGCCGCGCATAAAGCGTGGAACAATAGTTTCCAATCCATGAAAAGGTTTGCCGTGGTTTCCGCGTGTCGGCACGGCGGGCGCCCGGACCCGGACAGAACTGCGGGGCCGGTTCCGGCGCGACGCCAGCCTGTGTGCAAGATCCCTAAATGCCTGCGACTGGAATGCCCAAGCCGCCGCAACGACCTTTTCACACAAACGCAATGCCACCGTCCTTGCGGATCTCATAGAGTAGACAGAAGCGGCCTTGGAGGATCAGTTAAGTGACGACCACGACAGACATGTTTGCAGCAATCGTCGGGACAGAGCATGTGCTGACGGCCGAGCGGTTGGCGACCCGCGATCCGGGCTACTGCACGGCCGCATTGGGCGCCTCCATACTGGTACGTCCCGCCAACAGTACCGAACTGTCGCGGATTTGCGAGGCCGCAAACAGCCGGAACATTGGCCTTGTGCCGCATGGCGGGCTGACCGGCCTTGTGGATGGCACAGCATCCCACCCAGGCGACGTGATCGTTTCCTTTGAACGCATGTCCTCGATCCTTCGTATTGACCCGCTTCAGGGGATCGCGGTGGTCGAACCCGGCGTTACGCTTGGGGCGCTTCAGCAGGCGTTGGAGCCATTGGGCCTGATGACGGGCGTGGATATACCGTCGCGCGGGTCCTGCACGATCGGCGGCATGGTCAGCACGAATGCGGGCGGGATTCAGGTGCTGAAATACGGCATGATGCGCCAGAACGTGCTGGGCCTGGAGGTCGTTCTGGCAAACGGGCGCGTTCTGGATCTGAGCAATGAGTTGCTCAAGAACAACGCGGGCTATGATCTGAAACAGGTTTTCATCGGCAGCGAAGGTACGCTCGGCCTGGTGACAAAGATCGTTCTCAAGATATGGCCTGTGCCCGGGGGCACCTGCTGCGCGCTGCTGGCCTGTGACAGCCCCGAGATCCTGCCGTCTCTTTTCAATAGTGCGCGCAAGAATTTCGGCGCGGACCTGATGTCCTTCGAGGCGATGTGGCCGGAGTATTTTCACCTGACGACATCGCAACCCGGCTTCGGACGCCCGCCATTGCCGATGGGGCGGGGCATCTATGTGATAATCGAACTGGCCGGCACGTCTCAGGCCGAGGCGCAGGCCCGGCTTGTCGCGTTCCTTGAAGCCGGTTTCGAGAAGGGTGCGGTCGCGGATGCTGTCGTCGCGCAATCCGGATCCGAGCGGCACAAGATCTGGCGGTCGCGAGAGGACAGTGACGCGATCGACAATGTGTCTGACACCAGCCTGTCTTATGACATCGGTCTGAAACTGGTCGACCTGCCGAATTTTGCGGCGCGTCTGAGGCAACGATGCGCGGCGCGGTCCGCCGATCTTGTACCTTATGTGTTCGGACATGTCGGCGACGGGAATCTGCATGTGATGTTTGCAATCAGAAAAAGCGATGCCGCGCAGCGAGAGGTCTATGACGGGCTGATCTACGATACGTTGAGCGAATTTTCCGCAAGCACCATTTCCGCGGAGCACGGGATCGGCATCGAAAAACGTGCGGTTCTGGCCAGATCGTTGGCACCCGATACGCTGGCGACACTGGTGGACATGAAGAAAGCACTTGATCCGTGCAATACGCTGAACCCCGGCAAGGTCATAGTGGCCGGAGAGCGAAACCCAAGCTCCGGCACAAGCAGTGGCACGCAGGAACAGTAAGCTCGGGCACCGCGCGCAGCCGAAATCGCGGGGGTGCCGGGGGCCGTCTGGCCGCCACAACATGGCAAGGCGAATACCACGCGACGAAGCCTGAAAGCCGCTGCAAATGCTCAGAAATGAACGCTTCGAGGCAGCATGAAGAGCGGTCATTGGTGTCAGGGATGTTTCCCCGCGCAACTAAGTCAACGGCTGCACGGGGACATTGTTCATTGCGAGCGACGGGCCAAGCGCATATTGCGCGTCACTCGGCGGCGGTGGCTCTCTCGCTAAGCAGATGCTCCGTTTTGCGACCGATGCAGACCGTTTCAACCAGACAGGTTGCCACCTGATAGGGATCGGCATTGGCGCCCGGACGGCGGTCTTCGAGGTATCCGTGCCCTTTTACCGCGACAGAGGCCGGAATGCGGATCGACGCGCCGCGATCGGCGATGCCAGAACGGAATTCATCAATTCGGCAGGTCTCGTGCAGGCCGGTCAGGCGGTCGGCCAGACCTGCCCCATAACGCGCAATGTGATCCTCATGACGGCGCGACAGGGCTGCAATCGCAGACTTCAGCGCGTCCTGCCCGCCGTCGCGGTCACGGGTCTGGGCGGTCGAGAAATTCGTGTGCATCCCCGCGCCGTTCCAGTCGCCGGCCATCGGCTTGTTGTCGAAGGACACTGCCCAGCCGAAACGCTCTGCCTCGTGCATCAACAGAAAGCGCGCCAGCCAAAGCTGATCCGACATCGTCAGCACATCAACCGGTTCCCGGTCAATGCCGCGATAGCCAATCTGAAATTCCCACTGACCTGGCATGACCTCCGCGTTAATCCCATAGATCGACAGCCCAGCTTCAAGACAGGCCCGCGCATGGGCGTCCGCGAGTTCACGCCCGAAGGCCGTGGTCGCGCCCACGCTGCAATAGTAGGGGCCCTGCGGCGCGGGGTAGCCATCCGCGGGAAACCCGAGGGGCCGACCGGCGTGATAGAGGGTATATTCCTGTTCGAACCCGGCCCAGGGCTGCGCACCCGCGCCAGCGGTATCAAGCGTACGGCGCAATTCCGCTCGGTGGTTGGTGCAGTGGGGCGTGCCATCGGCGTTCAGCACTTCGCACAACACCAGATAGTTTCCCTTGCCCCGGCGCGGGTCATGGGCAATGTGGACCGGCTCCAGCAGGCAGTCGGAATCGTCCCCGGCCGCCTGTCCGGTCGAGGAGCCGTCAAAGCCCCAGCCAGGAAAATCGTTGGCGGCGGGGGCGTCGGGAAGCGCCACGAAGCGCGCCTTGGAGCGAAGTTGTTGTGTCGGTTCGGTGCCGTCGAGCCAGATGTATTCGGCAAAACCATTGGTGGTCATGAGAGTCTCCTGTTTGAGATGGTTGGTTTGGTAGGAATGGTGCTTTAGCCCAGTATTTGACGGATCTGCCCGGTGAACGGGTCGCGGGCCAGGCCGACATCCTGCAGCATGTGATCCGACAACCCCTCCAACCTGCGCTGATCGCGCAAATGGCGGATGTGGTCGTACAGGCCGGGAAGGGCGTGAAAGAGGAAGTCCATGTCGTTTCTCCAGTGTCGTTCTTGATGCTCGTGAAGAGCGGGGTGAAGTGGCCGCCCCCGAAGGATGCTGCGGCCGGGTCGGGAACCAAGTGATTGGAATTCAAGCGGTTCTTGATTGGGCCAGGTGGCCACAGGTGCATGCGTTGGGATACGAGGGCCGCCAAACGATGGTCACGCGGACCAGCAGCGTGGCGAGTGCGACAAGGCCCATCGCCAGCGCCCCGAGGTCCGCGGCAAGCGCGATCCAGGCCTCGGCAGCGAAGTCATGCGCCGTCCAGAAACATCCCCCCGCGAGCAACAACAGCCGAAGACGAACTTGATCGGCCTGCATCCGCGCCGTCGCGATCAGGATCGTCGCGGCCACGCTCAGACCCGAAACCGGACCCTGCCAGAACCAGAGGCCAACAAGCCCCATCAGGCAGATCAGCACATAGCCGAGCCCGCGCATCGCTGTCGATCGCACCGCGAATACTGCGGCCCCGGTCTGAATCGCGCTGAGTATGTTGACCGCGCTTGCGACCGCGATACCAAGGAAAATGTAATGCGCCGCAAAGAACAGGGCCGCTGCAAGCTGACACAGCAGGATCGAACGACGCGCGCGGAAGGCCGGCGCAAGCGTCAAGCACGTTGCCGCCGCCACGCCCGACACGATCATCGGCGCGTCCTGCATCAGCGCCGCGCCGGTCACAGCCGCCCCGCCCGACGCCGCAGCGCCGGACGCTCCAGCATCTGCCGCCAGTTGCGCCGCCGCTGCGCCGCTTCTAGCCCGTCGGGTGTCAGGTCCGACCTGCAGAGGCCGATATCGTCAAGCTGATAATCCTCCAGTTCCGACAACGCGCGCAGCGTGCCGGTCATCTCGCGCTCTTGCGCGCGCGCCGCGCCAAGCCGCCGCCAAAGCGTCATCAGCACCGGTGTCTTCTGAATTCCGTTTTCGGAGACACCTGAACAGGACTTCGTATTCATAACTAATTCTCCTCACTCTTCTTGCGATTTCCGCGGCGTCATATTGCGCCGTTGATGAGGAGTTCTTACCCCTGACACTTGTCCTGAATTCTTCTGTGTAACGGCTTTATTGTTTCTATTGTTTCCGCGTTGTGTCCGGGGTTTTCGCGACGCATAAATAATTGAAAAGATTGTCGCTTGCGGACGAACTTGAAACATCGAAAGGCCGCCTCGGCGGACGGCCCATCGATGGATTCTCAATTGCCGAGAACAAGGTCAGTCGACGTTTCCAACGGTCCTCGTCGTGAACTCGGGATAGGCCAATGCGCCGGTTTCCACCCGGTCGATACCTATGGCCTCTTCGCCCTGGCTCAGTCGTAGCCGCATCTGTGCACGCAGCAAAAGCCAGGCCGCCAGGCTCGTCAGCGCCATGAACGCTGACACTGCGCTCGCACCGATGATCTGCGTCGTCAACTCTGCTGCGGGGTTGCTGATACACACCGCCAGCGTGCCCCAAAGCCCGCAAGGCAGATGCACCGGTATCGCTCCGATCACGTCATCGATGCGCAACCGCAGCAGCAGGTGCGAGGTCAGAACCATCAGCACAGTACCCGCGGCACCGATCAGGATCGCCGCGGGCACACCTGGGCTGGACGGATCGGCGGTGATGCTGACAAGCCCGGCAAGCGCGCCATTGAGAACCATTGTCAGGTCGATCTTGCCGCCCGCAAACTGCATCATCAGAACAGCGGCCAGTATGCCCCCGCAGGACGCCATGACCGTATTCACATAGACGTTGGCCATCGAGATGATGTCGGCGGCACTTGACATCGATCCTTGTGAGCCACCGTTGAACCCCAGCCATCCCAGCCAGAGTAGCATCGCGCCAAGCGTGGCGAGCGGCAGCGAGGAGGCTGGCAGCGGACGGACAGAGCCATCGGGCAGAAACCGCCCGCGCCGAGGCCCCAGTACCACCGCGCCGGTCAGTGCCGCCCAGCCCGCAGCGCTGTGCACATGGGTGCCGCCGGCGAAGTCGACGAACCCCAAAGCATCCAGCCAGCCTCCGCCCCAACCCCACGCGCCCTGAATCGGGTAAAGCAGCATCGCCATCACCGCGACGAACAGGAAAAACGGCCAAAGGCGGATACGCTCTGCCAGTGTGCCCGAGATGATCGACACCGCCGTGACCGCAAAAAGCGACTGGAACAGCCAGACCGAGGCCGACGCCGCGCCCGCGCTATAGTCACCCGAAAGCGCAGGCTCATCCTGCGGCCCCCAGGGGACGGGGGTACCGATGAACCCGCCATCGACCCCTTCGAACATCAGTCCATAACCTGTCGCCCAGAACCCAATTGCCACGACGGCTACCAGCGTGATGTTCTTCAGAAGGATCGTCGAGACGCTTTTTGTGCGTACGAGCCCGCCCTCAAGCATCGTGAACCCGGCCGCCATCAGCAGCACCAGCATGCCGTGATAGAGAAACGACAAAGTGTTGAGAATAAATTGGGTTTCGGCAGACACCGCCGCCGCGGCCTGGCCGGGCAACAGCGTCAGCGCTGTGATGGTTGTGCAAAAAACGGGAGGGCGCATGGTCAGACCCTCCTATCCGAGACAAAGATGTATCCTGCCCCACGCACGGTCTTGAGAACGGCGGGTTTGCCGGGGTCCAGCTCGATCTTGCGACGCAGACGAGAGATGCGAATGTCGATGGAGCGGTCGAAAGGATCCGCATCACCTTTATTCGCGAGCTCCAACAGGTCGTCGCGCGAGAGGACCCGGTTCGGACGCTCGGCGAAGAAACGCAAGGTGTCGTATTCCATCGCGCTGATCCTGATCTCCTGGCCGTCCTCGTCAAAGAGCATCTGCGCCGCGAGGTCGAGCATACAGGTGCCGAAGAGGATCCGGTCCTCGGGGTTTGCGCGCATCGCGAGCACCGCGTCGGGGACAAGCGCGGGCGCTGACCGCCGCAGAACCGCCTTGGCGCGGGCCAGCAACTCCCGCAGATCGACCGGTTTGGCAAGGTAATCGTCGGCCCCAAGCTCCAGGCCCACGACGCGGTCTATTGTCTCGCCCGAGGCAGTAACCATGATGACCCGCGCCCCTGTTTCCGCCGTGAGATACCGGGCGAGCGAGAACCCGTCTTCCCCCGGCATCGTGACGTCCAGGAGCACCAGTTCGGGCACGTCGCCGGATTCGATCAGATCGCGTAATTCGGCCCCGCCGGGGATGGGCGACACGCGAAAGCCCCGGTCATCGAGATATTCCTCAAAAGTTTCCCGGATATCGGGATCGTCATCGACTACAGCCACGTGATGGCGATCAATCATCTCTTTCTCCTTTCCGGGCCGCGTCAAGACGCGCGCCGCAGTGACAGAAGGTCCAGAACATCGCGGATATCGCGAGGCTCGAACGGTTCCAGAAGGTAGGGCCGTTCCAGGCGATCGAGTAAATCGAGCGCCGCGGCATCGGCTTCGGACCCCAGCAGAAAGACCAGCGACATCGCCGCCTCCGGCCGCGCTTCGCAGAGCGAGCGCAGGCACTGCTGGGCACTCAGATTCGCCAGCCCCACCCGGCACAGAATCACGTCGTAGGGCTGACGTTTCAGCATCTCTGCGCCGACGAAGGGCGATTCGACCAGATCGACGCCGTGCCCCTCGGCGCAGAGGGTATCCATCAAACGGTTCGCCTCGGATGACCGATCATCGAGGATAAGAAGTGACCGCCCATTTGCGTCGCTTCGCGCTTCGCGGCGGGCGCAATGCGCGGTGCGCGCGGTTTCGAGACTGTCGAAACACAGCCGGAACACCGTCCCCCGGGCCGACGTGTTTTCCAACTCGATCCGCCCGCCATGCGCCTCCATGATCTGGCGGCAAAGTGCAAGGCCAAGCCCGGTACCGCCATCAGGCCCCTTGGTGGTAAAGAGCGGGTCGAAAATGCGCGAACTTATTTCACTTGGCACGCCGGGGCCGGTATCGCTGATTTTCAGGGTAATGACATTGGTCGCCTCATCGGGCCGCGTCACGATCACGATGCGCCGCGGCCCCGTGATCCGGGCAAGTGCGTAGCCCGCGTTCTCGATCAGGTTGATGATGACCTGTCGTATTTGATCGGGGTCAACGCACAGCCGCGGCAGCCCCCTTGGCAGGTCCAGTACAACCTCGATGCCGGCGCCTCGAAGGGTGTCGATCGTGGCTTCCGTCGCCTGAACGACGAGATCGTTAAGACTGCTCGGGACGGGTTTCGCGGGATTGCCTCGCGCCAGGTCAAGAAAGCTGCGGACTATTCGCGAACAGCGGCCAGCGGCCTTCAGGATACGGTCGGCACGCTTCACCATCGCGTCGTCAGTCGCCTTTTCCTTCAACATCAGGGCTTGCCCGGTTAGCACGGAGAGCGGGTTGTTCAGTTCATGCGAAATACCGCCCAGAAGTTGCCCGAGGGCGCTGAGTTTCTCGGCGCTGTGCAACACGTCACGTTGGCGCGAGATCTCCTCGCGGGCAGCGATCTGCTCGCTCAGATCAAGCATGTGCAGCAAGATATGGGGGTGTTCGGAAATTCTGATCAGACGAGCCGAAACGGAACACCAGAACTGCGTTCCGTCAGTCTTCTGCAGGCGGACCTCCACGGCATTGAGGTTGCCAGAGCAAGCAAACCGCGACAAGAACGCGTCGAAATCCCGTTGCGAGATCCATTGTTGTGAAAGTTTCTGACCGATCCGGGGTCCGGTACATCCCAACAGCGATACGGCCATATCGCTTTCCGCGACTACGCAGTTATCGGTCATATCGGCCACGATCAGAGCCGCCGGAAAGTCGCAGATCAACGGCTCGTCAATAGCGCCGATATTCGGTGCGCTTTCGACAATTTCGCCCTGAACGGAACGCTCGTCTTGAGAGACACGGATCATCGCCGAAACCCGGACTTAACCCCGGTTGCCGGTCTGGGTCGGGTTTGATCCGCACGCGGCTTCGGCGGGCTTCTGCGAAAGGGTCGGCCACTGCTGCGGCACGGAAAACCGCGGCACAGCGCCTGCAGGACGCAGTTTGCTGCGACAAGAGGCCGGTTCTGCAATCTCGGGCTGTTTATGAAAGCAGAGCAGGTGGTCAAACCCCTGGCCGCGCAGGCTGCCTTGCACGGATCTGTTCACACCGCAAATGCGCATCTCACCGTGAACCTGCTGAAGCAGTTTTGCAGCGATGAACAGACCGCGCAGCCCCGAGCGCGTCACGCGCCGCACGCGCGAAAGCTCCACGATCATCGTCGTCACGCCGCTTTGAACGCTGTCAACCAGCGCGTCATATAGCGCCCCCGCGTCGCCGCAGGTGATGTCGCCTGAGATCTCAAAGGCCGCGATTCCGTTTGTCTTGCAGGCTGTGTAAATTTGCATCTCGATAATCACTTTCTGGCGTTGTGCCGCACAAATCTCTGAGGGGCCGCAAATCGCGTTGCCTGCCCCGGTCTTTGGCCTGTCATCTACATTGTGCCGCAGGATCACGGCCCCCGTGTCGCGCCCCGCCTAACCGGCAGGCGTTGTCACCAGCGTTGTAACAGGCGTTGTAATCGGCATGCCTTGTCGTGGTATTTCCGTGCCGCACCCGAAACGGGACTCGCTATCCCGACCCGTGTCCCCTAGATTTCCCGCAATGCGAGCGCCCTGTGCGCAATCAGACGCCTGGTCCTGCGCCCCTCATGCCGTTTTTTCGGGGTGTTGGCGGGGCATTGCGGGCAATTGAAACCAAGTCGCCGAAGGATCGGTATTGGGTACACGACTAGATATTTCTTTACTGGGTGAGTTGCGTGTTACACGGGCCGGTCAGGACATTGCATTACCCGCCTCCAAGAAGACCCGCGCATTGCTCGCGTTTCTCATCGCGACAGGGCGGCCGCACCGCCGGGAACGGCTTTGCGAGCTGTTCTGGGATTTGCCGGATGATCCGAAGGCTGCGCTCAGATGGGCGCTGTCGAAGCTCCGCAAGGTGGTCGACTGCGCTGAAAGGGCGCATATCATCGCGGATCGGGAAAGGGTCGCTTTCGATGCCAACGGGGTCGGCGTCGATTTCCGCGACATCGAGGCGAGCCTGAGCGGGGATGGCGGAGATTTGTCAATTGAGGCGCTTGAAGAGATGGCGCAGCAACTGGATGCCATCCTGCTTGATGGCCTTGACGGGGCAGGGGATGAAGCGTTCGACCTGTGGCTGATGACAGAGCGTGAAAACGCACTGGCCGCGCGGGCCAAGGTACTGGGGCTGCTGGCCACCCATCCGGCGCTTCCGCCGTTGGCGGTGCCGAAGTGGACGCGGCTTTGGCAGCAGGCCGACCCCGGCGCCGCCACCCCACCACCAAGGCCCGCCAATGCGCCGTCTGGCGCGTTCTGCGGACGCGCGGCCGCCGATGGACTGAGCCGTTCTCAGCCCCTCGATCCGACGGTCGGGCTGCGCACGCAGCGGATCGGGTTCTGCCAGGCAGCGGACGACACCAAGATCGCCTTTGCCACGCTGGGCTCGGGCCCGCCACTGCTGAAAGCCGCGAACTGGCTCTCGCATCTTGAATTCGACTGGGGTGCACCGATCTGGGGCCGGGGCTTTGCCGAGCTTGCCCGGTCGCGTACATTGATCCGCTACGATGAACGCGGCTGCGGGTTGTCCGATTGGGAAGTCCGCGATCTTTCCTTCGACGTTTTCGTAAAGGATCTTGAGGCGGTGGTTGATACGCTGGGGCTGGAGCGGTTCCCGCTTCTGGGCATCTCGCAGGGGGCGGCGGTCTGCATCGAATACGCTGTGCGCCATCCAGAACGCGTCTCGGGCCTGATCCTACTGGGTGGCTACGCGTCCGGATGGCGCCATCACGCCAGCCCTGACGAGATCGTACGTCGCGAAGCGGTGCGCAACTTGACCGAGGTCGGCTGGGGCACGGACAATCCCGCCTATCGCCATATCTTTTCGCAAACCTTCATGCCGGATGCCGGCCCGGCAGAGCTTGCCTGGTTCGATGAGTTCCAGAGGCTGACGACCTCGCCGCGCAATGCGGCGCGCTTTCAAGACGCATTCGGCGATATCGATGTCCGAGATCACCTGGCTGATGTGAAGGCACCCACGATCGTGCTGCACGCCAAAGAGGATCAGCGAATTTCAATCGATCAGGGCCGCGCGCTTGCCGCCGGCATTCCCGGCGCGCGTTTCGTACCGCTCGACAGCAAGAACCACGTTCTGGTCGATTACGAACCGGCCTGGGACACCTGCATGAAGGCGATCTTCGAGTTCCTGGCTGAATACCGCATCTAGACGCAGGCAATGCGGGGTCCGTTATGCTACGGCGCGAAATGACGCTCTAGGTGGTTTGAACCAAGCAGCCGTTCGTCCAGTGCGCAGAGAAGGCAGGCTGAAGAGCCCGAAGCAGAAGTCTCAGTTTTTCGCGGCAAGCACGCGCAACACGAAAATTGCCGCACCTCCGCGAAAATCCTATTGGCAACGCGGCGGAGAGTTCAGCCATTCAGGTAGGTCGCAACGAGGAAGAGTACCCGGAGCTGCAAATTGCGGGACATCGTGAGCTTTAGCAGCGAGCATACCAATGACTGCTCACAGAGCATCGCGACGTCAGCGAGCCTTCTCTGACGACCCGTATCGCAACAGCTATAGTTCGTTTCTCACGATGGCGTTCTTTCCGTAGAGAGACGGTAGAGTCGGATCATGGTCAAATTGAAGGCGCAAACTGAAAACCTTCCTCAATATCGCCATCTTACTACCAACTTTCATGTCGAAGTTGTCGGCAGAACTTTGACACGGAGATTATGGATGTATCGTTATGTCGCCATTGCAATGATTTGCTCGCTTTCGGCGTGCAGCGGCGCCCCTCAGCACAAAAGCGCCTCCGGGGCCTTCAGCGGTGGGGCCGGGTATAGCGTTGATCCGCACACATCAGCGACGCCGCAACGGGCGCCAGGTGCCTCGAGTTTCGCAGCATCGGCCTCACGTGCAGCCCCGCCGACATCGCTTCCGTTTCATTCAGAAATGTCACGCCAGTATTCAAAGCGCGGTAAAGCGCTGAGCCAACGATCCGCAGCCCTTGCCGCCTTCCGGTCACGGGAGTCGTTCTGGCGTCAGGGTGAAACAAAGGCCGTGAATCTTGGGAAATACAAGTTGCTGATGCGTCAGGTGCGCGTGGACACTCACGACTTTGTCGTGGTGCAACATGCGTCGCACACCTTTGGCGCGCGTAAGTTTGGCCTGAATACCAAAGCTAGAGAGGCGGCGGATGCCAGGACATCGTGCCGTGTCATTGGCGATGGGTACTTTGTACGCGACAACTATGTGACGGGTATGGTCTTTCCACTGAGCTGTTGATGGATGCGGCAGGCGGAGGTGAACACGAGCATCTTTATTGGGAGTCAGTGAGCACGTGCCAATGTGCTGTTCGACGATGGCTGGCAGCCCACAAGACGAATTTTGTGAATGTGGATCATCGCGTACCGTGCAGGCACTGCGGTAAGGCGGACACGGATCTTGGGCACCGGGCAGCGGCGGGTCACCAAGCATCAATCATCGCTTTGGCACGGTCCCAATCCCGGCCAGTCGCTGCGCTGTCGATGGCCTTGTCCATGATCTTGTAATCCTCGGGGCCGAACTGGTCCGGCATCACGGCCCGCTCAAGCGCCGGATTGATGCGTACCAACCGGTCGCCAAGCAGGAGCGAGGTCAGGTTTCCGATGTTCTGCGACGTGAGTTGGAGCATCATGTTAACAAGTGGAAGTGGCGGTACATGCGATCCACAGTCCAGCGGCCATAGCCAACGAATCGAGCCCCAGCTTGTGGGGGGGGCGACATCTGCGCCGTCGATTCCGACGGACGCAAAACCTGTGCCAATCGAAATCACCTCAACCTCGGCCAGGTCGGCCGCAAGTTGTGCCGCCAATACGACCTCGATCCCGTCCAGCACGGGGTTGTTCGCAAAGACGCCCCCATCGGCGAAAAAACCCTTTCCGGAGATTTCGTGGGGCGGGAAATAGATGGGCGCAGCGGCACTTGCCATGGCGGCATCGGCAAGCAGGACATTGCTGTAGTCGCTACCTACCTTATGCGTGTTGATCGTCTCGGATGTCCAGCGGGCAGGAGTCGTGTCAGCGTTCCAGAGGCGCGCAGCGTTCACGGCGACCATCGTGTGAGTCAGATCTCCGAAGGTCCGGTTGCCGAGAAAATGCTTCAACGTCCTTCTCAGACCCTCGAACGTATATTTGGAACCCAGAAAGCCAGCCGCGTCCAAGTTCGGATTTCGCGGTTCGCCCGGATGTACGTTACTGGTGACGGCACCCTCCTTGAGCACGTTCGGGGTAAAAATATCTGCCGCGTGCTTGAGGTAGATGTCTACAATCGCTTCGATACTCACACCTGCTCCCAGCCCGATTGATATGAGCGAGCCCGTCGAATTTCCGGAGAAGCCATCGATATTGTCCAACAGCTTTCCCCCGGTTTCATCATTCAGCCGTGAGATCAGCGAACTGGAAATGTAACCTCGGACGCCGCCGCCATCGCAAGACAGGAGCCGGAATGTCATGGCGATGTCCTTTCGATAGAAACAATTGTGCGTTTGACGAGCATACCACACACGTAAAGGTTACCGAAATTATTACGCGAAACGGCCAGGTTGTCCTGACATCGGGGACCTTGTCCGCCCGCCTGAGTTCCGGGAACCGCATTGAATTCGGTTGAGCGCGGGTTCCTTGGCATGCAGCCATAGGGATTATTCGAGACAACCCCAGACGGCGGAGTATTTTTTCAGAAACATGCCTAAGCCAAAGCAATTCTGCGCCAGTTCGAAACGATCGCAATTCTTGGGAACAACGGCCGGGTGTCAATTCGATGTCCGCTTGCGCTGCCACGGTTGCGAGCACCGGATGCAGAAACGGGCTTGCTGAATGCCCGTCGGGCGCCCAGGTGGCAATTCCATCCCCACGACAATTTCACGCGCTTGCTTTCGGACCCTCGAACAAGTTCGGTTTGGACGTCATTGAAGGCAATATTTGCTTCTTTCCAATCCGTATTGGGGGCTGCGCCGACCGTGATGAAAACTGCCCGACAGTCGATGCGCCAAGTCTGGCTCTCGGCCTCGTCACGGACGGTCACGCCGTCCCGTCGGCTCTCTCCGTCCAGTTGCTCAAACTCGGTGTAGAGAGGCACGGGAATGCGAGGGCCGGCATCTATCCTGCCGCTAGCCTGGTTGGCCCCGGACATCTCGACGGCCATTCTCGAGGGCCGCCTGCCGGTAGAACTCACCGCGAAAACGCTACGAGATCTTAAGGATCTACCGCTGGATTGGGCAAAGCAACGCGAAATCCTCGGATTTCCACATCTTTGAGGCTGCATAAATCGCCTCAAGACCTCACGCGTATCTGCCCGGCTGAGACTTTTCCAGAATTTAGCCTGAATAGCCCCGGATCGGCGGCCAAACGAGAGGTTTCTCGTGCTCTGGAGCGTCGTAACTCACTGAATGATAAACACCATTGCGAGCGCGCCTGGTTTGTGCGGTTTTGGGAAGACTGAGTGGTGGGCGACCTTGGAATCGAACCAAGCGTGCGTCTCCGCGAGGGAGTTACAGTCCCCTGCCACACCTTGCGGCCTGTCGCCCACGGTCGGTGGCTTGGCCATCCGACGTGCAGCGCTGATTACTAGCGCGACAAGGTACCGTCAACAGGAAAATCGCTTGCACAATGGCGGCACGCGGCGCATTGTCCGGCGCTCAGAGCAGGGTGCGAACAAGCCATGAAGAAACCGCGTTGGGCGATCGAGAAAGAGCAGGCCAAACGGGCTGCGGCGGCCGAGACGGTGTGGCTGTTCGGGCTGCACGCGGTCCGCGATGCGCTGCAGAACCCGGCACGTGAAAAACTGCGCCTGATCGTCACCAAGAATGCCAGCGACAAGCTGTCCGAGGCCATCGCGGCCTCCGGCGTGGCCCCCGAACTGGCCGATCCGCGCCGGTTTGCCGCGCCGCTTGATCCGCAATCGGTGCATCAGGGCGCGGCGCTTGAGGTCAGGCCGCTGGAGTGGGGCGCGCTGGCCGAGCGCTGCCTGGGGGATGGCGAGACGCCGCCGCGGGTGGTCCTGCTGGATCGGGTGACGGACCCGCATAACGTGGGCGCGATCCTGCGTTCGGCCGAGGTGTTCGGCGCCCGTGCCGTGATAGCACCGCGTCACCATTCCGCACCCGAAACCGGCGCGCTTGCCAAGACCGCCAGCGGGGCGGTTGAACGCCAGCCCTATCTGCGCATCCGTAACCTGGCGGATGCCATCACCGAGCTGCAGGCGATGGGATACCTGGTGCTGGGGCTGGATGGCGACGCCGATACCACGATAGAGCAGGCGGTCGAGGGGCGCCGCGACCACCCCGTGGCGCTGGTGCTGGGGGCCGAAGGGCCGGGTTTGAGGCAGAAAACCCGTGAGACATGCGACCGGCTGGTCAGGATCGACTATGCCGGCGGGTTCGGGTCGCTCAACGTGTCGAATGCGGCGGCGGTGGCGCTCTATGCGGTCAGGCCCTGACGCAGCAACGCGGCCTCGTCCTCGAACGCCTTGATGAACCGCCCCTTGATCATCCAGCTCAGCCCGAAACTGCACAGGGCAACGGTTTCGAACACGAAAGTCAGCCGCCAGCGATTCCACCAGGTTTCCATGGCCATTGCCCCCTCCGGTGACAGAAACCATTCAAGCGCCGCCGATTTCATGCCAATAGCCAGAACCGCCAGCAGGATGGCGATGCCGAGGCAGCGGTACCAGACGTTGCGGCGAAACTTGCGGTTTCCCGGTTTCAGGGAGGCGCTGGAATTGGTGCGGGTGAATACGAAATACGAAAAATACGCGAGGATCAGGAACATCATCGCCGCGGCCGCGAAATGGATGCTGCGCAGGATCACGGGAACGTTGTCCGGGCTGCCGAAGCGGCTGAAGCTGGCCCAGAAATCGTAGGTGATCGTGCCGGTGACGTCGCGGATGTCATTGTTGAACACCTCCGATCCGGTCGCGCCGGTGATGAATACCCGCGCCACCTCGGAGCCGTCATACAGGCACCCCGATCCGGTGGTCGGCGAGAACGCGATCAGAAAGGCGCTGACACCGGCAAGTTTCGCCAGCCAGATGTCCAGCTTGGTATGCTTGCGATACCCGTCCACATCGTCTGGCGGAAAACTGTAGAAAAATGCCAGCAGCAGGGCGATGAAACTGAGCGATCCAACCAGCAGGTCGCCCCCGATACGGCTGAAATAGTAGTGGCTTATCGACGCGTTGAAACAGGTCTCGGTGAAAAGAGTCACAAGGATAAGCCAGACAGGCAGAAACAACGCAACATAACCCACGCCCCGGTTGACACGCCGCAGGCTGATGATGAAGGGCAGGTCGTCTTCAAAATCGTTCATGGAAATAATCCTTGGATAGAAATGCGGTCACTATATCACGCATTCAGGTTGAATTCCCACGGAAATATGCCCTTGCGGCACGGCGCCTTCGGCCCAATATCCGGGGCAGGGTAGTTGCAGAAGGAAAATTCAGTTCATGCCGCAGAGCCGCAAGATCGCCACCTGCTGTTACTGCGGCACACGGGCTGTGCTGGTGCTGGACCGGGGGCGCCATGAACTGGCCTGCGCGGCCTGCGGGGCGCCGCTACATGAAATGAAGAACATCCCAGTGGTCCGCGGGTTGCCGAAAGCGCGTGGCGCCGCGCACGTCGGTTCCCAGCCCCGGCCGCGCCGCCATCCGGGCGCGGAAACACGCAGCACATACAAGAAGAAGGATAAGCGCCGAAAACGCAAACCGTTGTCAGGGCGCCTGTTCGAGGAGCTTTGGGACGTATTCGAGGATATCTTCGACTGAAACGCCGAAATTAACCCTCTGTTCACACCTATATTACATTCTCTTTTTATTCTTAACAGAGGACCTATCTATATCCCAGAAGCGTTAATCTGGAACATTGGCGCTTCACTTCACTGTCCCTCGTTCCGCGACTGGCGCCCAGGTTTTCCTGGGCGCTTTTTTTTGTCCTGCCAAACCGTTAGAGTGCAGGCTGAAACTTGAACAAGGTATTGAAATGGCAACAGAATACGCCGATTCGTATCTGCGCGACGTATTAAAGAGAACGCGCGTGATCGCGGTTGTGGGGGTGTCCATGAACGAGGTGCGTCCCAGCTACTACGTGGCGCGCTACCTGTCGCTCAAGGGATTCACGGTGATTCCCGTCAATCCCGGCCACGCGGGCAAGATGCTGTTCGGGCAGACCGTGCGCGGCAGCCTGACGGAAATTTCCGAGCCGGTCGACATGGTGGACATCTTTCGCCGGTCCGAGCATGTCCCCCCGATCGTCGACGAGGCGCTGGCCGCATTTCCCGGGCTTCAGACCGTCTGGATGCAGATCGGGGTCATCAACGAAGCGGCGGCGAAAACCGCTCGGGCGCGCGGGGTCGATGTCATCATGAACCGCTGCCCCAAGATTGAATACCAGCGCCTGTTCGGCGAACTGAGGATGGGTGGTTTCAATACCGGCGTGATCTCGTCAAAGCTTTAAGTGTGGCTTTCAACCATCTGAAGGAGCTTCGAAATCTGCGGCAATTCGCATCTCGCGCAGGGGGCGAACCTTGGCGATGCAGGCTGCGTAGATCGGATTGGATTTATAGGCGTCAAGCGCCGCCTGATCGGTGAATTCGGCGTAGACAACGACGTCGACCTGCGGGCCGGTGATCTTGTCGCTGCGCAGATTGCGCCCGACTTCGAAGTGATGTGCGTCGGGGATATCCTTGAGCATCATCAGCCCGTCGCGGATCGTGTCGACATCTTCGGGGTTGGCGGCGCTGAAGAAAACGATGTGGCGGATCATGGGTCAGTCTTTCTTTCTTGCGGCTTTTTCGGCCAGCCCGCTGGTGCCCTGACGGCGGGAAAGCTCATCCATCACATCCGACAGCGGCACACCGCGCGAATACAACATGACCAGCAGGTGAAACAACACGTCCGCGGCTTCGGCGGTCAGGGCGGCACTGTCACCGCGCACGGCTTCGATCACTGCCTCAATGGCCTCTTCACCGAATTTCTGGGCGCATTTTTCGGGACCCTTTTCCAGCAATCTGGCGGTCCAGCTCTCGGAGGTATCCGCCAAGGCCCGTCCGGCGATTATCTCTGCCAGTTCGTCAAGGGTCATGCGTCCAGCCTCATTGCAATTCCTGCCTTTGACATATGTGCCTTGGCTTCGGCGATCGAGTAGTCGCCGAAGTGAAAGATTGACGCAGCCAGCACTGCACTGGCACCGCCTTTCGTCACGCCCTCGACCAGATGGTCCAGCGTACCGACGCCGCCCGAGGCAATCACGGGGATATTGACCGCATCGCTGATCGCACGGGTGAGCGGCAGGTTGAAACCGGCCCGCGTGCCATCGCGGTCCATCGACGTCAGCAGGATTTCTCCGGCGCCCTTCTCCTCGACCAGCCGGGCGAACTCGACGGCGTCGATGCCCGTGGGCTTGCGGCCGCCATGGGTGAAGATTTCCCATTTGCCGGGGCTGACGGTCTTGGCGTCGATGGCCACGACGATGCACTGGCTGCCGAACTGGTCGGCGGCCTCGCGCACCACGTCGGGATTGGCCACGGCGGCGGAGTTGAAGCTGACCTTGTCGGCGCCCGCCAGCAGCAGGGCGCGCACGTCTTCGGCCGTGCGCACACCGCCGCCCACGGTCAGCGGGATATAGCATTGCTCGGCGGTGCGGCGGACCACGTCGAACATCGTGCCGCGGTTTTCATGGGTGGCGTGAATATCCAGGAAACACAGCTCATCCGCGCCGGCAGCGTCATAGGCGCGCGCGGCATCCACCGGGTCGCCCGCATCCACCAGATCGACGAAATTCACCCCCTTGACCACGCGGCCATCGGCCACGTCGAGGCAGGGGATGATACGTGTCTTGAGCATGATTTCGCGATCCGTTGCTATGTCACGCAACCGTTTATTTGCAATTCCCGCGCTTTGCCAGAGGATAGGGGCAAGTTTTGATCAACCAAGGAGATTGCCATGAAACATCTTATTGCCGCTGTCATGTTGACCCTCGCGGCGCTGCCGGTCTGGGCGGGTGAGGATATTATCAAAGTCAAATCCAACAAGGATGTGGCTGCCACCATGGACGCGCTTGAGGCCGCTGTGACCGGCGCCGGGGCCACTGTCTTTGCCCGCATAGACCATGCCGGCGGCGCGAAGAGTGCGGGGATGGAGCTGCCGGACAGTCAGCTATTGATTTTCGGCAATCCCAAGCTGGGCACGCCGGCAATGCAGGATGACCCGCAGGCCGGGCTGTATCTGCCGCTGAAGGTGCTGATATATATAGACGCGTCGAGCGATATCTGGTTGGCCTATGAGGACCCCAAGGAGATGCTGGACGATTTGCCGGGCATCAGCGACGACGCGGAATATATCCGCAAGATGAGCGGGGCGCTGGCCAAGCTGACGCAAAAAGCGGCGGGCATGTAAGCCCGGTGACTATCCGGTCTTGAGTGCTGCCAGCGCCGTCTTCAGATCAATCGCCCCGTCATAGAGCGCGCGGCCGGAGATGGCGCCGTTGAGTGCTGCACCGCAGTCGCGCAGGGCGATCAGGTCGTCCAGCGAACTGACCCCGCCAGACGCGATCACCGGGATGCTGACCGCCCGCGCCAGCGCCGCCGTGGCCTCGATATTCGGGCCCTGCATGGCGCCGTCGCGGTTGATGTCGGTATAGATGATCGCGGCCACGCCCGCATCCTCGAAGGAGCGCGCCAGATCGGTGACCATCACGTCGGTCTCCTCGGCCCAGCCCTTGGTGGCGACGCGGCCGTTGCGGGCGTCAATGCCCACGGCGACCTTGCCGGGAAACTCCCGCGCGGCCTCACGCACCAGATCGGGGTTTTCCACCGCCACGGTGCCCAGGATGACCCGCGCCAGCCCTTTCGACAGCCAGCGTTCGATCGTTGCCATGTCGCGAATACCGCCGCCCAGTTGCGCGGGCACGCGCGTCGCGGCCAGAATCGCCTCGACCGGGGCGGCGTTGACCGGCGCGCCGGCGAAGGCGCCGTTCAGGTCGACCAGGTGCAGCCATTCGCAGCCCGCGTTCACGAACTCCATCGCCTGCGCGGCGGGGTCGTCGTTGAAGATGGTGGCCTGGTCCATCTCACCCTTGAACAGGCGTACGGCCTGGCCGTCCTTGAGGTCGATGGCGGGATAGAGGATCATCGCGCGGCCCTTTCAGCAGAATTCTGCCTGCCGTTTTGCACGGGATCGCGGCAATTGCAACGCGACCCAACGTCAGACTTGATCGAAAACCGCGCCTTGGTCACTGTCGCGCAAGATGTCAGGGAGGAGAAGACCATGAAAAGATTTGCACTAAGCATCGCGGCGCTTGTTCTGAGCGCGGGCACCGGCCTGGCCGATCCGGTCGAAGGTATCTGGAAAACCCAGCCCGGCGATTCCGGCGGCTACCTGCACGTGGCCGTGTCGAAATGCGGCGATGCCATCTGCGGCGTGATCCGCAAGGCGTTCGAGGATGGCGGCGCGGAGTCCGCGGATTACGAGCATCTGAACAAGCGGATGCTGTGGGATATGCAGGCCAGCGGCGACGGCAGCTATGCCGGCGGCAAGATCTGGGCGCCTGACCGCAACAAGACCTACAAATCGAAAATGACGCTCAGCGGCAATACGCTGAAAGTGTCGGGGTGCGTGGCCGTGATCTGCCGCAGTCAGAACTGGACCCGCGTCAAGTGATCCGCAGGGGCGGCGGCCCCGGTCAGAACACCGACCAGCCGGTTTTCTCGGCCAGGGTCTGCATCGCCTGTGTGCCCAGCTTGGAATTGCCGTAGTGATCAAGCCCCGGTGACCAGACCGCGACCGAGGCGATGCCCGGAACGATGGTCAGGATGCCACCGCCAACCCCGCTCTTGCCGGGCAGGCCGACACGATAGGCATATTCGCCCGACCCGTCGTAATGGCCACAGGTCATCATCAGCGCGTTGATCCGGCGGACACGATTTTGCGAGACCATGCGGGGCGCGCCCGGCACTCCGGTCAGGAATTGCCCGGCCTTGGCCAGTTGCGCGCAAGTCATCTCGATTGCGCATTGGTGGAAATAGGTGCCCAGCGTCAGTTCGGGGGCGTTCCTGAGATTGCCGTGCGACAGCAGGTAATGGGCCAGCGCGAAATTCCGGTGTCCGGTGGCGATCTCGGACTGGGCGACGCTTTCATTCATGTGGATGTCGTCATCCCCGGCCGCGGCACGCACGAATCTCAGCAGGGCGCCCAGCGTTTCGCGGGGCGTCGCACCCTCGAGCACCGTGTCGGTGGTAACGATGGCCCCCGCATTGATGAACGGATTGCGCGGCCGGCCCTTTTCCTGTTCCAGCTGGATGATGGAATCGAAGGCCTGGCCCGATGGTTCGCGTCCGACCCGGTTCCACAGCCGGTCGCCGACCTTGCCCAGGGCAAGCGCCAGCGTGAACACCTTGGAAACCGACTGGATGGAAAACGGCGCGTGCGCGTCGCCCGCGTGCAGCGTGGGTTTTCCGGGCAGGGCCACGGCGATGGCAAAGCGATTGGGATCGATACGCGCGAGGTCCGGGATGTAATCAGCAACCTTGCCCTTGTCCTCGCTTGCCGCCGCGGTCTGCGCAATGTCGTCCAGGACGCGCTGCAACTGCGGCTCTGACAGGGGCATCAGGGTGTCCAGCGCAGGAAGTTGGCAATCACCTTCAGGCCGGTGGACTGGCTTTTCTCGGGGTGGAACTGGGTACCCACGATAGTGTCGCGCCCGACAATGGCGGTGATCTGGCCGCCGTAATCGACATGCGCCAGACGCTCTGCCGGATCGTCGACGCGAAAATGATAGGAATGCACGAAATAGGCGTGGTGGCCGGTGCTGATGCCTTCGAATACCGGGTGCGGATGGTCGATCACCAGGTCGTTCCAGCCCATATGCGGCACCTTCAGCTTGCGGTCATCGGGCGCGATCGCCTCGACCGTGCCGCCGATCCAGTCAAATCCGGGGGTCTCGGTATATTCCATCCCGCGGGTCGCCAGCATCTGCATCCCGATGCAAATGCCGAAAAACGGCCTGCCGCCGTCGCGCACCGCCTCGGACGCGGCCTCGAACAGGCCGCGATGGTCGAACAGTTCCTTGCGGCAGGCGGGAAAGGCTCCGTCACCGGGCAGCACGATCCGGTCGGCACCGCGCACCACGTCAGGGTCCGAGGTCACGCGGACCTCGCCGGCGCCCACCTCGTCCGCCATGCGCCGAAACGCCTTTTCGGCGGAATGCAGGTTGCCGCTCTCGTAGTCGATGATGACAGTTGTCATGGCAGGCTAGAGCGCCCCCTTGGTCGACGGGATGGCATCGGATTTGCGCGGATCGGTCTCGACCGCCTCGCGCAGCGCCCGCGCCACGGATTTGAATGCCGCCTCGGCGATGTGGTGGCTGTTGATGCCATGCAGCCCGTCCACATGCAGGGTGATCCCGCCATGGGTGCTGAACGCCTGGAAGAACTCGCGTACCAGCTCGCAATCGAAACTGCCGATCTTGGGGGTCGGCAGATCGACGTTCCACACCAGGTAGGGCCGTCCCGACAGGTCCAGCGCCGCGCGTACCAGCGCGTCATCCATCGGCAGAAGGCAGGCGCCATAGCGGCGGATGCCGGTCTTGTCGCCCAGGGCCTGCGTCAGCGCCTGCCCAAGCGCGATCCCAACATCCTCGACGCTGTGGTGATCGTCGATATGCGTGTCACCCTTGCAGCGGATTTTCATGTCGATCAGCGAATGGCGCGCCAGCTGATCCAGCATATGATCGAAAAACCCGATGCCGGTCTGGTTATCATAGGCGCCCGAGCCATCGAGGTCGATCTCGACCGTGATGTCGGTTTCAGCCGTCTTTCGCGTGATCTTGGCGCTGCGCATGTCGCATCTCCGCTGGGGTGGTCAGGCGGGTGTATAATCAGCCTTGCGGCGCGCGCCAAGAGGCACATGGCGCGGCGTGGTGCAGGCGTTGCCGAAACACCCCCAACCGGGGCCGGTGTCAAGTGAGGAGCCAAAGCTATTGATCCGTGCGATGACACCTCGAATACCGGTCTTTGGCAAACTTGCTGATGAGACCGCGATGCACAGAGGAGAGCGCGTCAAATTTCTGCCGAATGACTTGTTTCTCAACCAGCGATTTCTTCGTGTTGTTGACAGTAAAGCAGGGTCTCGAGTTGTCTCCCTCGCGGCCTGCACAAAATCGTACCAAGCCGCCCGCGCGAAGGCATGGAAAGGATTGCGTCGCTCAGTTCATGGCGATGAGAAAAGAAATCATCTTCAACAGGCAAGCTCAAAGTCCCGCAGAAGTCACTTTGAGTGACCTTCCGGATCTGGAGGTTTCATCCAAGGCGCGTCCTATTCTGGCAAACCGGCTTCGCGCAGGTCGTTCAGAACGCGCTCCAGATCCGAATCGACGACGTATTTTCCTTCGTAATTGTGCAGAACGTCCCGGAGCGAGTACTCGGGGTCGAATTTCATCAGTTGCTCAACTGCCTTATTCGCCTCACTTCGATCGCCGCGGCACATCTGGATGATCGCCAGCACCCGATACGCCATCGGAGGTATCTCGGACATGGCGTTCATGGTCTCCAGCGCATCGTCGCAATTGCGCGTGTGCCATTGCACCCATGCAAGGTTCCATTTGATCCAGTCCTGGTGGAGCGGGTCCAGACGGACGACGCGCAGCATCAGTTCTTCGGCCTCTTCTGCCCGGCCGCCATAGGTCAAGGCTTCGGCCAGCGCGGCCATAGCGCTCGTATCATTGGGATTGAGCTCCAGCGCCTTTCGAAAGCGCGCCACCGACTTTTCAAGCTCGCCTTCCTGAATGTGCATGTACGCCATGGCCGTATGCGCATCATAATACTCGGGCGCGACCTGGACGGCCTTGCGCGCATAGCTCCGTGCGGCATCCAGTTCAACGATCGGGTCTTCGTCCGTCCATCCCCAGCGGTACCTGTTGATATGAACAAATGTCAGCCCGACATACCCGTAGGGTTGCGTCGGATCCGCCTCCACAGCGGCCAGATTGGCCAGACGGGCCTTTTCATTGCCCTCGGGAGTGAAGGAAAAGAGATGCTGACGTGCTTTCCAATTCAGCAGCAGGGCGGTCAATTTCGCTTCGTCGGACTTGATCGCTTTCTGGCCTTCGAAGTTCATGACCTTTTGCGCGACCGTCGCGACGGTCCTCTGCACGATATCATCCTGCATCGCAAAAACATCGCCAAGGTCGCTGTTGTAGACATGGGACCAAAGGCTCCGGCCCTCGATGGCATCGATCAGTTGAACGGTCACGCGCAGCCGATCGCCGCTCTTTTGCTGAGTGCCCTCCAGCAGGTATCGCACGCCGAGC
This sequence comes from Roseovarius sp. CAU 1744, assembly GCF_039839345.1. NCBI lineage: Bacteria > Pseudomonadati > Pseudomonadota > Alphaproteobacteria > Rhodobacterales > Roseobacteraceae > Roseovarius > Roseovarius sp. CAU 1744. The sequence goes on along the minus strand of NZ_JBDOQV010000005.1, from coordinate 51,412 downwards.
GCACGGGATATCTTTGACACTTCGGTTGGACTGTCTCGAAAGCTGAAACTCGAATTTCGCGCGATGACGAAGAGTTCGGAGTAACGGGACAAATCCACGATGATGCCCTCAGCGATGGCGTCGCTGAGGTAGTTGGCATCGGAGCCGACACTGAGGTCTTCAAATGCCAGCACCGCAATCGATGGCTTGGAGGGCAAAGGCAGTTCTTCCGGCGACGCGTGCTGCTTTCGCCCCAACCCCCAGAATGCACCAAGGGCCAGAACGACGACTGCGATAACGCCGAAAACGGCAAGCCTCAGCCGACCGACGCGCGCGACATCAGGCGGCGAGGGCTTCGGCTGTACCTCATCTGAAGAATGAGAGGCCGTGACCAGTCGATAGCCCTTCTTGGGAAGCGTTTGGACAATCCTGTGATCGGCATCATTCAGTGTCCTGCGGATGTCAGCGATGCACTGGGAAAGGCTGTCGTCAGTGACAGCCGTCTTGGCCCAGACACTCTCGAACAAATCGTCCTTTGAAACGGTTTCGCCGATCCGCTCCACGAGATAGGCAAGGACTTCGGAACTTTGATGACGCAGATGAACCGGGTGCCCGGACCGATCCAGCAATTCCCCGGTCTCTACTGAAAACACAAAGTCCCCCAATGGAACTCTGCCCGATGAATTCAGATCTTTTTCAGGGCTTTCTCCGGACATTTCAACTGCCTCCATGCCCCCATGAGCCTGCGAAGACTCGCACCGTGAGGCAAGAAAATTCTCCTGCTTCTCCATTTTTGGAAAGGAAACACCATGACATCCATTGCCAAATTCCCGGTCATCGCCGCCAGCCTGCTGTGCGCCACAGCAGCGTGGCCAGCGGATTTCGAGGTCAAGAGATCCCTTGAACTTCCGTCCTCAACGCCAAAGGTTTGGAATCTGATAGGCGACTTTTGCGACATTGATGATTGGCACCCCAATGTGACCAGGTGTTCGTTGAAGGCCGTGGACGGGTCACTGGTCCGTGTGTTGACAACGGACGCCGGGGACGAAGTGACCCAAAAGCGCATCGCCCGAGAGGAAGGGTTGTCTTACACCTACAAGACCGTCAGTTCCTCGTTGCCCATCGAGAAATTCACGGCAACGTTGTCGGTTCAGCCCGGGGAAAATCTGCTCGTCGAGTGGATTGCAAATTTCTCCTCAGATGACCCGGCGATGGAACGTGTTGTGGTCGACGACATCGAACGAGGATTGTCAGCGATAGAGGGCATCTTAACCTCGCGCTGACATCGGATACGCAATTTTCGATATGTCAGGCGGCGGAAGCCAGTAGTCCGACGCCTGACGTCGCCACGTGGCCCTGAGTGTTACGCGTTGACTGGCAAGAGATATCCCTGAACGCGTAGGGCTTCTTACGTTCTGAGTACTGGCGACAGTTGTCCTGAGAATTACAGGCAGTTTTCTCTCGGTTCATTATTTGGCGGGAATGGCCGCATTGTCGTTTGGACATGTAACGACATTCAAGTAGGCACCTTGGACTTGGCACCGCTTTTCACCTCTACGGGTGTAACTCAGGGATATAGCTGACGCTGCCGAAGCCAGCTTCGAGCAGTTTGCCAAGACCCCAGGATTCGAAACGCACAGAGGCCTTGCCAGTTTTTTGGTAGATTTAGGTCGCACTGATTGGTGTGAACGCCATCGCTTCTTCGGTCAATCGACGGGAATACGATGCCAATAAGTCTTTGAATTTTGTTGGAGCGGGTGATGAGATTCGAACTCACGACATTTACCTTGGCAAGGTAACGCTCTACCCCTGAGCTACACCCGCATCCTTGGGTGAGGCGTCAGATATAAACTATGGCCGCCCCCTGCAAGCGAAAATCGCATCCCCGGCGGAATTTTTTTGCCGATGATCGGGCGCGATCCGGCCGCGCGCGGGTTTGCGTATGGCTTTACCGCGAAGCGACCGGTAGCCTTGGATCAGTACAAAACCAAATAAGGGGGAGAGAAGGATGGCCGCTTACCTGATTGCGCAAGTGAAAGTGACCGATGATGCGTGGATCCCGGACTATGCCGCGAAGGTGCACGACCTGGCGGAGAAGCACGGGGGCCGGTACCTGAGCCGCAGCGCGAATGTGACAACGCTGGAGGGGGCGGCGCTGGACGTGGACGTTATTGCGCTGATCGAGTTTCCGTCGGTTGATGCGGCACAGGCCTTTGCCGATGATCCCGAATATGCGCCCTTTGCCAAGGCCCGGCAGGGCGGCACGGTCAGCAGTCTTGTGGTGATCGACGATAGCGATGCCACGGGCGGCATTCCCTATCTGCCATCGGGCGCGGCCTGACAAAAAACCGGCGCCCGCCGGGGGCGCCGGTCCGGATTGAGCAGGGCGGAGGCTCAGAGATTGCCGCGTGAAAGCTCTGCCGCGATGTGATCCGCCTGACGGATGGCAAGCGCCACGATGGTCAGCGTCGGGTTTTCCGCGGCACCGGTGGTAAAGACCGACCCGTCCGAGACAAACAGGTTTTCGATGTCATGGGTTCGCCCGTTTGCGTTGACCACGCCATCGGCCGGGTTTTCCGACATCCGGTTGGTGCCAAGGTTGTGCGTGGACGGATAGGGCGGGGTCGGAAAGGTCCGCGTGGCGCCCACCGCGTCATAGATCGCCGCGCCCTGCTTGTAGGCGTGGTTGCGCATGGCGATGTCGTTCGGGTGGTCATCGAAATGCACGTTGGCGACCGGCATGCCGAACTGGTCCTTCACATCCATGTTCAGCGTTACGCGGTTGCTTTCCTGCGGCATGTCCTCGCCCACGATCCACATGCCGGCCATGTTTTCATAGCCGTCCAATGCGGTGGTGAATTCGCGGCCCCAGGCACCGGGGTCGAGGAATGCGGCCATGAACGGCAGGCCAAGCGCCAGCGTTTCCAGCTCGTAGCCGCCGACGAAACCGCGCGACGGATCGTGGCGCGACTCGTCCTGAATGATCCCGGCCATGGTCGTGCCGCGCCAGAAGCGAACCGGCTCGTCAAAGACCGCGTAGACTGATCCGGTCATGTGGCGCATATAGTTGCGCCCGACCTGGCCCGAGCTGTTGGCCAGGCCGTCGGGATACATCGACGTGGCCGAATTAAGCAGGATGCGGGGGCTCTCGAACGAATTGCCCGCGACGCAGACGGCGCGTGCCATCTGCTTGTGCTCATTGCCCTCGGCATCGGCATAGACGACACCGTTGACCTTACCATCTTCGCCGTGCTCGATCCTCAGCACATGGGCGCGCTCGCGCACCTCCAGATTGCCCGTGGCCTCGCCATTGGGGATGTCGGTGTAAGCGGCTGACCACTTGGCCCCCCATTTGCAACCCTGGAAGCAGAAACCGGTCTGCTGGCAGGCCGGGCGTCCATCGTTATCGACCGAATTGATCGCCATCCGCCCGGTATGGACCTCCTTGTAGCCCAGCTTCTTGGCGCCGGCCTCGAACACCTTGTAGTTGTTATTGCCCGGCAGGCCCGGAAAATTGTTGGTCCGGGTGACGCCCAGCTTCTTTTCTGCCAGATCATACCACGGTGCCATTTCCGCCCCGTCTATGGGCCAGTCAAGCAGGTTGGCGCCTTCTACCTCGCCGTAGTTGGTCAATGCCTTCCACTCATGGTCCTGAAAGCGGATGGAGGCGCCGGCCCAGTGGGTCGTTGTGCCGCCCACGGCCTTGACGATCCAGGCGGGCAGGCCGGAAAAGTCCTTGGCGACGCGCCAATCGCCGGATGTGGTGCGCGGGTCAAGCCAGGCCAGTTGGCCGAAGCTTTCCCACTCGTCGTTGACATAATCCTCGGGCAGGTAACGCCCGCCTGCCTCAAGCGCCACGACGCTCACGCCGCGTTGTGCCAACTCGTTCGCCAGAACGCCGCCACCGGCGCCGGTTCCGATCACGACAATCACGTTGTCGTCGCTCATCTCAAATGGTGCAGCCATAGTCTTTTCCTCCTCGTTGGCTATGGCTCAAAGCCAGTTGATGTCGTCAAAGCCGCGGTCGATGTAACCGCCCTCGGAATAGGATTCGCCCTCGTAGCCAAACAGCGGCCAGACCGCCTTCTGGTTATAGAGGCCGGTCACCAGCCCGCCGCGGATCTTCTGGAAAAACGCGCTGTCTTCCATGCCGCGCAGGATATCCACGCGGTCACGTTCCCAGCCGACATCCAGGTAGCTGCCATGCCCGCTGGCCCGGGCCGCCGCGTTTAGCGCCTCGATCCCGGCTTCAATCTCGTCTGCACTGTCAGGGGTGTCATAGCCCTTGACCGCGGCGACATAATATTCGTCGCCCACATGATCATGCGGATAGATGTCGCGCGCCATTTGCACCAGCGTCGCAAACGTATCGGGCTTCAGCGCGTTCATCTCGGTCGCCCAGGCGGCATCGGTGCTCGCCACGAAACCGGCGCCTATGACAAAGCTTGTCCCGGCGGCGGCGCCGCGCGACAGCAGCTCGCGCCGCGTCAGCCCTTTCATCTTAATCCTGTTCATTGCGTTTCCTCCCGTTTTTTTTCATCACTTGAAGCGACCGCCCCGCTGCAGCACCTCGATCTCGTAGCCGTCCGGATCGGTCACAAAGAAGAACTTGCCAACCAGTTCCCCGTCCGGCGCAAATTCGACGATTTTTCGCGGGTTCAGCCCTTCTGCCTCGAAGCGCGCATGCTCGCTTGCCAGATCCTCGACCAGCACGGCGAAATGACCATAGCCGTTCCCCAGATCATAGGCGTCCGACTGACCCTTGTTGATGGTCAGCTCCAATTCGAACGCACTTTCGGGATTGCTGAGATAGACGAGCGTGAAATTCTCGAAATCCAGCCGGTCGGCGATCTCCAGCGCGAAAGCCCTGCGGTAAAAATCGACTGACCGCGCCTCGTCAAGGACACGAATCATGCTGTGAATGGCTTTGGCCATCGCTTCCTCCAGATCGTTTGGCGTCTGAGGAAGCGTAGCGCGTGATGACGACGCGCGGGTAGTAAACGGTTACTACGTTGTTGAGCCGCGCCTATTCGGCGGCGATCTGCGTCGCCTCGGCGCGTTCCTCCGCCTCGAGGCGCACCAGGCAGGTGCAGCGCAGCAGCGACGTGAAGTTCTTGGGTTCGCCATGCAACTCAAGCACTTCCGCGTGCAGTTTCGACACGAATGCCGGCGTCGTCAGGTCTTCGTTTGCGGCGATCTCGTCCAGAATGCCCCAGAACGATTTTTCCAGCCGGATACTGGTGCTCTGTCCATTCAGGCGCATCCTGCGTGTTTCCAATTCATAGCGCTCGGGGTCTTGTCCCGCGAACATTCGACACATGTTTGCTCCTCCCTGGCTGCCGATCACGGCGCTTGGTCATCGCAGAAAATAGCACGCTGGCAAATAAATTCACCCCGAAACGAATAGTCCACGCTCAGACGCGCTTGCGCCGCCGCCGCTGGCGCAGCAGGTTCAGCGTCTCGACCGCGCCGCCAAAGACCATCGCGGCGTAGATGAAGCCGCGTTCGACGTGATAGTGGAAACCATCCGCCACCAGCGCCATGCCGACCATGACCAGAAAGGCCAGCGCCAGCATCTTGGTGCTGGGATGGCTTTCCACGAAATCGGCGATTGGGTTGGCCGCCACGATCATTACCATGATGGCCACGCAGACGGCGGCGATCATCACCTCCAGATGATCGGCAATACCCACGGCGGTGATCACGGAATCGACCGAAAAGACCAGATCCAGCAGCATGATCTGGAAGATCACACTCATGAACACGGCCTCGACAACGCGCTCTTCGGCGGTGTGCAGGTGATCACCCTCGACCTCGTCAAAAATCTCGGTCGCCGCCTTGTAGATCAGGAACAGCCCGCCCGCGATCAGGATGAGGTCGCGCCAGGACATTTCCCAGCCCATCACGGTGGCAATCGGTTTCGACAGGCCGACGATCCAGGCGATCGAAAACAGCAGCCCGATACGCAGGATCAGCGCCCCCATCAGCCCCAGAAAGCGCGCCCGGGCGCGCTGATGTTCGGGCAGTTTCGACGCCGCGATCGAGATGAATATCACATTGTCCACGCCCAGCACGATCTCAAGTATCGTGAGCGTCAGGAAAGATGCCCATACGGCAGGATCATTAAGCAATTCCAACATGATATGACTCGTTCCTTACGTAATTGAATGGCCGATATTGGCCGCCGCTGCCACGATCAGCATGAGGAAGGTCAGCGCCATGCCGATCCAGCGCGCCCGCACGACCTGGGGTGTGGAGCCAAAACCATAAGCATGAAGCAGGCGTCCGGCCAGCAACATCAGCCCCAGCAGATGCACCACCCATCCCGGGGCCCCCTGCAATTCGGCCATTGCCAGCAGGATAAGGCCAATCGGCGCATATTCGGCGCAATTGGCCTGCGCGCGGATCCGTTTGCGCAGATCCTTGTCGTCGCCGGTCCCGACCGAAATGCGGGCTGCGCGGCGGCGCAGGATCACGCGCACACTCAGCAGGACAAAAAGCAACCCGACGAGACCGCCATAAAGCGGGGTAATGGAAAGTGTCATGCCGCGTTCTCCTTCGGGCTGGCGTAGCTGGTGGCGTTGCGCGGGGGCAGGCCAAAATCCTCGGTATGCACGATAACACCCGTCCCGGTCAGCAACAGCAAGCCATAAGCGCCGGGTTCATCCACGGACAGGTGCTCGTCTTCGTGCGAAAGTGCCATTGGCATCTGGTGGCATGGGCTCTTGAAGATGGCGGCCGGGATATTGCCTGCCGCGCCCGAGATGGTGCGGTGCACATGACCGGCGACGAGTTGGCAGACATTTGCATGATCCTGCAGAAACTCGGCGAACTGTGCCCGGTTGCGCAGCACGATACGGTCCATGGCGTTGAAACCTGTGGTGATCGGCGGGTGATGCATGAAGATGATGGCCTTGCGATCACCGGCTGAGGTCAGCGTCCGCGCCAGCCAGTTCAGTCTCGTGGCGCAGAGCGCGCCGCTGTGTTCGATGGCGGCGGTTTCGTCGACCGTGTCCAGAAATACCAGCCGATACCCCCCGATATCCAGATAGGACTGGACAAATCCGGCCTCATCAACCGGGGTGCCGGGAAAGCTTGCCCGGAATGCGGCTCGGTTATCATGATTGCCGATCAACAGAGATACGGGCAACGCGCAGCCCGCGAGCGCTGATTTCAGACGGGCATATTCCGCGGGCGCGCCATGATGGGCCAGATCGCCGGTGATGATGATGCGGGTGGCATCGGGGTGGTTGGCAAGCGCGTGATCCAGCCCCTGCCGGAACCGCGCCATCGGGTCCAGCCCGATGATATCCGCGCCCTCGGGAACGATGTGAATATCGGTGAATACCAGCAGCTTTTGCATGTCCGTTTCCTGCGCCAAAGGGACCGGATGCAAGACTTAGAAGATTCGCGCCCGCGCGCCAGTGGGAAAATCGGGCGTGCGGAAAATAGCCCGTGCCCGGCTCTTGTCGGGGCCGGGCCGCAGATGTGGTTTATTCCAGCTCGATCAGCAGATCCTTGGCGTCGATCTGGCCGCTGGCCTGGACGTGTACCGCTTTGACCACGGCGTCGCGTTCGGCATAGATGCCGGTTTCCATCTTCATCGCCTCGATGGTCAGCAGCAGATCATCGGCCTTGACTTCCTGCCCGGCGGTCACGGCCACGCTGGCCACCACGCCGGGCATCGGGGCGCCCACATGGTTGGCGTTGCCCGGCTCGGCCTTGGGCCGCTGCGCGGTCTGTGACTTGACCAGCCGGTTCGGCACCCGGATCACGCGGGGCTGGCCGTTCAGCTCGAAGAACACGCGCACCTCGCCATCGTCCTGGGTTTCGCCCACGGCTTGCAGGCGGATCTCGAGGATCTTGCCGGGGTCGATCTCGACGCTGATCTCCTCACCTGGCTCCATCCCGTAGAAGAAGGTGCGCGTGGGAAGGGTGCGGACCGGCCCATAGGTGCGGTGCCGGCCCATGTAATCCAGGAACACCTTGGGATACATCAGGTAGCCGTTCAGGTCCTCGTCATCCACCGGCTTGCCCTCCAGCTCCTTGCTCAGGGCGGTGCGGGTGGCCTCCAGGTCGACCGGCGGCAGGTGCGCGCCGGGACGTTCGGTGTTGGGCTTGTCGCCCTTCAGCACCTTGCCGACGATCGGATCGGGGAAACCGCCCGGCGGCTGGCCCAGATTGCCGCGCATCATGTCGACGACCGAGTCGGGGAAGGCCACGTCGACCTTGGGATCCTCGACCTCGTCGCGGGTCAGGTTCTGGCTGACCATCATCAGCGCCATGTCGCCCACGACCTTTGACGAGGGCGTGACCTTGACGATATCGCCGAACATCTGGTTCACGTCGGCATAGGTGCGCGCCACCTCGGGCCAGCGTTCCTCCAGCCCCAGAGAGCGCGCCTGCGCCTTGAGGTTGGTGAACTGCCCGCCGGGCATTTCATGCAGGTAGACCTCGGAGGCCGGGGCGGCGAGGCCGCTCTCGAACGCCACATACTGCGCACGGACCTGTTCCCAGTAATCCGACATCTCGCGGATGCGGGCCATGTCGAGGCCGGTGTCGCGCTCGGTATGGGCCAGCGCCTCGACGATCGAGCCCAGGCAGGGCTGGCTGGTGCCGCCGGAAAACGCGTCCATCGCCGCATCCACCGCATCGACGCCCGCATCGGCGGCGGCCAGGATGGTCGCACCGGCAATGCCCGAGGTGTCATGGGTGTGGAAATGCACCGGGATGTCCAACTCGTCCTTGAGCGCCTTGACCAGCACCCGCGCGGCGGCGGGTTTCAGCAGGCCCGCCATATCTTTCAGCCCCAGGACATGGGCGCCGGCGGCCTGAAGCTCCTTGGCCATCGAGACATAGTATTTCAGGTCATACTTGGCGCGGTCCGGGTCCAGGATATCGCCGGTATAGCAGATCGTGCCCTCGCAGATGCGGCCGGTTTCATTCACCGCATCCATCGCCACGCGCATGTTCTCGACCCAGTTGAGGCTGTCGAAGACGCGGAATACATCCACCCCCGTCTCTGCCGCCTGGCGGACGAATTCCTGCACCACGTTATCGGGATAGTTGGTGTAGCCGACGCCGTTCGAGGCGCGCAGCAGCATCTGGGTCAGCAGGTTGGGCATGGCCCGGCGCAGATCGCGCAGCCGCTGCCACGGGCATTCCTGCAGGAATCGATAGGCCACGTCGAAAGTGGCGCCGCCCCAGCATTCAACGCTGAAGAGCTGCGGCAGGTTGGCGGCATAGGCCGGGGCGGCCCGGACCATGTCGATCGACCGCATCCGTGTGGCCAGCAGGCTTTGATGCCCGTCGCGCATGGTCGTGTCGGTCAACAGCAGGCGTTTTTCGGCCAGCATCCAGTCGGCCACCGCCTTGGCGCCTTTTTCGTTCAGCAGCGTCTTGGTGCCGGCCGGCGGATCGCCCAGCAGGGCAGGGGGTTTAGGCAGTTTCACATCCGCCCCGGTCCCGGCACGGCCCTGGGTTTCGGGGTGACCGTTGACCGTGATGTCGGCGATATAGGTCAGCACCTTGGTGCCGCGGTCGCGGCGCTTGCCGAAATTGAACAGCTCGGGTGTCTGGTCGATGAACTTGGTGGTGTATTCGTTGCTGAGGAAGGTCGGGTGCTTCAGCAGGTTCTCGACGAAGGCGATGTTGGTCGACACGCCGCGGATGCGGAATTCGCGCAGGGCGCGGTCCATCCGGGCGATGGCCGCCTGAGGGGTCTGCGCATGGGCGGTGATCTTGACCAGCAGGCTGTCATAGTACCGCGTGATCACGCCGCCGGAATAGGCGGTGCCGCCATCCAGCCGGATACCCATGCCCGTGGCCTCGCGAAAGGCGGTGATGCGGCCGTAATCGGGAATGAAATTGTTCTGCGGGTCCTCGGTGGTGATCCGGGTCTGCAGGGCGTGGCCGTTCAGGCGGATATCCTCCTGCGAGGCCTTGCCGGTGGCTTCGGCCAGGGTCTTGCCCTCGGCGATGCGGATCTGGGCCTGCACGATGTCGATGTCGGTGACTTCCTCGGTGACGGTGTGTTCGACCTGCACGCGCGGGTTCACCTCGATGAAGTAGAACTGGCCGCTTTCCATATCCATCAGGAACTCGACCGTACCGGCACATTCGTAGTCGACATGCTTGCAGATCTTGTAGCCCAGTTCGCAGATCTCGGCGCGCTGTTCGTCGGTCAGGTAGGGGGCGGGCGCGCGTTCAACGACCTTCTGGTTGCGCCGCTGGACCGAGCAGTCGCGCTCATAGAGGTGGTACATGTTGCCATGCTTGTCGCCCAGGATCTGCACCTCGACATGGCGGGCGCGCTGGATCATCTTTTCCAGATAGCCCTCGCCGTTGCCGAACGCGGCCTCGGCCTCGCGCCGGCCTTCCAGCACTTTCTCTTCCAGTTCCTCGGGCTTCATGATCGGGCGCATCCCGCGCCCGCCGCCGCCCCAGCTGGCCTTGAGCATGAAGGGATAGCCGATCTCGTCCGCCTGGCGGCGGATCTCGTCCATGTCGTCGCCCAGAACCTCGGTGGCGGGGATCACCGGCACGCCGGCCTCGACCGCAACGCGCCGGGCGCTGGCCTTGTCACCAAGGGCGCGCATCGTCGCGGCCTTGGGCCCGATGAAGGTGATGCCGTTGGCCACGCAGGCATCGACGAAATCGGGGTTTTCCGACAGCAGGCCATAGCCGGGATGGATGGCATCGGCGCCGCATTCCCGGGCCACGCGGATGATCTCGTCAATCGACAGATAGGCGGCGACCGGCCCCAGGCCCTCGCCGATGCGATAGGCCTCGTCCGCCTTGAACCTGTGCAGGCCCAGCTTGTCCTCTTCGGCAAAGACCGCGACCGTGCGCTTGCCCATTTCGTTGGCGGCACGCATGATGCGGATGGCAATCTCGCCCCGGTTGGCAATCAGGATTTTCTTGAATTCTGCCACTGGCCCATCCCCTCTGTCGCAAATTCTCGGTTCGGAATGGGGCTGCGCCCGAGTGTTTTTCTGCGTTGCGGCGCCATCCCTGCCGCCTTGTAAGATTTGCGCAAGCTTTGTGCAATGCCCCAGCGGCAACGGGTAACCCGTTCGCGACAGAAATTACCCGATTGGGCAGCGGCACGGGGCCATCGGCATTTTAAAAGTAACTTCTCTATCAAAGGCTTGTGCGGCAAATATAATGTTGTCCGGGTGGGTTTGACCTACCCACTGGCGGGCGGCTGTCGGCGAATGTCCCGCAGCCGTCTTGCCCCCAGCTGACCCATGTTGGCGATCAGATCCGCCCGGAGGATATGGATCAGATGTTCGGGGCCGCTTTTCCCAAGGGCGGCAAGGGCGTAATGCCAGGCCCGCCCCAGCATCACGAAATCGGCCCCCAGGGCGATGGCGCGCAACATGTCCAGGCCACCTTCGATGCCGCCGTCCAGAATGAGCGGCAGTTTCGTCGCCGCGCGGATGTCCCCGATCACGTCGATCGTGGCCGGGGCCGCATCGAACTGCCGCCCGGCGTGGTTCGAGATCCAGAGCGCATCCATGCCCTCGGCCTCGAGCATTTGTGCGTCCGCGGCACGCATCACCCCCTTGACCACCATCGGCCCGTCCCAGGCTTCGCGCAGCCATCGCAGGTACTCCATATCGGGCGAGGTCCGCAGCATGTAGCCCGCATGGCTGGTCGAGGGCAGGCCCTTGAGATCCCCGGCGTAACTGTCGATCATCCGCATTCTGGGCATCCCCATCCGCGCCATGCCCAGGGTCCAGGCCGGACGGCAGGCGATTTGCGCCAACAGGCGCGGGGTCAGGCGCGGCGGCGTGGTCAGGCCCGACCGGACCTGCCGTTCCCGGCGCGAGGCGACCGGCACGTCAACCGTCAGCACCAGCACCCTGAACCCCGCCGCACGGGCCCGGTTCAGCATGTCGGTTCTGATCTCGGGGTCGCGCGGCGGATACATCTGGAACCAGCCATGCCGTCCGATCACCGGGCCGACATCCTCTGGCGCCTGGCTGGCGACGGTCGACAGCGTATAGGGGATGTCGGCCCTGGCCGCGGCCCGCGCCAGATGACGTTCGGCATCCGGCCAGATCAGGCCGGACATGCCCACGGGCGCGATGCCGAAGGGCAGGGGCAGGCGGTGGCCCAGCAAGTCGACCGACAGATCGGGTTCGAATTCCCCGTGCAGGATCGACGGCATCAACAGCCGCGCGTCCAGCGCCGTCCGGTTGCGATTGCGAGTCTGTTCCGAGCCGGTGCCGCTGTCCAGGAATTCCCACACGAAACGCGGCATGCGGCGCCGTGCGCGGTGGCGCAGATCGGACAGGGCGGGAAATCGTGCGTTCAGGTCCACGATCCTATCCGCCCATCATCAGGTGACCGGCCACGCCGACCGAAAACCCGCCAATCGCGCTGAGCGGCGGCGCGATGTGATGTTCCAGCTCTACCTGCGGCGCGATGTCCTGGAACAGCAGGAAGAGGATGCCCCCCGCCGCCGCACACATGATCGCGCCGGTCACCGCCGGCAGATCGGCGAGCAGGTAGTAGCCCGTCAGTGCCGCCACAGGGCCGACCAGCGCCAGCAGCGCAAAACTGCGCAGCCGATGGTCGGGCTTTGTCCGGTCCACCGGCCCGGCTTCGCGATAGGCGTTGAAAGCTTCGGGCAGGTTCTGCACGCCAATCAGAAGGGCCAGCAGCGGGGCGGATTTCGGCTTGGCGGCGAACAGCGCGCCCATCGCCAGCGCCTCGGGGGCGAAATCGCTCAGCATCGCCAGCAATTGCGCCCGCTGGACCTTGCGGCGCGCCAGCCACAGGTCCAGCGCCGCCATGCTGACGGCGCCCAAAGCGAAGAAGAACAGCGGCGACAGCCCCGGCAGCTCTACTATGCCTTCGGGGATCAGCACCAGCGCGACGGCGCTGAGCAGGGCACCGGCGCCGAACGCGATGATGCTGTGACGCAGCTCCCGCTGCAGCCACTCGGGCGAGATCGTTTCGCGGCGGGCCAGCCACCCCCCCAGCGGGATCATCGCGCCGGCGAAAAGGGAATAAAGCAGCACTTCGATCATGGCTCCTGCATAGCCGAACAGATGGGCGCCGAAAACCCGCGAGGCGTATATGGAACAATCCCCGAACATTTGCTTTAACTCGATTGTAACCCGCGCTATCGTTGCGACCATGAGCAGCTATGACGAATCCGACGCTTTCGAAGGCGCTTCGCTGGCGGCGCGCGCGATGGCGGCGCGCCCGATGCCCTATCTTGACGGTCTGAACCCCGAGCAGCGCAAGGCGGTCGAAACGCTGGACGGTCCCGTGCTGATGCTGGCGGGGGCGGGGACGGGCAAGACCAAGGCGCTGACCACGCGCATCGTGCACCTGCTGAACACCGGCACCGCCCGGCCCAATGAAATTCTTGCCGTCACCTTCACCAACAAGGCCGCGCGCGAGATGAAGGAGCGCGTGGGCCGGATGCTGGGCGAAGCGGTCGAGGGGATGCCCTGGCTGGGCACCTTCCATTCGATCTGCGTCAAGTTGCTGCGGCGTCATGCGGAACTGGTGGAGCTCAAATCGAACTTCACCATTCTCGATACGGACGACCAGTTGCGTCTGCTCAAGCAACTGGTGGCGGCGGCCAACATCGACGACAGACGCTGGCCCGCCCGGGCACTGGCCGCCATCATCGACAACTGGAAAAACCGCGCCTGGACGCCGGATAACCTGCCCGCATCCGAGGCCGGGGCCTATGACGGCAAGGCGCCGGCGCTCTACAAGCTCTACCAAACCCGTCTGAAGGAACTGAACGCGGTTGATTTCGGCGATCTGCTTCTGCACATGGTCACGATCTTCCAGACCCATGACGACGTGCTGGCGCAATATCAGAACTGGTTCCGCTACATCCTGGTCGACGAATACCAGGATACGAACGTGGCGCAGTACCTGTGGCTGCGGCTGCTGGCGGGCAAGCACAAGAACATCTGCTGCGTCGGCGACGATGACCAGTCGATCTATGGCTGGCGCGGGGCCGAGGTGGGCAATATCCTGCGGTTTGAAAAGGATTTTCCGGGTGCCCATGTGGTCCGGCTGGAGCAGAATTACCGCTCGACCCCGCATATTCTTGCCGCCGCCTCTGGGGTGATCGCGGGCAACAAGGGCCGGTTGGGCAAGGAGTTGTGGACCGAGGCCGAGGAGGGCGAGAAGGTGCGCCTGATCGGCCATTGGGACGGCGAGGAGGAGGCGCGCTGGATCGGCGAAGAGGTCGAAGCGATGCAGAGCGGCACGCGGGGACTGCGGCCGATGTCATTGAACGAAATGGCGATCCTCGTGCGCGCCAGCCACCAGATGCGCGCGTTCGAGGACCGGTTCCTGACCATCGGATTGCCCTATCGCGTCATCGGCGGGCCGCGATTCTATGAACGGATGGAGATCCGCGATGCGATGGCCTATTTCCGGCTGGTCACTTCGCCCTCGGACGATCTGGCGTTCGAGCGCATCGTGAACACGCCCAAGCGGGGCCTGGGCGACAAGGCACAACAGAAGATCCAGCGCGCGGCGCGCGACAATGGCGTGCCCCTGATCGACGGCGCGCGCATCCTGCTGGACGAGAAGGGCCTGACCGGCAAGGGCGCGACGGAACTGGCCAAGCTGCTCGACGGCCTCACACGATGGGGCCGGAAGACCGGCGACAAGCAGATCACGCATATGGAGCTGGCCGAGATCATCCTGGATGAAAGCGGCTATACCGAGATGTGGCAGAATGACAAGACACCCGAGGCGCCGGGGCGGCTGGAGAACCTCAAGGAACTGGTGAAGGCGCTGGAGCAGTTCGAGAACCTTCAGGGGTTCCTCGAACATGTCAGCCTGATCATGGACAATGACAACCAGGATGCGGGTGAGAAGGTCAGCATCATGACCCTGCACGCGGCCAAGGGGCTGGAATTCCCTGCGGTGTTCCTGCCGGGCTGGGAAGACGGGCTGTTTCCCTCGCAGCGCTCGATGGATGAAAACGGCCTCAAAGGGGTCGAGGAGGAGCGGCGGCTGGCCTATGTCGGCATCACCCGCGCCGAAGAGGTCTGCACGATCAGCTTTGCCGGCAACCGGCGGGTATTCGGGCAATGGCAATCCTCGATGCCCTCACGTTTCATCGACGAGTTGCCCGAGGATCATGTCGAGGTGCTGACGCCGCCCGGGCTCTATGGCGGTGGTTACGGCGCGGCGGGCATGAGCGGCGGGATCGAGGAACGCGCGGCGGAGGCCAATGTCTATAACTCGCCGGGCTGGAAGCGGCTGCAGGCCCGCGCCCATCAGCGCCCCGTGGCCCAGCCCGCCGAAAGCCGTCATCAGGTGATCGACGCGCAGGCGGTCAGCAGCCATACCATGGGCGAGCGCGTGTTCCACCAGAAATTCGGCTATGGAGAGATCATCGGGATCGAGGGTGACAAGCTGGAGATCGCTTTTGAAAAGGCCGGGACCAAGAAGGTCGTGGCGCGGTTCGTCAGCAGCACGGATGATGTGCCGTTCTGAACGGGACCGGCCGCGGCCGACGTTCACATTCCGCAAGAATCGGGTCGAGCGGCGCAGTGTCCTGTGCCACTGAGAAACCATGACAAACCAGGCCTCTACCTCGATCTCCGCGCCGGCGGCGCTGTTGCTGTTCGTGCTTGCCGCGGTCTGGGGCGGGTCGTTCTTCTTTGCCGAAATTGCCCTGCGCGAAGTACCGCCGCTGACCATCACCCTGCACCGGGTATTCTGGGCGGTGCCAGTGCTGATGGCGGTGATCTGGTGGCAGGGAATTGCCTGGCCGCGCGACCCGCGCATCTGGGGCGCCTACCTGGTGATGGGCGCGCTTAACAACGCGCTTCCTTTTTCGCTGATCTTCTGGGGGCAGACCCGGATCGAAAGCGGGCTGGCGTCAATCCTGAACGGCACCACGGCGGTTTTCGGGGCGGTGGTGGCGGGGATGTTGCTGAAAGATGAGCCGCTAACTGCGCGGAAAGTGGCCGGGGCGCTGGCCGGCCTGGCCGGGGTGGCGGTGATCATGGGGCCCGAGGCGATCAGCGGCCTGGATCCGCGAAACCTGGCTCAGCTGGCGATCCTCGGGGCGGCGCTGTCCTATGCGGTTGCCAGCGTCTGGGCCAAGCTGGCACTGGCCGGCATCCCGCCGCAGATGAATGCCCTTGGGATGCTGATCGGCAGCACGGTTCTGATGATCCCGGTTGCGGTCTTGTCGGATGGCGTTCCGCAGCTGGACCTTTCGCCGCCGGTCTGGGCGTCGCTGCTGGCGATTGCCGTGATCTCGACCGCCCTGGCATACCTGCTGTATTTCCAGATCCTGGTGCGGGCAGGGGCGGCCAACCTGATGCTGGTCACGCTGCTGATCCCGCCCTTTGCCATCGCCCTGGGAGCCCTGTTTCTGGACGAGGCACTGGGGCGCGACGCCTGGATCGGCTTTGGCCTGATCGCCCTGGGGCTGGGCATCACCGATGGCAGGCTCTGGGCGCGGATAAGGCGCCGGGCGCAAGTGGCGGACTGACTGCGGGCGGCTCTAGCGCCGGCGCGCGGTTAGCCACCTTTGCCACTGATCGGCACTGCCGCCAAAGACGTTCAGATCGACTTCCTTGCCGATCCCGTCGATCACGCCGGTGCCGCTATATTGCCAAAAGGTCCAGCCCTGATCCGGGCTATAGGCCTGGGCCGGCGTCTTGGCCGTGCTGCGCAGCCAGAATTCCTCGTTCGTCAGCCGATGCAGCCCGGCGTCCTCATAGAATTGCGGGGTGGTGTAGATGATCGGGCGTTGGCCATAGCGACGTTCCACGATGTCCATGAATACCTTCATCTGGCGCCGTACCTCGGCCCCGGGCGGGCGCACCGTGGCACAGGTGGGGGAAAACGGGTTCCACTCCATGTCCAGCACCGGGGGCAGGGTACCCTTGTTGCGCGGCACGTTGCGGATGAACCAGCGGGCCTGCACCTCGGGCGGGGTGCAGAAATAGTAGAAATGGTAAGCTCCGCGCGGGATGCCTGCGCGTTTGGCCCCGCGCCAGTGATCCTTGAACAGCGGGTCCAGCAGATCACCGCCCTCGGTCGCCTTCATGAACACGAAGCTGACCCCGGCGCGGCGGGCCTTGCGCCAGTCGATCTGGCCCTGGAACCGCGCCACGTCAATGCCGTGAACGGGAAACCTGCTGGGCGCGCGCCCGGTCCATTTGACCGGCTTGTTGTCACCGAACTTCACGGCTCCGGCGGTGGTGGTCTGTGCCTGTGCCGGGGTCGGCAGCGACAGCCAGCAGGCGATGAGAAACGTCAGAAGGAAATGAACTGCTCGGGGCATTTTAGGGCCTCTGGGGTTTTTCGCTGATCAGGGTCAGATTGTTGGCGGGCATGTCAATGGTATCGACCATCCGCATCCCGGTATCGGCCAGCCATTGCCGGACCTGTTCGACGTCCTTGTACCCGATCTCGGGGTCGGCGGCGCGCAGGCTGGCGTGGAATCGTGCGTCGCCCTCGGATGTGGCCCGGCCATCGCGCAGGAACGGCCCGTAGATCACAAGCCTGCCCGCAGACAAAAGCGCATGGGTAGCCTCTGCAATCAGCTGCCGGGTCTGCCCGGACGATATCAGATGCAAGAGATTGACCACGACGATCAGGGTCATCCCCGCATGATCCGCAGACCATCCCGGACGGGTGGCATCCAGGTGTTGTGCGGGCAGGATGTTTTCCGCCCCGCGTGACCAGCTGTCAATGCTGTTGCGGCGTTCCGCGTCAATCTCGGTCGGTTGCCAGAGCAGCTGCGGCATTGCCGCGGCGAACCCGGCCACGTGTTGGCCCGTACCGCTGGCGATCTCCAATGCGCGGCCTGCTCGCGGCGCGCAGGAGGACAGGACATCCGTGATGGCCCGGGCATTACGCTCGGCCGCCGGTGCATATAGCCGGTCATCCCCGCGCTTTTCAGCGACCGAGACATTTTCCGGCAAGGATCTGCGGGTAGTCATAGGGCTGGATCATCCTGTTGCGCGCGCCCAGCCTGCCATGTGCAAGGGCAAAGGAAAAGCCTCGGCATCCTGACCGGCGGGATTGCGGCGGGGCCGGGTCAGCGGGCAGAGCAGAAAGTTCTATTCAATTCGCAGGCAAATTCCTGTGCCCACCACGGCGGCGGGATCTGCGGCAGGCACCCGTCAGGCCGGCAAGCACATTGATTCGACTGGGGTTTTCCAAGGGGCCGCCGGGAAATGCCGAACTGTCACATTCTGTCCACACTCGGACCCAATTTCCGGCGTATTAACCTTGAAGAGTTATAGATGGACGGGATTTTGAGGAGTGGACCATGGGATTTGCCACGTCGTTGTCAGCAAGTTTGAAAACAGATCGGCGCTACCTGACCGGATTATGCGGCGGCGCCAACGTGCGAACCCCGCTGGGCGCGCGGCATGTCGACATCCTGCATCCGGGTGACATGGTGGTCACACGGGACAACGGTCTGCAACCGGTGCGCATGATCTGGACCCGCACAGTGACCGCCGCCGAGATGCGTGAACGCCCCGAGCTGGCGCCCGTTCGCCTCAAGCCCCGCGCGGTCGGCCCGATGATGCCCGTCCGCGATCTGCGCATTGCCTGCGGCCACCGTGCCCTGATCCCGGGATACCGGATTTCCGGCGTTGCCGATGAACAATCCTGCCTGATGCGTGTTGGCGCCCTGGCCGAGGCCAGTGATCAGGCCTTTGTCGATCCGGGGACCGACAGTGTGACCTACTACAACCTGATCTTCGACAATCAGGAAGTGTTCTGCGCCGAGGGCCTGCCTGTCGAGAGCTTCCGCCCGTCGCCCAAGGCAATCGCGGAAATGGATGTTACGACACGCGAGGAACTGATGGAAATCTTCCCGCATATCTCGCCCAAGCGCTGTGCCTATCCGGGCCTTCCGCATCCCACGGCCCAGGCCCGCGCCTATCGCCCCGACTGCGCCTGATTGACCCAGCCGGACAGGCTGCGTGTCCCGCCTTGCGGTGGTCACGCGCCTGCGGGTTTGGCAACACGCCGTCAAAAATGCATTTCCTGATCCGAACCGCGAAGCTTCGAGCGTGGCAGTTCGTCCGCGTGGATGAAACTGGCCGCGTCGATGGCGGGTTCAGTGCCCCTTAGCCGTTGGTACCAAACAGAAACGCCGCCCTCTGGGCGGCGCTTCGGAGGTCATGACCCCTGCGCGGGCGTCAGTTCTGAACCGTTGACACGTTGTCATAGGCGGCGGTGAAGCCGCTCAGTGACACGTTAATATTGACCTTCTGGTCAGGCGCCTGGGCCGGTACGATCTGCAAGTTGGCGCTTGCGCCACGTTTGAATGCGTCCACATCGCCTTCGGTCAGGCCGATACGGGCGAAACACCCGACTGCGCTGCAGAAGGAATAGGCAAAGCTGCGGGCCTTGCCGCCGTCAATCGAGATCAGCATACCCTCGGTCAACAGCGTCCCCAGGGGCACAACGATCGTGGCACCGGCCGATGCCTGCGCGCCTTCGGGCAGCTTGTAGAGGCTGAATTCGGCCACCGGGTTTCCGGTGTCCTCCCGCAACAGCTGGTACATCTGGCACAGGTCTTCCTGGCCTTCGCTACGGAAACATTTCAGCTGCCAGTCGCCGTAGGTTTCCTTGACATAGGTGGGATCCTCGACAACTTCCTGACCCATGTCGAGACCATCCGCATCGGCGGTGTTGCCTTCTTCGGCGGGCTCGGCATCGGCCGCCTCGGTTGTCTGATCTTGCGTGACCTCCTCGGTCTCCGCCTGAGCGGGGGCGTCGGCGCCGGACTCGGACGTTGCGGTTTCTTGCGCATGCACCGAGGTTGCGAACATCAGCGCGGCGGTCAGTGGCAGGAGATTGAATAGTCTGGGCATCGGTTCCCCGTTTGATGGTTACTACGTGTTTCGCTGCGCTCTAACATGGTGTGATTGGCCTGTCAGGTCAAAATCACGATTCCGGGAAAGCGTTGCGGCGGGAAACCGGTCTGTGCAGGTGTTGGTGGACGATGCCGGGGCCCGGAAACTGAAAAGAGGCCGGTCGGCCTCTTCTCATTGTATCTCCCTGCCGGACTGGCCGACTTATTTGTAAAAGCGACGCTAGGGCAGATAAATGCGTCGGTCAACAGGCAAGATGAAAAAATGTTTATCGAACAAAAAAGGGCCGCACCCAAGGGCGCGGCCAGTCTGACAGGGAGGAAGTCACCCGGTGCCAAGAGGACATGAGGCCCCGGGTCGATTTTCATACTGGCAGGAAAACATTAACCGAGTATGTTCAGACCGTGAAAAAAGTAAGACAGGGGGTGATGGCATTGGAAAATCAGGTTTTTATTGGTGGCGGCGGCGCGGAATACGGCGAAGCGCAGGGGTTGAACCTAGGGTATGCCAACCGTCATGGCCTTATTGCCGGGGCGACGGGCACGGGCAAGACCGTGACGTTGCAGATTCTCGCCGAGGGGTTTTCCGCCGCCGGCGTCCCGGTTTTCCTGTCGGATGTAAAGGGTGATCTTTCTGGTCTGGCCGCGGCGGGCAGCGAAGGGTTCAAACTGCACGATGCCTTCACCAGCCGCGCCCAGACCATCGGCTTTGCCGATTTCCGCTATGAGGCCTTTCCCGTCACCTTCTGGGATCTCTTCGGCGATCAGGGTCATCCCGTGCGGACCACCGTGGCCGAGATGGGGCCGCTGCTGCTGTCGCGCCTGCTGGAACTGACCGAGGCGCAGGAAGGGGTGATGAACATCGCCTTCCGCGTCTCGGACGAGCAGGGGATGCCGCTGCTGGATCTGAAGGATCTTCAGGCGCTGCTGGTCTGGGTCGGGCAGAACGCGGGCGATCTGTCGTTGCGCTATGGCAATATCTCGACCCAGTCGGTGGGCGCGATCCAGCGGCAGTTGCTGGTGCTGGAGAACCAGGGCGGCACCAAGCTCTTTGGCGAACCGGCGCTTGACCTGGACGACCTGATGCTGACCGACCCGGACGGGCGCGGGCGCATCAACATCCTGTCGTCGGACAAGCTGATGGGGGCGCCCCGGCTCTATGCGACCTTCCTGCTGTGGCTGCTGAGCGAGCTTTTCGAGACGCTGCCCGAGGTGGGCGACCCGGACAAACCCAAGCTGGTCTTTTTCTTCGACGAGGCACATCTGCTGTTTGAGGATGCGCCCAAGGCACTGGTCGATAAGGTTGAACAGGTGGCGCGGCTGATCCGGTCCAAGGGGGTCGGGGTCTATTTCATCACCCAGAACCCCGACGACGTGCCCGAGGATATCCTGGGACAATTGGGCAACCGGTTCCAACATGCGCTGCGGGCTTTCACTGCGCGGGATCAGAAAGCGCTGGTGCGCGCCGCCGAGACCTACCGCCCGAACCCGCGGTTCGATACCGCCGAGGCGATCCGCGATGTGGGCGTCGGCGAGGCCGTGACCTCGATGCTGCAGAAAAAAGGCGTGCCGGGGATTGTCGAGCGTACACTCATCCGTCCGCCGTCGTCGAAACTTGGCCCGATTGATGCGGCCACGCGCGGGCAGGTCATGGCGGCCTCGCCGCTGGCGGGCAAATACGACACCACGGTGGATCGCAAGTCCGCCTACGAGATCCTCGCCGCGCGGGCCGAGGAAGCCGCGAAAGAAGCCGAGACGGCCGAGGAACAGGCCGAAGCGCAATCCGCCGCCGAGCGTGAATTCAACGCAGGCCGGCGCTATACCGGGATCAAGGTGTCGCGCTCATCCTCTCGCCGGGGGGCGCAGGACAGGTCGATGGGCGAAAGCCTGGGCCGGGCGGTGACCGACGTGGTGCTGAAGGAACTCAAGGGCACGACCGGCCGGCGCATCGTGCGTGGCATCCTGGGCGGGCTTTTCAAGGGGCGTTAGGCCGCATCGGTTCCGGGAGCGTTCGCTGGCAGCCTGGCCATGTTCTGCCGGTCCGGCCGCGCCCCCACGCCGGGCAGTCCACCGTTCGGGAAATCCCGGTATCCGCGATCAATCACGCCAACCGAATTGAACACTGAAAGCCGCGCGACTATGCTGCGCGCGAAACGTCGACCCACAGGACCAGATCATGACCGATACCCCGATTTCCGAGATGACCTTTGAAGCCGCGATGCGCGAGTTGGAGAAGGTCGTGGGCCAGCTGGAACGCGGTGATGTGGCGCTGGAGGATTCGATCTCGCTTTACGAACGCGGGGCGGAACTGAAAAAGCGCTGCGAGGCCAAGCTGAAAGAGGCCGAGGAGAAGGTGGCGGCGATCACGCTGGATGGTGACGGTCAGCCCACCGGGACAACGCCGGTCGAGGGCCAGTAGGCTCGATGCAGGACGCGCGCGCCGCGGTCGCGGCGGAGGTTCAATCGCATTTCGACAAGGTGCTGGCGCCGTTCGGCGACGGCGCGGTGGCGCAGGGGATGCGCTATGCCACCCGGGGCGGCAAGCGGGTGCGCGCCCTGCTGGTCATGGAAGGCGCCCGGCTGCATGGTATCGCGCGGGCCCGCGCGATCTGGCCCGCCGCCGGGATCGAGGCGATGCACGCCTACAGCCTCGTGCATGACGATCTGCCCTGCATGGATGACGATGACATGCGCCGGGGGCAGCCCACCGTGCATGTGAAATGGGACGAGGCCACCGCCGTTCTGGTCGGCGATGCGCTGCATTCGCTGGCATTCGAGCTGGTCAGCCACCCCGAGGGCGCACCGACGCCCGAGGCGCGTGCCGACCTGACGCTTGGGCTTGCGCGCGCGGCGGGCGGGCAGGGGATGGTGCTGGGTCAGGAGCTTGATATTGCGGCTGAAACCGCCGATGCGCCCCTGACGCTGGAAGAGATCACCCATCTTCAGGCCGGCAAGACCGGCGCGCTGATCGAATGGGCGGCGACCAGTGGCGCGGTCATGGCGGGCGCCGATACCGGGCCGCTGTCGGCCTATGCCGGGGCGCTCGGACTGGCGTTTCAGATCCAGGACGACGTGATCGACGTGACCGGCTCTGCCGAGGCGGTGGGCAAGGCCGTGGGCAAGGACGCCGCCGCCGGAAAGGCCACTTTTGTGTCTCTTCTGGGGCTGGATGCGGCAATTACACGCGCCCAGACCCTTGTTGATGCGGCCTGCGATGCCCTATCTCTATATGGTGACGATGCCGAAACCTTGCGGCAGATCGCGCGTTTCGTTATTGCGCGCAAATCCTGAATGAATGTGGGTACGCCCAGAATGCCGAACCGCCCCGAAACGCCCCTCCTGGATCAGGTCCACGGCCCGGCCGACCTCAAACGTCTGTCGGATGCCGAGCTGTCCAGGCTGGCGGGTGAGCTGAGGGCCGAGACGATCAGCGCCGTGTCCGAGACCGGCGGGCATCTGGGCGCGGGCCTGGGCGTGATCGAGCTGACCGTGGCGCTGCACGCGGTCTTCGACGCGCCGCGTGACAAGATCATCTGGGACGTGAGCCACCAGTGTTATCCGCACAAGATCCTGACCGGACGGCGCGACCGGATCCGAACCCTCAGGCAGAAGGACGGGCTGAGCGGATTCACCAAACGGTCCGAATCCCCCTATGACCCGTTTGGCGCCGCCCATAGTTCAACCTCGATCAGTGCCGCGCTCGGCTTTGCCGTGGCCCGCGATCTGGGCGGCGCGTGCGAGACCGGCCATGGCGATGCCATCGCGGTGATCGGCGACGGCGCGATGAGCGCGGGCATGGCGTTCGAGGCGATGAACAACGCGGGCCACCTGAAGCGCCGTTTGATCGTCATTCTGAACGATAACGAGATGTCGATTGCGCCGCCCGTCGGCGCGCTGTCCTCTTACCTGTCGCGGCTTTATGCCGGTGAGCCGTTCCAGGAATTCAAGGCCGCCGCCAAGGGCGCGGTGTCGCTGTTGCCGGAGCCGTTCCAGGAAGGGGCCAGGCGCGCCAAGGAAATGCTCAAGGGCATGGCCGTGGGTGGCACGCTCTTCGAAGAGCTCGGGTTTTCCTATGTCGGTCCCATCGACGGGCATGACATGGATCAGCTCTTGCCCGTTCTGCGTACGGTGCAGCAGCGCGCGACCGGGCCGATCCTGATCCATGTAACCACGAAAAAAGGCAAGGGCTATGGGCCGGCCGAGGCCGCGCGCGACGGCGGCCACGCCACCGCCAAGTTCGACGTCGCCACCGGCGAGCAGAAAAAGGTGCCTTCGAACGCGCCCAGCTATACCAAGGTCTTTGCCAATAGCCTGCTGAACCTGGCCGCGCGGGACGACAAGATCTGCGCGATCACCGCCGCCATGCCCGACGGGACCGGCCTGGACCTCTTTGCCGAACGCTACCCGTCACGCTGCTTTGACGTGGGCATTGCCGAACAACATGCCGTGACCTTCTCGGCGGGGCTGGCCGCAGGCGGGATGAAACCGTTCTGCGCGCTTTATTCGACCTTCCTGCAGCGTGGCTATGACCAGGTGGTGCATGATGTCGCGATCCAGCGCCTGCCAGTGCGCTTCGCGATTGATCGCGCCGGGCTGGTGGGCGCGGACGGGGCGACCCATGCGGGCAGCTATGACGTGGCGTTTCTGTCCAACCTGCCGGGATTTACCGTGATGGCTGCCGCGGATGAGGCGGAGCTTGTGCATATGGTGGCGACCGCCGCCGCGCATGACAGCGGGCCCATCGCCTTTCGGTATCCGCGCGGCGAAGGGCAGGGGGTTGAGATGCCCGAGACGGGCCAGCCGCTGGAGATCGGCAAGGGCCGGATCATCTCGCGCGGGGCACGGGTGGCGCTCTTGTCCTTCGGCACGCGGCTGGGCGAGGTGCGGAGAGCCGCCGAGGCGCTGAGCGCGCGCGGTCTGACCCCCACGATTGCCGATGCGCGTTTCGCCAAACCGCTGGACGAAGATCTGATCCTGTCTCTGGCGGCAGACCACGAGGCGCTGATCACCATCGAAGAGGGCGCGATTGGCGGGTTCGGCAGCCATGTGGCGCAGCTTCTGGCTGAACACGGTGTCTTCGACCGCGGGTTCAAATTCCGTTCGATGGTGCTGCCGGATATCTTCATCGACCAGGCCAGCCCCGAGGATATGTACCACGTGGCGGGTCTGGATGCGACCCGGATCGAAGCCAAGGTTCTGGAGGTTCTCGATATTGCGCAGATCGGCGACCTGCGCGCCTGACACGGATATTGAGCACGCCTTCGGCTCAATAAGGCTCTCCACAGTCCAGACCTATTGCAATCGGGTTTTCGGTGTCGCCGTCCGGCGCGTGTACCCAAACGAACCCGTCGATGTTTCGCAGTACCTTGTCTTTGGGCAGTTCCTTCACATCCCCCAGGACCTTTCCGTCATAGGCCGCGATCCCAATCTCTCCGGGTAACCTGAGATGCACAGGGAAGTAACCGTAGCCGACATGCGAGAAGGTGAGCCATACCGTCGTACCCTGTTGCAAATCAACGGGGTTACCGTCAACGCGAACACCGGTTTCATCGCGTAGCGTCCTACAGTTGTATTGCGGATCAAAGGCGGCGGCTGACTGCTCCGGGTTGCATAGGACAATCGCTGTGATGGCAAGGCAACGGGTAATTGGGATCAGCATTAATAAATTACCGCTTCATGGATTTCTTTTCGCCCCAATCGGCCTACATTCCCTAGCATACATGACTGGAAGGGGTAAAGTACCCGTGCTGAAATCTTCAACAGTGATAGCGCTGCTTTTTCTTGCGTTTCTTCATGTCTCCCCGGTTCTTGCGCTGGATACCAGTCAGGGCAAACTTACACTTTCCAAAATGGCCAGCGGTCTGGACGAACCCTGGGGTTTCGGCTTCCTGCCGGACGGCTCGGTGCTGATTACCGAAAAGGGCGGCACGCTGTGGCGGCTGGTGGATGGCGACCGCCATCTTGTGGACGGCATGGCGGAGGTGGCAGAGCAGGGTCAGGGCGGGCTGTTGGATGTGATGATCCCCCGCGATTTCCAGGCCAGCCGCGAGGTTTTCTTCACCTATTCCAAGTGGCAGCCTGACGGATCGGGCACGGCCGTGGGCGTGGCGCGTCTGTCCGAGGACGGTCGGCGGCTGGACGGCTGGACCGAGATCTTCGAACTGACGCCCGGCTCTTCCGGGGGGCGGCATTTCGGCAGCCGGATCGTCGAGGCGCCGGATGGCACGCTTTTTGTCACCATCGGCGAGCGTGGCGACCGCCCCTCGGCCCAGGATCTGAGCCGCGAGAATGGTTCGGTCATCCGGATCAACCGTGATGGCTCGATCCCCGTCGACAACCCGTTTGTGGATGACCCCGCTGCCCGGCCCGCGATCTGGTCCTATGGGCATCGCAACCCGCAGGGGGCGGGGCTGGACCTGGACGGCAATCTCTGGGTCAGCGAACACGGTGCGCGCGGCGGAGACGAGGTGAACGCCGTGCGCAAGGGGGCGAACTACGGCTGGCCGGTGATTTCCTACGGGCGGCACTATTCCGGCGCCAAGATCGGCGAGGGCACCGCGAAGGACGGCATGGCACAGCCCGAATTCTACTGGGATCCCTCGATCGCGCCTTCGGGGCTGATGGTTTATTCCGGCGCGCTGTGGCCTGAGTGGGAGGGTGATATCTTTGTCGGGTCGCTGAAATTCGACTATATCGCCCGGCTGGGCGGCGACCCCTTGGCGGAAGAGGAACAGTTGCAGTCCGGGGAAACCGAGCGCGTGCGCGACATCCGCGAGGCGCCTGACGGGTCGATCTGGTTTCTCAGCGTGGGCAGGGGCGCGCTCTATCGGATGTCACCGGGTTAAACGCTGGTGGCAGGGCAACCCGGCCCTGGTGCCACGCGGGGGTACAGGCGCGCCGCGATTGCCATCGCAAGCAGGCGCTCAGCCCCAGCCGTCGGTCCATTCATCGTATTTGGCTTCGATCCGGTTCTTGCGGAACCTGATCCAGCGCACGCGGATCGCCCAGTATGTGGCAAAGAGAATGGTCAGCACGGCGATGTTGAACCACGGGATAATCGTGACCTCCGGCCCATCGACCTGACGGACACTGACCGCGTTGGGAAAGATCGACAGGAACTCGTTGCGCCAGCCGTAATGCTTGATCGCCACCCATTTCGGCGCCTCGGCGGATGATTTCAGGTCCGCCGCCTCGGCCTGCAGGTTCGAGGTGTCGAACTTGAAATAGGGCGGCCAGCCCCAACCGGTATCCTCGTTGCGATAGACCATCACCCGGCCATTGCTGAGCCGGGACTGGATGAAGAAAACGTCACGGTTCGTTACCGTGGGATCATTGCCGACATCCGCGCTGGACCAGAAGATTGAGTTCTCACCGAAATCTATCCGCTTCTCATAGGTGTCTGTCACGCGGGCAATGTCATGCTGCGGTAATGTGTAGTGAAAGAAGGCGATGACCAGCAGCCAGAAGCACACTCTGAACACCCATTTCACATAGACCATGCAGGCCCCCTATCTGATACGCTTCAAGACATTGATCGCCGTTCTCGGGAACATCGCCCAGATGTGACTCGACCGTGTCCCAGCCCGTGCTACCCTCTTCTCATCTATAACCGGAAACGACTGGAGAAAACCATGTGCGATATATGTGTCCTGAACTCAGTGAAGGAGAAAATGCTGTCACGGCGCGCGTTTTTTAGCGCAACCGCCGCAGCCGGGACCGCCGCCGCGCTTGGCGCCGCGACCGCCCCGCCCGCACTGGCCCAGGGGCATGGTACGATCGAAGACATGACACATGCCTTCGATGCGGATTTTCCAACCTATCTGGGCGCCCCCGGCATCGAGATGGAGCAGAAATTCAACTTCGCCGAAAATGGTTTGAACCTGTTCACGATGAACCTGAACGAGCATACCGGTACGCATATAGACGCCCCTCTGCATTTCTCCGCTGACGGTGCATCGGTCGATGAAATACCGGTCACATCGCTGGTGGCGCCGCTCTGCGTGGTGGATATCGCGGCCCGCGCGGCCGAGGACGCGGATACGCAGCTGACCCCGGATGACCTGAAGGCATGGATCAGCGCGAATGGTGACATTCCGGACAATGCCTGTGTCGCGCTCTACTCGGGCTGGGGCACCAAGACCGGGGGTGAGGGCTACCGCAATTTCGACGGCGAGAAGATGCATTTCCCGGGGTTCCATGTCGAGGCCGCGCAGATGCTGCTTGAGACCGGCGCCGGGTCGATCGCAAGTGACACGCTGTCGCTCGATCACGGGGCGTCGGGCGATTTCGCGACCCACTACGCCTGGTTGCCAACCGGCCGGTTCGGGATCGAGAACATCGCCAATCTCGACAAGATGCCGGCCAGCGGCGCCACGATCCTGGTCGGCGCGCCCAAGCACCGAGGCGGCACCGGCGGCCCGGCACGCATCTTCGGAATGATCTGATTGGTAAAAAGGGCGGCCATTGGGGCCGCCCTCACCACCTTGAACCGGGTGTCACCCGACCACGTTGAACTCGGGTCCGTAGGGATAGCCGGTGATGTTTTCGTTGCCGTCCTCGGTGATTACCAGCACGTCGTGTTCGCGGTAACCGCCCGCGCCGGGCTGGCCATCGGCGATGGTCAGCATCGGCTCCATCGAGATCACCATGCCCGGCTCCAATACCGTATCGATGTCCTCGCGCAGCTCCAGCCCGGCCTCGCGGCCATAGTAGTGGCTCAGCACGCCGAAGGAATGGCCATAGCCGAAGGTGCGGTATTGCAGCAGGTCTCGCTCGGCGAAGAAATCGTTGATCTTGTGCGTGACCTCGGCGCAGCTGGCACCGGGTTTCAGCAGCGACATGCCGTATTCATGGGCGGCCACGTTCGCCTCCCAGATCGCCAGCGACGCATCGTCGACCTCGCCCACGAACATGGTCCGCTCCAGCGCCACGTAATAGGCGCTGACCATCGGGAAGGTGTTGAGGCTCAGGATATCGCCGCGCTGCAGGACGCGTCCCGTCACCGGGTTATGCGCGCCGTCGGTGTTGAGGCCTGATTGGAACCAGACCCAGGTGTCGCGGTATTCCGCATCCGGGAAGACGCGCGCGATCTCGGCCTCCATCGCGTCGCGGCCCGCCATCGCCACGTCGATCTCGCGCGTGCCGGTCCGCACCGCGTCGCGGATCGCGTAGCCGCCCACATCGGCAATCGCGGTGCATTGGCGGATCTGCGCGATTTCTGCCGCCGATTTGTGCATCCGCTGGCGCATCGTGTGGCCCGCGATATCGACGGTCTTTGACGGAATCAGGAACGCCTCAAGCTTGTCCCGTTGCATCAGGGTCAGGTGATCGCCCTCATACCCCACCACGCGGCCTTTGCCGCTGACCGACAGGATCGCCCGCCAGTAATTGTCGCGCTGCCAGTCGGTATAGGTGATGTTGTCGCAGAACGACCGCCGCCAGGGTTGGCCGGCGTCGATGCCCGCGCTGATCGTCACGCAGTCATCCTTGGTGACGACCAGACCATAAGGCCGGCCGAAAGCGCAATAGAGAAAGCCCGAGTAATAGGCGATATTGTGCATCGATGTGAATACCGCGGCCTCGACGCCCGCCTCGGCCATGAGCCGGCGCAGGCCGGCGATACGGGCCTCGTATTCGGATAAGTCAAAGGCCAGCGGTGCCTTTTCGCCATTGTGGAAACGGTACATCTCGGGGCGGGCGGTGCCGCCAAAGCGGGTGATGTCTTGATATGCAGTCATAGTGACCTCCTGCGAAAGAGGTCCCGGCGTTCAGGACTGTTGGGATATAGGCGGCCAAGACCCTGTATAAGAGCGGGCGACGCCATCGCCCCGGCCTGACGCCCTTCTTGCCGATCCCGCGCAATCTGGCAAGATGTTTTGCGACACCAAAAGGGACGTTTTCATACCATGAGCGCAAAACCGGGAGTTTTGAACCTGATCACCGATGTGGCGGGCCTGCGCGTCGGCAACGCCGAGGATGCCACCCGCAAGACGGGCGTGACCGTTTTGCTGGGCGATGCGCCCTTCACCGCCGGGGTGCATGTGATGGGCGGGGCGCCGGGCACGCGCGAAACCGACCTGCTGGCGCCGGACAAGACGGTCGAGCAGGTCGACGCGCTGGTGCTTTCCGGCGGGTCGGCCTTCGGGCTTGATGCCGCCTCGGGCGTGGCGGACGGGCTGCGCGCAATCGGGCGCGGCTTTGCCGTGGGGGGCCAGCGCGTGCCGATCGTACCCGGCGCGATCCTGTTTGACCTGCTCAATGGCGGCGACAAGAACTGGTCAGACAATCCCTATAAATCGCTTGGCAGGCAGGCGCTGGACAGGGTCTCTGCCGATTTCGCGCTGGGCAGTACCGGCGCGGGCACCGGGGCCACGACCGCCAACCTGAAGGGCGGCCTGGGCTCGGCCTCGCTGGTGCTTCCCTCGGGCCATACAGTCGGCGCGCTGGTCGCGGTGAATGCGCTCGGGTCGGCCGTGGTGGGGGACGGCCCGCATTTCTGGGCCGCGCCCTTCGAGATCGGGGAAGAGTTCGGCGGGTTGGGCGTTGCCGAGGCGTTCCCAACGGTACAGATCCCGCGCACCAAGCTGGCGCAACATGCCAATACCACCATCGGCATCGTCGCCACCGATGCAGCCCTGACTCAGGCGCAATGCGCGAGGCTTGCCACGGTGGCCCATGACGGTTTTGCCCGTGCCCTGGTGCCGTCGCACACGCCGATGGATGGCGACCTGATCTTTGCCGCCGCCACCGGAACGGTGCCGGCTGAGCCGCCGGTTTCCGACCTGCTGATGATCGGCCACGCCGCCGCATCCTGCATGGCGCGTGCCATCGCGCGGGCGGTGTTCGCGGCCCAACCGGCCACAAACGACGCGCTACCCTGCTGGTCCGCGCGCCAATGGTAACTTCACCGTTCCGAAAATACTCATTCCGTTTCCGGGCGCCGCAAATGCCAGGATTGAGTATTTCTGGAACGGTGAAATCAGCCCAGCAGTGTCCGGATCATACGGCTTTCGGGATCTGTCAGACCGTCTATCACGTCGAAATGGTGGCGATGATCCTCGATCACATGGGCTGCATCCCAGGCCTCGGCAAGCCAGCGCGCCTGATCCAGGAACACGGGGCGTTCGTCGGCCCCCACCCAGACCGTGACCGGCACATCCTGGGGTGACATCAGCGCCGGGCTTTCGGCAACAGCCAGCGCATCGTCCAGATTGAAATCTGCGTTCATCGACGTGTTGATCAGCGGTCGCAGGTCCGATACGGGCGAGATCGGCATCACATGACGGATGCGCCCGAAGACCGGCGCGGGCAACAGGCCCTGGATGCACATCCGCGCGACCAGATGACCGCCGGCGGAATGCCCGGCCAGGATGATCGGGCCGTCGACCTGACCGGCTGCCTGCGGGATCGCCCGCGCGATCTGTCCGGTAATATCCGAGATCCGCACATCAGGGCAGAGATCGTAGGACGGCATTGCCACCGCCCATCCCCGCGCCACCATCCCCGCCGCGAAATGCGACCAGAAGCTGCGGTGGAACTTCAGCCAGTAGCCGCCGTGAACAAACACGAACAGGCCCTGCGGCGTGCCCTCGGGGTGGAACAGGTCGTAGCGCTGCCGTTCGGACGGGCCGTAAGACTGCCCAAGCTCGGCCCGCCCTGCGGCGCTAAGTTCGTCGCGGTAGGCGGCCGCCTGTTTGGCCCAGCGTTCGGGATAGGCGTCGGCCCCCGCTATGTAAGGCGCGTTGGCATAGGCATCGTCCCAATCCATCGGCATAACTCCCCTCCGGTACTGGACAAGCCTAGCGCAAGATGCTTTGGCTGTGCGAGACCAATTTCAGGGGAAAACCGACATGACCGAGACCAATCTGAAATCGCTGCTGAAAGACCCGTCGCTGCTGGCCGAGAAAGCCTATGCCGGCGGCCAGTGGGTGGACGGCGACGGCGGCACTTTTGACGTCACCAACCCCGCCCGTGGCGACGTGATCGCCAAGGTAGCGGACATGAGCCGGGCACAGGTCGCCGACACCATCGCCGCTGCCCAAGCGGCCCAGAAGGACTGGGCCAAGTGGACCGGCAAGGAACGCGCCGCCGTGCTGCGCAAGTGGTTCGACCTGATGATGGAGAACGCCGATGACCTGGCGACCATCCTGACCGCCGAGCAGGGCAAACCGTTGGCCGAGGCCAAGGGCGAGATCGGCTATGGCGCGGCGTTCATCGAGTTCTTCGCCGAAGAGGCCAAGCGTATCTATGGCGAGACCATTCCCGGTCATCAACGCGACAAGCGCATCACCGTGATCAAGCAACCCATCGGCGTGGCGGCCTCGATCACGCCCTGGAACTTCCCCAACGCGATGATCACCCGCAAGGCCGCCCCGGCGCTGGCCGCGGGGTGCACCTTCGTGGGACGCCCGGCCGCGGAAACGCCGCTGTCGGCCACGGTGATGGGGGTTCTTGCCGAACGCGCGGGCATCCCGAAGGGCGTGTTCAACATCGTCACCTCGTCACGCTCTTCGGACGTGGGCAAGGAATTCTGCGAGAACCCGGCGGTGCGCAAGCTGACCTTCACGGGCTCGACCGAGGTGGGGCGCATCCTGCTGCGTCAGGCTGCCGACAGCGTGATGAAATGCTCGATGGAGCTGGGCGGCAACGCACCTTTCATCGTCTTTGACGACGCCGATCTGGATGCCGCGGTCGAAGGTGCGATCATGTGCAAGTTCCGCAACAACGGCCAGACCTGTGTCTGCGCCAACCGGATCTACGTGCAGGCGGGCGTCTATGACGCTTTCGCCGCCAAGCTGAAAGAGAAAGTCAGCCAGATGAAAATCGGTGACGGGCTTGAGGAAGGCACCGCCCTTGGCCCGCTTATCAACGCCGACGCCATCGACAAGGTACAGGAGCACGTGGCGGATGCGACATCGAAAGGCGCCGAGGTGATCCTGGGCGGCGGCGCGCCGATGGAAGGCACGGGCTATTTCCTGCCGCCCACGATCGTGACCGGCTGCACGCAGGACATGCAGGTGGCGACGGACGAGACCTTCGGCCCCTTTGCGCCGCTTTTCAAGTTCGAGGACGAGGATGACGTGATCGCCATGGCCAATGACACGATCTTCGGCCTTGCAAGCTATTTCTACGCCAAGAATCTGAGCCGCGTCTACAAGGTGGCGGAAGAACTGGAATACGGTATCGTCGGGGTCAATACCGGCATCATCTCGACCGAGGTCGCGCCGTTTGGCGGTGTCAAGCAGTCCGGCCTTGGCCGCGAAGGCAGCCATCATGGGATCGAGGATTACCTGGAGATGAAATACATCTGCATGTCGGTCTGAAATCGCCCGCGACAGGCAATAAGGCGCGGCGAGAAATCGCGGCGCCTTATTTTGTTCGAAATGCCCGGACTGAGACTTTGCTGTAATCGCGCCGTTGATGCCGGGACCGTTTTCTTCGAAGAAAACGGGATGGAAAATTACAAATTTTCCAAGACGGAATTTTCGAAAATTCCGTTGTCGCCAATGGTGACTTCGACCGTTTGTTCGATCTTTCCATCTGTGCTGACCGGCCAAAGGCACGGGTGGCGGCGAGGTTTGGTGATTGCAAGAAACCGGTAAACCGGGGGGTTTCGGGGGTTCAGGTCGGTGTGAAAATCAGGCTAACTGGCGCCGATCGCAACAACAGCACAGGTAGCACCGACGATGACAGCCCATTGGCAACAGGCCCTTTCCGAGACCTGGGGGATTGAGGCCCCGCTGACGCGGCTTGACGGCGAATACGATCTGAATTTTCGCGTCGGCGGCACGCCGGGTCATATCCTCAAGGTCATGCGCGCGGGCTGCGCGCCGGCGCTGGTCGAGATGCAGTGCCGAGCGATCGCGCATATCAACGCGGCGGCGCCAGATGTGCCGGTGCCGGGCGTGGTGGCGACCGCCGGAGGTGACCTGTTCGCTACGCTGCCCGATGAGACGGGACAAGACCGCCTTGTCTGGCTGCTGCATCGCGCAGGGGGCATTTCCTATGCCGACTTTCGTCCGCACATCGCGGCACTGGCCGGTCAGTTGGGACGGCATCTGGGGCGCATGAACAAGGCGCTGGCGGCATTCGACCATCCCGGGTTGCAGCGTGATTTCAAATGGAACCCGATGCAGGCGGCTTGGATCATTGACCAGACCACCGTCATCGAAGACGCATCGCGCCGGGCACTGCTGGAGCGGGTAATCGCCGGGTACCGATCTGTCCAACCGGCGCTTGAGCGCCTGCCGCAACAGGCGATCCACAACGACGTGAACGACTACAATATTCTGGTCGACGGCGGTCTGGGGGCGGCGCCTGAAATTACCGGCATCATTGATTTCGGGGATATGTGCGCCGCGCCGCGCATTTGTGAACTGGCCATTGCCGGGGCGTATCTGGTGCTGGACCACGAGGCCCCCGAGGTGATGCTGGAGGCGCTGGTGGCCGGCTATCATGCGGTGAACCCGCTGACCCCGGCCGAGGTTGATCTGGTCTGGCCGCTGATCGAGATGCGGCTGGCGGTGAGCCTGGTGAATTCGACGCGGATGGCGTTGGAAAACCCCGATGATCCCTATGTGGTGATCTCGCAGGCGCCCGCCTGGAAATTCCTTGAGGCCGGGCGCGTCGATCCGGCGCTGATCGGGGGGCGCCTGCGCGTCGCCTGCGGGCTGCCGGTGACGGATGCCGCGCCTCGGGTGATGGCATGGCTCGATGCCGAGCGCGGAAATTTCGCCCCGCTGATCGGCCAGGCGCTGGAGGATGTGCCGATGGGCGCGCTTGCGGTCGAGGCCAGCACGACGCCGCGCGACCCGTTCCGGATCACCGCCGAGGAGGCGGCGACCGCCGGGGCCGAATACCATGCCGATACGCCCGTCTGGATGGGATATTTTGCCGAGCCGCGCCTGATCTATACCGAAGACTTCTTTCGCCTTGGCCCGTGGAAGGCCAGCGACCGGCGCAGTGTGCATATCGCGGTGGATGTCTTTGCCAAGGCGGAAACGCCGCTATATGCGCCATTGCCGGGCGAGGTGGTGTTCGCCGGGTATCGCGATGCCAATCTGGATTATGGCGGGCTGGTGATGCTGCTCCACCAAACGCCCGCGGGCGACGCGTTCTTCACGCTCTATGGCCACCTGTCGAAGGCGTCGGCGACCGCGCTGAGACCGGGCCAGCAGATTGCCAGGGGGCAGGAATTCGCCCGGCTGGGCATCCCGGCCGAAAACGGCCGCTGGAGCCCGCATGTGCATTTCCAGTTGTCGCTGGCCTTCGACGGGATCGAAGATGACCTTCCCGGTGTCGCCGCGCCCGATCAACTGCCCTTCTGGGAGGCGCTTTGCCCCAACCCGGCGGCGCTGTTGAACCTGCCCGATGACAAGACCCGGTACCGGCCCGTCGACCGGTCGGAGATTCTGGACAAACGGCAGCGCCATTTCGGCGCCAACCTGAAGCTGAGCTATGACCAGCCGGTGATGCTGATGCGCGGCTGGAAACATCACCTGTTCGATGAATGGGGGCGACCCTACCTGGACGCCTATAACAACGTGCCCCATGTCGGCCATGCGCACCCGCGCATCCAGGCGGTGGCGGCGGACCAGCTTCTGCGGATGAATTCGAACACCCGCTACCTGCACCCGGCCCAGACCGCCTTTGCCGACAAGATCCTGTCGAAGATGCCCGAAGGGCTTTGCGTCTGCTATTTCGTCAATTCCGGCACCGAGGCAAATGAACTGGCCCTGCGGCTGGCCCGGGCCGCGACCGGTGGCAAGGATATGGTGACGCCGGACCACGGCTATCACGGCAACACCACGGGCGCGATCGACATCTCCGCCTACAAGTTCAATGCAAAGGGCGGGGTGGGGCAGCCGGACTGGGTGCAACTGATCGAGGTGGCCGATGATTACCGCGGCTCGTTCCGGCGTGACGATCCGGCGCGGGCGGAGAAATTCGCGGCCCTGACCGATGATGCGCTTGGCCATATCACCGCGCGGGGCGGCACGCTGGCCGGGTTCATCGCCGAGACCTTCCCCAGCGTCGGCGGCCAGATTATCCCGCCCGAGGGGTATCTGGCCGGGGTCTATGCCCGTATCCGCGCGGCAGGGGGCATCTGTATCGCCGACGAGGTCCAGACCGGGCTGGGCCGGCTGGGCACGCATTATTTCGGGTTTGAACAGCAGGGTGTGACACCGGACATCGTGGTGCTGGGCAAGCCCATCGGCAATGGTCATCCGCTGGGCGTGGTGGTGACGACTTCGGCGATTGCCGGGGCGTTTGCGCAAGGACCCGAATATTTCTCGACCTTCGGCGGCTCGACCCTGTCCTGCCGGATCGGCAGGGAGGTGCTGGAGATCGTCGATGACGAGGGGCTGATGGAGAATGCCCGCCGGATGGGCGCCGTGCTGATGGACGGGTTGCGCGGTTTGCAGAACGATTTCGAGGTGATCGGGGATGTGCGGGGCATGGGGTTGTTCCTGGGCGTAGAGCTGGTCAGTGACCGTGAAACCCGCACGCCGGGAACGGCTATTGCAGGTTACATCAAGAACCGGCTGCGCGACGCCCGGATCCTGATCGGCAGCGAGGGGCCGCATGACAACATCCTGAAAATCCGCCCGCCGCTGAGTTTCGACGTCGAAGGCTGCGACATGATCCTGACGGTGCTGCGGCGTGTGCTGGCCGAGGTGGAAATCCGGCGGCAACTGGGCTGAGCAACTGGTTTCGCGGCTTTCCACTGCCGGGGCGATCCGCTAAGGAAAGCGCATGAACGCGATGGTCGCCAGATACGTTTTTCTTGGTTTGCTATGCCTAGGCATCCTCCTGCCTCAGGGCTCGGCCCTGCTGGCCGCGGCGGGGCTGGCGGATGGCCGGGTGCTGGTGATCTGCACCGGCGACGGTTTGCGGACCATCCGCATCAGCGACGAGGGCGAGCCTGTCGAGATATCGCAGGAGGCAGAGCTTTGTGCGCTGGTGGACACCACCGATACATCCGCCATGTCCCGACTGCCCGGCAGCGCGCCACATCTGCTTTACGCCACGGCGCCCGCGTTGCCACACCCGCCGGAAGCGTTTGTTTTTGCAAGGTTTCTGCCCCGGTCCAGGGCGCCTCCCGTCTCGTGATACCCGCCGTCATCGGCGGGCATTTTTCAACACTGACATCACCGCCTCCGCATATTCGACGGGGCGGGAGCTGAAAATTCAGGAGACATATCATGAAACTCACCCCTGTTATGGTGGCGCTTGCCCTTGGTCTGCCCACGCTTGCCACGGCCCATGACTTCAAGCTGGCAGATCTGGAAATCCAGCATCCGGTGGCCTTCGAAACCCCGGTCGCGGCCAAATCCGGCGCCGGGTACCTGACGGTCGTCAATCACGGCGAGACCGATGATAACCTGTTGGAAATCCGCGCCGATTTCCCCAGGGTCATGCTGCATCTGTCAGAGGAAAAAGACGGGATCGCCACGATGACTCATGTCGACAGCATCACCATCCCGGCCGGACAATCCGTCGAACTGGCGCCGGGCGGCTATCACGTGATGTTCATGGGGCTGGGCGGCGACCCGTTCGAGTCCGGTGAGAAAATCAAGGCAACGCTGGTCTTTGAGAAGGCGGGCGAGCTGGACGTTGTTTTCACGGTCGAGCCTCGGTCGGACGCGGCGACACAGGCCGGTCATTCGGGCCATTCCGACAGCAACTGACCGCGACGCCGGACGCCGGCCAGACCGCTGGTCCTCCAACCGGTCTGGCCTTCGGCCGTTTTGCCATTGCAATTTGATCAAATTATTCACCGACCCCCCGGAATCCGGTTGTTTCGTCCGGCAGCTTTGATAAACGATTGTCTATCCGGTGTGCCGCCCGGCCGGGCGGCCCGGACAAGATGAGGATTTTACCATGCTGAATACGGAAATGAGCAGCCGGCGTGATACGGCGATTGCCCGTGGTGTCGGGATGATGACGCAGGTTTATGCCGAGAAGGCCCGCAATGCCGAGGTCTGGGATGTCGAAGGCAACCGCTATATCGACTTTGCCGCCGGTATCGCCGTGGTCAATACCGGCCATTGCCACCCCAAGGTGATGGCCGCGGTGGAAAAACAGCTGCAGTCTTTCACCCATACCTGCCACCAGGTCATGCCCTATGCCAACTATATCCAGCTGGCCGAGCGGCTGAATGATCTGGTGCCGGGCGATTTCGAGAAAAAGACGATCTTCGTCACCACCGGTGCCGAGGCGGTCGAAAACGCGATCAAGGTTGCCCGCGCGGCGACGGGTCGTCCGGCGATCATCGCCTTTGGCGGCGGCTTTCATGGCCGTACCTTCATGGGGATGAGCCTGACCGGCAAGGTCGTGCCCTACAAGAAAGGCTTTGGCGCGATGATGCCCGATGTCTATCACGTGCCTTTCCCGGTCGAACTGCATGGCAGCAGCCCTAAGGATGCGATGGACGCGCTGACCGGCCTGTTCAAGGCCGATCTCGATCCCGGCCGGGTGGCCGCGATCATCATCGAGCCGGTGCAGGGCGAGGGCGGGTTCTATCCGGCGCCGGCCGAGCTGATGCGCGGCATCCGGGCGCTTTGTGACGAACATGGCATCGTCATGATCGCTGACGAGGTGCAGACCGGTTTTGCCCGCACAGGCCACATGTTCGCGATGGAAGGCTACGACGTGGCCGCCGACATCACGACGATGGCCAAGGGGCTGGCGGGCGGCCTGCCGCTGGCTGCGGTGACCGGCCGGGCCGATCTGATGGATGCCGCCGATCCGGGCGGGCTGGGCGGCACCTATGCGGGCAATCCGCTGGGGGTGGCCGCCTCCCACGCGGTGCTGGACGTGATCGAAGAGGAAGACCTCTGTGCGCGTGCCAACGAACTGGGCTCGCGCATGAAACAGCGTCTGGAAGCAATCCGTGAGAACACGCCGCAACTGGTCGACATCCGCGGACCCGGCTTCATGGTAGCCGCCGAGTTCAATACCGCGGATGGCAGCGCCCCGGATGCGGATTTCGCCAACCGCGTTCGGGCCGAGGCGCTGAGCCGCAACCTGGTGCTGCTGACCTGTGGTGTGCATGGCAACGTCGTGCGTTTCCTGGCGCCGATCACGATCCAGGACGAGGTGTTTGCCGAAGGTCTGGATATCCTCGAAGCGTCGATCGAGGCCGCCAAGGCCGCGTGAACGCCTGGCGATCGACTACGGAACGGCGCCGGATCTTTCCGGCGCTGTTTTGCCGCCACGCCTGCGCCCGCCTAACCGGACAGGGCCTTGGCATGGGCGGGTTGATCCTCGATCGCGTACATGCTGTCCGAGATGATCCAGTTTTCGCCGATCTTGCGCAGCACTGACATCACTGGATAGGGCTTCTGGACCAGTCTTGCGCCGCTGACCACGCGGGACATATGCGTTGCGACGATTGTGTCGTCGTCTCGAAATTCGGCCTCGACGCAGTGCCGGGCCAGTTCGGTGACGTTCTTCTGTCTGAAATACGCGGTAACGCCGTCAAACACCTTTTTCAGATCATCGACGGTTTCAACCGTCCGGCGTCCCTGAAATGTCTCTATCACATGCGGCAGCACGAAGCATGATGCAAACAGGTCGAAATCACCGCTCATCAAAGCCTTGCCTGTCCGATCCAGCAGATATTCGGACACGTCTTTGGCCGTGGTGAAATCGGGTGTCATCCAGTCATTGCAAGCAGCTGTAATTCCTACAACTGTCGCGCAACTGGTGGTCATTCACAACAATGACAGCCTATGCGGGATCGCCCGCGGGGGAATGCCCGGAAATATCAACCTGTGGTAGCAGATTTCGCGGTCTGGCCGGCTCAGTCTGTCGAGAGCGCGTAGCCAAATCCGCGGATCGTGCGGATCAGGCCCTTGCCTCCGGCGCCATCCAGAACCCGCCGCAAACGCCCCACATGCACGTCAACCGTGCGCGTATCGACATCCGCCGTAATGCCCCAGACCATGTCCAGCAACTGATCGCGCGAGAACACCCGCCCGGGGCTTTGCATCAGCGTGATCAAAAGCCGGAATTCGGTCGGGCTGAGTGTGACATCCTTGGCGCCGACAGTGACCCTGTGCTTCTCCAGGTCGATCTCGATCTTGCCGCTGGCCAGTTTGCTGTCGGCCACGCGCGCGGCGGGCCGGCGCAGCGCAGCGCGGACACGGGCGATCAGTTCCTTGACCGAATAGGGCTTGGTCACATAGTCATCCGCGCCCACATCCAGGCCACGCACCTTGTCGCGCTCTTCCGAGCGGGCGGTCAGCATGATGATCGGCACTTCGCGCGTGGCCTTGTCGCGCCGCAGCTGCCGGCAAACCTCGATCCCCGAGAGATTGGGCAGCATCCAATCCAGCAAAATGAGGTCCGGCGGGTCCTCTCTTGCCGCGTCCACGCCCTCTTCCCCGTCCATGGCGACACGGACGTCAAACCCCTGTTTCGTCAGGTTGTAGCGCAGGAGTTCAACCTGCGAAGGCTCATCTTCGATGAGCAGGAGGCGGGGATTGGAAAGGTTCAAGCGTCGCGTCCGTGGGGTGGCGTTGTCCGGTTCCTTACTAACGAGATCAAAGCGCATCGGCAAACCTGTCAGTCCGCAGCTTTCAGATCGATGCCGGTGACGATCTGGTGCACGTGGCGGGCGATATTGACGATGTGATCGCCGACGCGCTCGAAACCACGGGCCAGCAGAACGAGGTGAAACTGTACCTCGCCGTCCTTATGTGACCCCGAGATCGTCTCGACCTGCATCTCGAAAATGGCCTTGTTCATCTGGTCGATTTCCCGGTCGCGGTCGCGGATCTCCGCGGCAAGCTCGATATCGCCGTTTTCATAGGCGCGCAGGACGTCGTTGAGCATCTCCTGGAGCTTTTCGCTCATGTCCTGAAGCACGGCCCGCGCCGGCCCGCCAGTGTCGGACTGGGCCAGCTGGCCCGCGCGTTTGGCCGTCGATTTGGCATGGTCGCCGATGCGTTCCAGCTCGTGGGCGATATTGATCGGCAGCAGCACCTGCCGCAGATCCAGCGCCATCGGCTGACGCAGGGCGATCAGCCGTTCCGACCGGCTATAGATGTCCTGGTAGAGACCATTGATCGTCCGGTCGAATGCGA
Organism: Roseovarius sp. CAU 1744; assembly: GCF_039839345.1. Taxonomy (NCBI): domain Bacteria; kingdom Pseudomonadati; phylum Pseudomonadota; class Alphaproteobacteria; order Rhodobacterales; family Roseobacteraceae; genus Roseovarius; species Roseovarius sp. CAU 1744. The sequence goes on along the minus strand of NZ_JBDOQV010000005.1, from coordinate 10,489 downwards.
CCAGACGTTCCACGTCGCCGGCGTCGAAATTCTCGAGCGCCTCGGTAGCTTCGCTGAGCTGGTCACGCACCTGGCGGCCCATTTCAAGGATCCGGCGTTCGAGTTTTCTCAGATCCTTGTCGTAGCGCGACATGATATGTGGGGTAGCTTCCATGATTGCGATCCTAGCCAATACGTCCGGTGATGTAATTCTGGGTCTGTTCTTCGCGCGGGTTGGTGAAGACGTCCTTGGTGTCGCCGACCTCGATCAGTTTTCCCAGGTGGAAAAACGCCGTGCGCTGCGAGATCCGCGCGGCCTGCTGCATCGAGTGGGTGACGATGACGATGGTGTAATCCTTGCGCAGGCTGTCAATCAGGTCTTCGACCTTGGCGGTCGCGATCGGATCGAGCGCCGAGCAGGGTTCGTCCATCAGGATAACCTTGGGGGCCACCGCGACGGTCCGGGCGATGCAAAGACGCTGCTGCTGACCGCCCGACAGGCTGTTGCCCGGCTGATCCAGGCGATCGGCGACCTCGTCCCAGAGCCCCGCGCTTTTCAGGCTCCATTCCACCCGGTCCGCCATCTCGGATTTCGAGCTTGAAAGCCCGTGGATCTTGAGGCCGTAGGCAACGTTCTCGAAAATCGACTTGGGGAAAGGGTTGGGTTTCTGGAACACCATCCCGACCTGTGCCCGCAGCGCGACGACGTCGACGGCCGGGTCATAGACCTCTTGCCCAGCGATCGACAGGCTGCCGTCGAAACGGCAGATCGGGATCAGGTCATTCATGCGGTTGATCGCCCGCAGGAAGGTGGATTTGCCGCAGCCCGACGGGCCGATCAGCGCCGTGACGCGATTGGCCTCGATATCGAGGTTGATGTCGAAAAGGGCCTGCTTCTCACCGTAGAAGACTTTGGCATCCCGTGCCTGGATGAAGGGTTTTTCCATTGTCTGGGCCTCTTCTTGCGGACCTGGCGCGGCGGGCTTGTTCGCGGTAGCGTCCGGCGCTTTCGGAGCGTTGACTACAGTCTGATCCATTTTCAGAACCTCGTTTCAAGTTTGCGACGCAGCAGGATCGCGATCAAGTTCATGATGATGAGAAAGGTCAGCAGGATAATGATCGCCGCTGCGGTTTTCTCGGTAAAGGCGCGTTCCGGCGCATCCGCCCAGAGGAAGATCTGAACCGGCAGCGCGGTGGCGGGTTCCAGCACCGAGGTGGGCACGTCGACGATGAAGGCCACCATGCCGATCATCAGAAGCGGCGCGGTTTCTCCAAGCGCCTGCGCCATGCCGACGATGGCACCGGTCAGCATGCCGGGCATCGCGACCGGCAGCACATGGTGGAACACCGCCTGGACCGGCGTCGCGCCCAGGGCCAGGGCGGCCTCCTTGAACGATGGCGGGACAGAACGCAGCGCCGCGCGCGAGGCGATGATGATGGTGGGCAGTGTCATCAGCGCCAGCACCATACCCCCGACCAGCGGGGTCGAGCGCGGCAATCCCATGTACCCCAGGAAGATGGACAGCCCCAGCAGGCCGAACACGATGGACGGCACCGCCGCGAGGTTGTTGATATTCACCTCGATCAGGTCGGACATGCGGTTTTTCGGTGCGAATTCCTCAAGATAGATCGCGGCACCGATCCCGAGCGGGAAAGACAGGAGGAAGCAGACCAGAAGCGTCAGCGCCGATCCCGCCAGCGAGCTGAGAATGCCGGCGATCTCGGGTTCGCGGCTGTCGCCATTGACGAAGAAGCCGCGGTTGAAGGATTCGCGCGCCTTGCCCTGTTCGATCATCGTGTCGAGCATCGCGATCTCGGCATCGGAAATCCGGCGCTGTTTCTCGGGCAAGTCGGTATCGACCTGGCCGCTGATGTACAGGTCGGCATCATCCGAGGCGGTAACCCACAGGGTCTGTTCCTCCCCCAGCAGCGTGGGATCGTTGCTTACCTGGCGCTCGATCTCAAATGCCGCTTCCGAGCTGACAAGGCCATAGAGAAGCTTCTTGTCGCTGCGCTTTTCGACTTCGGGGAAGGCATCGCGCAGCCCCTTCTTGACGATGCTGTTGAAGCTCGCGCCGCCGATATCCTCGGGATCAACCTCGTCCGGCCCCAGGTCAACCGTCACGGCGATCTGCGATTGCCAGACGACCCCCAAACCGTTGCTGATGATCGATGCGAACAAGGTGACAAGAAAGGCCAGGGATATGATGATCGCACCACGCCCGGCCCATTGGAAACGGGTTTCGGCCCTCTGGCGGCGGCGCAGGCCGAAGCCTGCCTGTTGTGTGAAGTTAATCATATTGTTCCCGGTACTTCTTGACGATCCTGAGGGCGATGACGTTCATGATCAGCGTCAGAACAAAGAGCAGCAGACCAAGCGCGAATGCCGACAATGTCTTGGCGCTGTCGAATTCCTGGTCGCCGGTCAGCAGGGCGACGATCTGGACGGTGATGGTGGTCACCGCCTCGAACGGGTTGAGGGTCAGCTGCGCGGCAAGCCCGGCGGCCATCAGCACGATCATCGTTTCGCCGATGGCGCGCGACGTGGCCAGCAGCAGCGAACCTGCGATGCCGGGCAGGGCGGCGGGCATGATAACTTTGCGGATGGTCTCGGAATGGGTGGCGCCCATGCCAAGCGATGCGTCGCGTAGCGATTGCGGTACGGCGTTGATCACATCGTCCGACAGCGACGAGATCAGCGGCACGATCATGATGCCCATCACGATCCCGGCGGCCAGGGCGCTTTCCGACGCGACCTCGAGCCCGAACTGGCCTCCGGTCATGCGGATGAAGGGCGCGACGGTCAGCGCGGCGAAAAAGCCGTAAACCACGGTGGGGATACCGGCCAGGATCTCGAGGCCCGGCTTGACCCAGTCGCGGGCGCGCTTGCTGGCGTATTCCGAAAGGTAGATGGCCGATGTCAGCCCCAGCGGCGTGGCGACGGCCATGGCAATGGCGCTGATAAGCAGCGTGCCGTTGATAAGCGGGAGAACCCCAAAACTTCCCTCGGCGCCCACCTGGTCCGCGCGGATCGCGGTCTGGGGGCTCCATTCCAGGCCGAAAAGGAAATTTCTCAGCGGAACTTTTTCAAGGAAAAGAAGGGTTTCGAAAACCAGGGACAACACGATGCCAAGCGTTACCAGAATAGCCACACCGGCGGCGGCGGCCATGATCCCGATGATGATGTTGTCGCGCCAGCGTGGCCGGTCCGACCGGGTGATGATCAACGTCCCGTCAGGCATGGGCATGCTCTCTTTTGGATATTTGGCAGCGGTGTTCCGGCCCGGAAAATCCATCCGGGCCGGAAGCAGGAAGTCTTACATGCTGAGCGGCGACAGCGACTTGACCTTGTCGGCCCATTCCTGACGCTCTTCTTCGCCAAGCGGGATCAGGCCCTTGTCAGTCAGGTAGCCTTCGTCGCCCCAGGCGTCTTCCGAGGTGAATTCAGCCAGGAATTCCTCGATGCCCGGCACCTGGCCGATGTGATCTTTCTTGACGTAGAAGTAAAGCGAACGGGCGATCGGATAATCGCCGGCAGCGATCAGTTCGAACTCGGGCGCAACGCCGTCGATGATCGAGCCCTGAACCTTGTCGCTGTTCTGCTCGAGGAAGCTGAAGCCGAAGACACCGAAGGCGTCGGGATTGGCTTCGAGTTTCTGAACGATCAGGTTGTCGTTTTCGCCGGCTTCGATATAGGCGCCGTCTTCACGAACGGTGTGGCACAGCGCCTTGTAGGCGTTCTTGTCTTCCTTCTTCAGGGCTTTGATCCAGTCGAAGGTCTTGCAGCCGCCTTCCAGGGCCAGCTCGGCAAAGGCGTCGCGGGTTCCCGATGTCGGGGGCGGTCCCAGAACCTCGATCTTCACCGCCGGCAGGTCGGGGTTGATCTCGTTCCACATGGTGTAGGGGTTGGGCTGGGTTTCGCCTTCGCCGTTGGGAACGTCCTTGGCAAGCGCCAGGAAGACGTCTTGCAGGGTCATTTCAACATTCTCGCTGTTCAGCGAGTTGGCCATGACGATGCCGTCAAAGCCGATCTTGACTTCGACGATGTCCTTGACGCCGTTTTCGGCGCAAAGTTCGACTTCGGACGACTTGATGCGGCGCGAGGCGTTGGTGATATCGGGCGTGTCGATGCCGGCACCCGAGCAGAACAGTTTCAGACCGCCGCCCGAACCGGTGCTTTCAACGATCGGGGTGTTGAAATCGGTGGTTTTGCCGAATCGCTCGGCTACGGTGGTCGAGAACGGGAATACGGTTGACGAACCGACGATGTTGATCTGATCGCGCGCAATGGCAGGCGCGGCGATGGCAGCGGTCAACACGGTGGTGGCTGCAAGTGTTTTCAGGCGAACAGACATGATGTCTCCTTAACGTGTCTCATAGGCCCCGGCTGGGACGGCGCCTGTGTGGGCGGCGCGTGAAACACGATTACGACGATTCTGTAACAGTTTGGTGACAGCGTTAAGTTTTCTGCAGTGCAGCGACGGGCAGGTATGCGGTGAATGTCGAACCCTTGCCAACGGTGCTTTCGATGGTCAGGACGCCGCGGTGGCGCACAAGGATGTGCTTGACGATCGCCAGCCCCAGCCCTGTTCCGCCGACATTGCGCGAGCGGCTCTTGTCCACGCGGTAAAACCGTTCGGTCAGACGCGGGATTTCATTGGCGGGGATGCCTTCGCCTTCGTCCCTGACGGAAACATGCACGGCCTCGGTGCCCAGGGGGTTGTCCTCGGGTGCCAGCCCGGCGGCCAGGGTGATCTTACCGGTTTCACGGCTGTAATTGATCGCGTTTTCAAGCAGGTTTATCAGCGCGCGTGCCAGATCGTCACGCTTGCCCCGGATCGAGGGCAGGGACGGTGCGACCTGACATTCAAGCGCCTTGCCGCGTTTCCGCGCGAGCGAGGCGACCGATTCGACCGCCTGGTCAATCACCTGGTTCAGATCCAGCGGATTCTTGGGGGCACGGCGTTCCTTGGCCTCGACCTTGGAGAGCGACAGGAGGTCCGAGACCAGGTTGGTCATCCGTGCAACCTCTTTTTCCATCAGCTCCAGAAACAGCTTGCGCGCCTCCGGGTCGTCGCTGGCATCTCCCTGAAGGGTCTCGACAAATCCCGAGATTGCCGTCAGCGGCGAGCGAATTTCATGTGACACGTTGGCAACAAAATCGCTGCGCATGGATTTGGCCACGCGCAGGGGGGTCTGATCTTCGAAGGTCACCACGAGGGTCGGCTCGGGGAAATCCGCGAGATCGGCAACCGTTGCCACCGACACCAGAAACTCTCGCTGGAAGGTCTCGTCGGTCACGATGGTGATCGAAGCAGAGCCACGGTTGGCCAGGGTCTCGCCCAGGAGCGTGTCAATATCGCAGTCGATATCGCCCAGCCTCTCCAGCCCGGCGCCTGTCTTGAGCTCGCTGAAACAGGCAAAGGCCGCCTTGTTCGCGATCGATATATGCAGATCGTTGTCCAGCACCATGACAGGTACTGAAATGCCGTCGATGACTTTTTGCAGGTTCTTCATCAGGGCCTCGGGGTTGGGCGTTCGGTGTCGGGCGTGAAGCTAGAAGCCATTTGCTTCAGGAGTGCAACAATTATCGGACAGGTAGCCACGACAAGAAATATGCCGTGGATATGGACAGTTGACCGTATTTGTGGTTTTTTGACCGTTTAAGAGAGTAATTCATGCAAAAACCCAACAAGCACACAAGCAATCACCGCGAGATGGAAGTTCTGGATGCACTGCGCCGTCTGGGCGGGTCGGCGCGCAACTCGAACATCGCCGAATTGCTGGGTGTGTCCGAGGAAACCGTGCGCCGCAGCACCAAGGCCCTGGCCAAGGCCGACCTTGTGCGCCGGGTCCACGGGGGCGCCTACCTGCCCGAGGCGCATGCGGGGGCGGGTGTGTTTTCGCGGCTCGGGCAGCGATCCGACGAAAAAGCCCGGATCGCGCGGGCCGCGGCACGGCTGATTCCGGACGGTGCCAGCGTGTTCCTGGATGTCGGATCGACGACCGCGTTCGTGGCCCATGCCCTGCGCAAGCATGAGAACCTCTTTGTCGTGTCCAACTCGTTGAACGTAGCGCAGTCGCTTGCCAAACGGCGCGGTAACCGCGTTTTTCTGGCGGGCGGAGAACTGCGCGAGACGGAATGGGGCACGTTCGGGCAGGAAACCGAGGCTTATGTACAGGGGTTCCGGTTCGATTTCGCCGTGTTCAGCGTGGACGGGATTGATCCGGTGACCGGGTTCCTGCTGTCGGCCCCAAGCGAAGCGGCCCTTGCCCGGACAGTCATTGCGCAGGCCTGTCACGCGATCGTGGTGGCCGATCACCAGAAATTCGGCCAGCCGGCCCCGCTGGTGATGTGTGATGGCGGGGATGTGGATACCGTTGTCACGGACAGGGCGCCGGGCAAGGAATTTTCGGCCAGTTTCGACGCCTGGCAGATCAATGTGGTGACGGTAGTGCCTGAGGCGGCGACATGCTGACGGCGCCGATCACACCTGTCCCGGTGACAGCAACAGGGGCCCTTGAATGACCATACTCTATTTCCTGGTGCAGCTGATGGGGGCAACGATGTTGCTTCTCTATGCCGTGCGCATGGTGCGGACCGGGATTGAACGGGCCTTCGGCGCATCGTTCCGCCGGGTCGTCACCACCGCCGGCTCGCCCGTAAGTTCGGCGGCGACCGGTCTGGTGCTGGCGGTGGTGCTGCAAAGTTCCGCCGCCGTGGGCCTGTTGGTCGCGGGGTTCTTCGGCACCGGCACCCTCGCCTTTCCGGCCGGGCTGGCCGTGGTGCTGGGGGCGGATCTGGGCTCGGCCCTGCTGATCCAGATCCTGTCGTTCAAACTGGAATGGCTGGTACCGTTCCTGCTGGCGCTGGGGGGCGGGTTCTTCATCAAGTCCGATGGCCGCAAGCTGAAACAGGCGGGCCGTATCATCCTGGGGGTCGCCTTCATCCTGATCTCGCTGCGGTTCCTGCGCGAAACCATGGACCCGATCCGCGACAGCGCCTTCCTGCCTTCCATCGCGGGTTATCTTGAACGCGATTTCGTCACCGCCTTCATCGTCGGCGCGGTGCTGGCCTGGGTGATGCATTCCAGCGTCGCGGTCATCCTGATGTGCGTGACACTGGTGGCGATTGATGCCATTCCGGTGGCGGCGGGCGTCTCGCTCGTGCTGGGGGCAAATCTTGGCAGCGCGATCATCCCGGTCTGGCTGACGCGCAACATGGGTCCGGTCGCGCGCCGCGTGCCGGTAGCCAATTTCGTGATCCGCGGAAGTGGGGCGATCGTGGCGCTCCTGGTGGTCAACCGGTTGCCGGTGCTGCCCTATCTGGCCTGGATGGGCGAGCAGCAGACCTTGATAAACGCGCATCTCGCGTTCAACGCCCTCCTGTTGTTGACCCTGCCGTTCTGCCGTCTGCTGGAGCGCCCGGTGCAGAGCTTCCTGCCCGCCGCCGACGTGCAGCAGGAGGATCTGCCGCAGCTGCACCGGTCGGTCCTGGACGAGGCGTCGCTCAAGAGCCCCAGCCTCGCGCTTGCGAACCTGAAACGGGAGGTTCTGCGCATGGCGCAGATCGTCGAGGGAATGGCCGCGCCGATCATGGATTTCTTCGGCACCTACGAAAAAAACCAGGCCAATGCCATCACCGCCCGCGATACGATCGTCAACGATGGCCTGGACGGTATCCGCCGGTTCGTGGCGGATTTTCCGGCCGATGCTGCCACCAAACAGGAAAAGAAACGTGCGCGCGAATTGACGGAATACGCCATCGCGCTGGAAACCGTGGGCGATCTGGTGGTCAAGCTGATCCTGCCGCTGGCCGAGGAAAAATCGCAGAAAGGCATTCAGTTTTCCAAGGCTGGACACCAGGAGCTGACCGACATTCACGAACGGATGATGGCCAACATGACCCTGGCGTCGAATGTCCTGATTTCGGACGATCTGGAAAGCGCACGCCTGCTGCTGGAAGAAAAGTCGGAAATGACGCGGCTTGAGCGGTCAAGCCGGAAGAAGCACCTGAAGCGGCTGACGGAAGGAACCCAGACCAGCTTCGATTCCAGCGATATTCATCTTGAGGTGGTGCGCGCCCTGCGCGAGATCAACAGCCATATCGCGTCTGTCAGCTATCCGATCCTCTATCGCGGTGGTCAGCTGCTTGAGACACGGCTGATCGAGACAATGTCGGAGAGTGACCAGGACTAGGCTCAGCCGGATCGCGCCCGGGCGAAGTCCATGAAAGCGCGGATCACCTTGACCTCGCGGCGCTGCGACAGGTGCAGGATGGATTCGCCCATGCGCAGATCCGTGTCCTTCAACGCGATCTGAACCAGCCTTTCGTCATGGCCGAACTCGGCCTGCGAGACAAACCCGACGCCGGCCCCCGAGGCCACGACCTCGCGCACCGCCTCACGTCCTTCGGCCTCGATTGCCGGGGTCAGGTACAGCCCCTGTTTCGCGGCCTCCTCCTCCAGCTTCTGCCGCGTCTTTGAACCGGTTTCGCGAAAGATCAGCGGCAGGTCCGCCAACTCGCGCAGGGTGATGCTGGACGTGCCCTTCGGCAACAGCCCTTTCGCCGCGAAGGCCACGATAGGCGTATCGCCCAGGCTGAGCGTGTCCATGTCGCGCCCCGGTGTCAGGCTGCCGGCAACGCCCACCTCGGCGTTGAAGGCGCGCAGCTCTTCAATCACCTCGTCCGAGTTTCCGGTGCGCAGCGATACCCTGACATTGGGATATCGCTGGCGGAAGGCGCTGAGGATGTCCGTCACGTGATGGGCGGAATCCGCAATGATGCGCAGCGACCCGTCCACGGCGGCGCGGGTTTCCGACATGTATTCGCCGATCTGCTCCTCGATCTCGAAATAATGCTTGGTCAGGCGAAACAGGCGTTCGCCGGCCCCGGTCAATTGGACCCGCTTGCGTTCGCGGTGAAACAGCAGCACGTCATGATCCTGCTCCAGCTTGCGCACCTGTTCCGAGATCGCGGGCTGGGTCAGGAACAGCGCTTCGGCCGCGCGCGAAAACCCGCCATGCAGGGCGACGTAGTGGAATGCTTTCAACTGGCTGTGGCGCATGAATGGGCCCTCGGAAAATGTATTGGTGCTGCTTATGGATCAATCGTTATTTGCAATTTCACATATGGAAAGAAATCCTGCAATGGTGAATGCAAGATGCCGATTAGGAGGCTGAAGATGACGACCCCCCGGACCGCAATCACCCCTCCCGAACTGGGCGAACCCTACCTGCTGACGCCGGGGCCGCTGACCACGTCCTATCCGGTAAAACAGGCGATGCTGCGTGACTGGGGCAGCTGGGATGATGATTTCCGCGCCATGACCCGCGAGATGCGATCCCGGCTGCTGGCCCTGCTTGGGCCGGGGGCAGAGGAATTCGACTGCGTGCCGATGCAGGGCAGCGGCTCTTTCGCGGTCGAGGCGATGCTGGGCAGCTTCGTCCCCCGCGACGGCAAGGCGCTGGTGCTGGCCAACGGCGCCTATGGGCAGCGTTCGGCGCTGACGATGAAATATCTTGGGCGCGACCATATCGTTCTGGACAAGGGCGATTACCTGCCGCCACGTGGCGACGAGGTGGCCCGAATTCTTGCCGATGATCCGGCGATCACCCATGTGGTGGCGATCCATTGCGAAACCAGTTCGGGCATCCTGAACCCGGTCGAGGAAATCTCCGAAGTCACCTATGCCGCGGGCCGCAAGCTGCTGGTCGATTCCATGTCGGCCTTCGGGGCGATCCCGCTGGAAGTGGCGCAGGTGCGCTACGAGGCGATGGTGAGTTCCGCCAACAAATGTATCGAGGGCGTGCCGGGCTTCGGCTTCGTCATTGCCCGCAAGTCCGAGCTGGCGGCGGCAAAAGGCAACAGCCATTCGCTCAGCCTGGATGTTCACGCCCAATGGGCGCATATGGAAAAGACCGGCCAGTGGCGTTTCACCCCGCCGACCCATGTGGTCGCGGCCTTTCTCGAGGCGCTGAAGGCGCACGAGGCCGAGGGGGGTGTCGCCGGGCGGGGCGCGCGCTATGCGCAGAACCGCGATGTGATGGTAAGCGGCATGCGCGATCTGGGCTTCGAGACATTGCTCAGGGATCGCTGGCTGAGCCCGATCATCGTGACCTTCTTCTGCCCGGCCGCGGCCGGTTTCGAATTCTCGAAATTCTACGAACTGATGAAGGCCAGGGGGTTCATCATCTATCCCGGCAAGCTGACCGTGGTGGACAGTTTCCGCATCGGCTGTATCGGGCAGATGGACGAAAACGTGATGCGGCAGGTCGTGGCCGCCGCCGCCGAAACCCTTTCGGAAATGGGGGTCAACGATGCTGCGCCGCCGCAGGCGGCACTGGATGAACGCGCCAAACTGGCTGCTTGAGAAAGAGGAACGGGAATGAACATACAGAAGCCGATATTTGCGAATGATCGGGTGTATCCGGTGCCGAAGGTTTGTGCGGTTGCGATATGTCTGGACGGGTGTGAGCCGGCGTATCTGGAGGTTGCGATTGCGGAGGG